>JBILBC010000066.1:0-7153 GCA_044353885.1 Candidatus Planktophila sp. | reverse complement strand
CACGAGTACACACATGCTGTGCAACAGAATCAGATGCGTGGACCACAACCGTGGCCAACAACAGGTAATTGGCCACCCACCTGGTATCTCGAGGGGCAAGCTGAGTTCTCACAAAATGCTGCCACCTACTATCAATCATTTGAGCTCTATACAAAAAATCGTAGAGATGTCTCACAAGATCTCTTTAGAGATTCGAAAATTACCTCCGAGTGGATCCAGGAGTTCTTTGTTACGAGCCAGCCATCAAGTTGGTTTAGTAAGTATGACCGCTGGCGCCAATATGACTTGGGCGGAATGCTCGTTGAAGTTTTGACGGCGATAAAGGGCCCTGCCTCCACTATGGAAGTGTGGAAGCAATGTGGTTCAGGGATGAAGTTCCCTGATGCCTTTGAAAAGGTCTATGGAATCTCATTTGAGAAGGCTCTGCCCAGTATCTCAAAAGCGATAGCACTTGAATTAGGACGCAGTTAGACTCGCCTTCTTTCTAGGGAGATCACGATGACTACATTTAAATGGGGCTTTGTTGGCGCAGGAATGATTGCCAAGAAGGCGCTCTATCCAGCTATCTCCCGCTCTAATGTGGGTGAGATTTATGCTGTTGCCTCCCGCGATGCAGATAGAGCAATGACGATCTCTCCAACGGGGAAGATCTACACAGATTACGACCAGTTATTTGCAGATCCTGCAGTTGATGGTGTCTATATCTCTTTGCCTAATGCTTTTCATTTGCCTGTGGCCATTAGAGCGATGAAGGCGGGTAAGCATGTCTTATGTGAGAAGCCGTTGGGGATGAGCGCACTTGAAGTGCAAGAGGCGATTGCTGTGGCAGAGGCTGCTGGAGTTCTCTTCGTTGAGGCATCGTGGAATAGATGGCATCCGCGCACGCAACGCATTGAAGAGATTGTGCGCTCTGGGCAGTTAGGTGCGATTAAGAGAATTCGTTCTTGCTTTACATACGATGGTCTGGATGGCGGCAATATTCGACTTGATCCCACTATTGGTGGGGGAATCTTGTATGACTTGGGGCCATATTCGACAGTGGCACCTCTGTGGTTGATGGACTTTCCTGCCGTCACAGATTTGCGTGTGCAATCAGTTCGCCATTCAGGTGGTGTGGATGAGACAACGCGTGTGAATTACACGCTGGGTAATACTCTGTGTGAGACGGTGACATCATGCAATATCCCTGAGACAAGTTGGCTCATTGTTGAAGGAGAGAAGGGCGTAGCTCGCATGCTCGGCGATAACGTCTTTAACTCAAGACACGCAGATAGCAAGCTCGAGGTCACCATTGATGGCAAGGTTTCTATTGAGCACTTTGGTCCGGTGGATCCCTATCAAATCATGGCCGATAACTTTGCACGTAAGGCTATGGGTGGCAGTGATTGGGTCATGCCGTTATCGCAATCCTTACGCTTTGCCCAGCTCTTTGATGCAGCCTTTGCTCAGATAAAGAAGTAACTACTTAGTTTCTGCAATCCTTGCCTTGACCATGTCGAGGATTAACTTCTCCTCGACCTTCCAATCACTTGGAATCACAATGGTCTTCTTGTTTACCTTCAGATGATCCATCTTGTCGCGGAATGCATCGAGAACATCGGTGCTCCATGGGGCGATGGTGATGTGGTTCTTTGAACATGACCCGCCGAAGATGTAATCATCACCCAACTTGAGCATCGGTTGATTCCAGGCGATAACAAGTTCAGTCTTGGGATATTTGCTCTGGATAGTTTTAAAGATCTTGCGCAACGTTGTGGCCTGCTTGGGATCAATAGTTTTGTAGTAATCAGCTGGGGTGTCATGGCGCTTAGATGATGTGGAGCCACGTGAGAACATAACAAGGGCGTTGGCATGGGCTTGTGAGAAGCCGTAGTTCTCACGCAAGTGAGCTACCTGCTGTGGATATTTATCGCCCTTGATCTCCTTCATGACCTTAAACCAGTAGGACATCTTCTCCCCATAACGCTTTTCGATAGCGGGGAAGTGGGCCTCGCGGGAGGGATCTTTTGGCATGTCTTATTTAATCGTGAAGGAAGAGCCACGATCGACAAGCTCTGCCTGCATCACGATATGTGCTGGCTTGCGGTTGGGGTTCTCAAGGCGATCTAGGGCAAGCAGTGCACCTTGTCGGCCTAATTCAAAGGGGCTGTGGCGCACGACGGTGGTGGAGAGAACTTCAGCAAGTTCAAAGTCATCAAAGCCAACCAAGCCAAGTGAGGTCTTGAGCTTTTGAAGTGCTGAGATCACACCCACAGTGATTTGGTTATTGAGAGCAAGGATTGCTGTGGGGGCCTGATCTTTAGGCAGCTTCAGCAATCTGGTGAGGGCTGCAAGAATTGGTTCAGGTGTTACTACCCCGCTGATGATGAGGGACTCATCAAGCTGAATCTTCTTATTGCTATAGGCATCGCGCACACCTTCAATACGCTCTCGCGCTGTCCAGACATTTTCAGCATCGGCCAGAACTGCTATGCGCTGATGACCTTGAGCAAAGAGATGTTCAATGGCATCGCGTGATGCTTTGCGATTATCAAGGGTGACTGAATCTGCAAGGACATTCACGGGCGGGCGATCAAGGAAGACGATAGGAGTTCCACGGCGGCGCTCGTTCTCAAGATAGAAGTGATCTTGTGATGCGGGCAGGATAAAGATTCCTTCAACAGAGCGTTCGATGAAGTTTTCAATCAAATGCTTTTCTGTGGTCACATCTTCATTGGTGGATGCGATGAAGATATCGAAGCCTTGTGGGCGCAATACTGATTCAACGCCTGCTGCAACCTCTGAATAGAAGGGGTTATGGAGCTCACCGATAAGAAGTGCCATAGCGTGGGTTGTCTGTCCTCCACGCAGCTGCTGGGCAAGCCTATTAGGGCGGTAATCAAGCTTTTCAGCGGCAGCTTTGATGGTGGCAAGGGTCTGAACATTGACTCCAGCTTCGCCAGCGAGTGCGCGAGAGGCGGTCTTGATACTGACGCCTGCAAGGGCTGCAACATCTTTCAGCGTGATGCGAGGGGCATGTGCCACGAGTAATACCTCCGCCGCAACTATACCTTGATAGACCCCGCGAGCAGCGCCCCTTCAATCTTGCGATGGAAGAAAATGTAAACGATGTAGACGGGGATAAGGCTGATCAGAGTTCCGGCTAAGAGAACGCCGTACTGCGTGTTATTGGTAACCAGAACCGGCAGAGCAACTTGAACAGTACGTGTTGATGTTTGATATCCAAGGAGAACGAGAGAGAAGAGATATTCATTCCAGTAGGTGAGGAAGTTTAAGATCACGACAAGAACGATTCCTGCACGAGTCAGTGGCAGATAGATATAGCGCAGAGTCTGCCAACGAGTTGCTCCATCGAGCATTGCACTCTCTTCAAGTTCGTTGGGGATGGTGCGCATAAATTGAGCGAGCAAGATAACCGAGAGAGGAAGTGTGGTTGCTGAGAGAAAGAGTGAGAAGAAGGGAAGGGTCTGATACATATTCAATTTGATGGAGAGCAGAAGTGTGGGGACAAGGGCTGCAAAGGCAGGGATGAGAAATCCGAGCGCAAATATGCGCTCAACGAGCGCCCCTATCTTGCCCTTGCTGCGGGCAATTCCGTAAGCCGCAGGAAGGGCAAGAGCTAGGGTCACAAGCTCTGACATCGTGGTGACTATCAAAGAGTTAATCAGACCTCGACCAAGTTTGACGGTGTTCCATGCCTCAACGAAGTTATCGAAGGAGAGCGAGGTAGGCAGAGCAAGAGGAGTATCAAATATTGCGATGTTATCTTTAAAGGCAGAGACGATAACGAAGTAGATCGGAATTCCAAGAAGGGCTGCATATGTCCAGACCAAGATGTGGGCAGGAAGAAGTGCCATTCCTTCACCTGTGCTCTTTCTCTTAAACATCACTTAATCCTTTGCCTTAATCAGTCTCTTGATCAAGATCATCCCGATGAGACCAAAGGCGAAGAGGACTACGCCAGCTGCTTGTGAGTAGCCCAATTGGTTTTCAGAGAATGCCTTCTCATAGACCAAGACACCTAGAGTTGTTGTGGCATATCCAGGGCCGCCACCGGTGAGAAGGATGATTAGCCCTGCGCCACCAAAGATGGTCCAGAGGAATTGAAGCATGGTGACTGTGCCGATGTAATCCAAGATGATGGGCCAACAGATCCGCCACATGCGACTCCAATTAGATGCGCCATCAAGTCGAGCGGCTTCAATTACTTCGCGAGGAATACTTTCAAGGCGAGCGGTAATAAGAACTGCTGTGTATCCAATTCCTTGCCAGAGATTGATAAACCAAATAGAGGCAAGTGCGGTGCGAGTATTGCCAAGCCAGGCAGTGTTCTCGTTACTAAATCCCAAATTATTTAAGGTTCCATTGAGAAGTCCTGGGGGAGTAAGGACTGCAAAGAAGACCATGGCAGTTGCGCTCAAGGAGATAAGCCCTGGCGTAAACATCAGCACACGCAGAATCCGATGGCCTCGTGGTTTCAGGGAGAGGTAGTAACCGACCATAAAGGCGAGAGGGATCATCACTGGAACAAGTGTTGCCACGAGGATGATGGTGTTTTTGAGAGAAGTCCAGAAAGCATCACTTTCAAACATATTGCGATAGTTATCAAGACCTAAAAATGATGGGGGAGCGATGATGTAGGTCCACTTCAAGGTGCTGATGTAGAACATCGCAGTGAGCGGGCCGATCATAAATGTTGCATAGAGCGCGATGGCAGGCAGAGCGAAGATGATCGATTTCTCGCTCTTAATCTTTGCCATTACTTCTCGATTCATTACGCCAATTAATTCAGGTCACACTATAGATAAGAGGGGGCGCAGAGCGCCCCCTCTATACCTTCTACAGGGTTTAGCTAGCCAGGAGGTGACTAGCCCTTATATGCAGCATCGGCTGCCTTACAGATTGCCGCTGACTTAACGCCAGGACCATATGCAAGTGCGCTTGCCTTTGTAAGTGGTGTGCCCTTAGCTCCAACATATGCATCAGGGAACAGTGCGTATGAAACCTTTGAAGGAAGTGCTGTTACTGACTGTGCAAGCAATGGGCTTGCATTAGCAAGTGAAGAAGCAGTCAAAGGAGTCTTTGTTGCTGGAACGATTGCAACATCGCTTACAAACTTCGCTACAACATCTGCGCTGTAGAGAGTCTGAACGAATTGCTTAACGAGGGATAGCTTCTTCAATCCGTTAGGACCAACGAAGAGGCCGACAGCTGAGTAAGCCTGGAATGCAGTTGGCTTCTTGTAGTAAGCGCCAGCTGGAACAGGCATACCGCCCATTTCAGTGACCTTTGCAATGGCAGCAGGTGTTGATGGCATTGCCCATGAACCGGCAGGCATGATCGCCGCTTTTCCTGTGTAGTAAGCAGTATTCATCTGGTCTGCGGTGTAACCCTCAATACCGTTAACGAATACGCCTGCGTCACGAAGCTTCACGAAGAGATCAATACCCTTCATAGCATTCTTGCTTGAGCAATATCCACCGTTAGCAAAGACCTTCTTTGCCTCTGCTGGTGGCATGTATGACTCAATGATCTGTGACCAGAGCTTGTTACCTGACCAGTCAGAACCACCGACAACGATTGGAGCGATGCCCTTAGCGCGAAGCGCCTTAGCTGCTGTGATCAACTGATCTGTTGTCTGTGGAACAGATTTGATTCCTGCCTTAGCAAGGAGTGACTTGTTATACCAAATAGGCCATGTGAATCCCGCAAATGGGAATCCCTGGATTGCGCCAGAGCCTGTCTTTGCTGACCAGTCAGCGAGAGCATCTGCCTGGATAACTTTGTCGAGTCCCCACTGCTTGACGTAACCGTCAACAGGAACTGATGCACCGTTTTCAAGCCATGCAGATGTTCCGTCAAAGAGGTTAACGATCATGAGGTCTGCGCCCTTACCTGCGAGCAGATCTGAGTTGTACTGAGTTGCAAGGCCTTCGCCTGCTTCAGTGAAATTAACTTTTGCGCCAGTTGCTGCTTCGAACTTGCTAATAAGCAACTTCATCGCTTCTGCTTCTGGGCCTCCAGAGGTCTTATAGAGACTGATGATATTGATGGTGTCTGCAGCTTGCGATGCAGGCATTGCGAGCCCGGTCATCACCGCAGCAGAAGTAAAGACTCCTACTAGGGCCCCGACGAGGCTTCGATTGCTGAGCTTCATAGTTCTCCTTCTATGGGTTGTGATCTCACTAGATGAGGCTCTGGTGGGACCCGGGTGAATTTCATTCACATTGCAGTGAAAATTAGGGGATATGGTAAAGGTTGTCAATGAAGCGCCACGAAATTTATCTAATTGTTACCCAAGAATGAGCGCTTATTATGCAGTTCAACGCTTAGGGGTGAGTTTTCGGTAAATTATTGACAAGGATTACCATCTTTGGCATTCTTGCCGACCTGGCCAGCTCTTCACCCCCAACGGCCCTAAGGTGGATTCTGTGGATCTAGTAATCATTGATTGTGGGGCCATCGCCGATGGCCAGATACTCAATACGGCAGCTATCCAATCTGCCATCGACCAGGTGAGCGCCGGAGGCGGTGGCCGGGTCACAATCCCTGCAGGGGTCTTCCTATCGGGCAGCCTGCAGATCAAGGCAGGGGTTGAACTGCATCTGGCGCAAGGCGCAGTGCTGCTGGCAAGTAGCGATTACCAGGATTACTCACCGCAGCATTTAATTTCAGCTATTACAGATGGCGCAGTCGATGAATATGTCCTGCCTCAACGAGCATTTATCTCAGGATTTAAAGCACATCAAGCATCCATTACCGGCCCCGGCACCATTGATGGAAATGCCGATAACTTTATAGAAGAGCGCGGCCGCTATATCCATTCAATGCGCGGACCTGTGGGAGGAAAGAGCCAATACCTGGAGCGCCCCTTCACAATTTTCATCATCGAATCTGATGATCTCAACCTCGTTGATTTCACTTTGAAAGATCCTGCATTTTGGGCAATCCGAATTACAGGTTGTGATCACTCAACTATTGAACGAGTGAAAATCCTGACTGACCTTATGGTGCCTAATGCCGATGGCATCGATATCGATCGCTGTAGCCATGTGCTGATTAAAGATTGCACACTCATTACAGCCGATGATTGCATCTCTCTAAAATCATGTGCTGGTACTGCCCAATATGGCGATGTCTCATTTATCACCAT
>JBILBC010000065.1:0-7188 GCA_044353885.1 Candidatus Planktophila sp. | reverse complement strand
CTTTGTAGGAAGCGATGATGATTCCAGAGCATTCTTACGGCGCTGAATATCTTTATGAGCACGTGCGCTAATGCGCGTTCGTGAGGCATTGGCGATTTTTTCCATGATCAACTTGCCATTGGCCTTATCGATGCGACGCGTTGTGGAGAAGAACTCCTTCAACTTATCGGCAACAACTGCAGAGACAATCTTTGTGGCAGCTGCTGTGCCGAGTACTTCCTTGGTCTGTCCTTCAAACTGTGGTTCAGACATACGCACTGTGACAACAGCTGTCAGGCCTTCCATGACGTCATCTTTAATGACATCGGCTTCATTCTTCTTCAAAATTCCTGCGCTGCGCATCGCCTCATTAAATGCCTTGGTAATCGCACGCTCAAAGCCAAGGACGTGAGAGCCACCCTTAGGCGTTGCAATGATGTTCACAAATGAGCGCAGCGTGGTGTCAAAGCCCACGCCCCACTTGAGTGCAATATCAACTTCCATATCGCGCTCAACATCAGTTGAAACCATATGGCCCTTATCGTCTAGGACAGGAACAGTCTCTTGATAGTGCCCTGATCCATAGATACGAATTACTTCACCTACGGGTGCATCAGGTTGTAAGAAGTCGCAGTATTCAGAGATTCCACCCTTATGGAAGAAGACTTGCGTGCTCTTCTCCTTCTTGCGGTTATCGTTAACGGTAATGGAAAGCCCTGGAACTAAGAAGGAAGTTTGGCGAGCTCGTGCGTAAATATCTTCAATATCAAGCTCTGCCTCTTTTAAGAAGATCTGGCGATCTGACCACCACTTGGTACGCGTGCCCGTTACCTTTGCAGAAATCTTTCCAATAGTGCGAAGTCCTGATTGCGGCGTGAAGTCAGCCTTCGGTCCATCGCCATCGAAGACGCCGGCAACTCCGCGCTTAAATGACATCCAGTAAATCTTGCCATTGCGGTCAACTTCCACATCCAGACGTTCAGCCAATGCATTCACAACGGATGCACCCACACCGTGAAGGCCACCGGATGCGGCATATGAACCGCCACCGAATTTTCCTCCGGCATGTAGCTTTGTCATCACAACTTCAACGCCGGTCAGTCCAGTCTTGGGTTCCTTATCAACAGGAATTCCGCGACCATCATCGTGTACTTCAACAGAGCCATCTGACTCAAGATTAATTTCGATCTTCTTGCAATGACCAGCTAGCGACTCATCGACAGAGTTATCAATAATTTCCCACAAGCAATGCTGCAAGCCACGTGAATCGGTAGAGCCGATATACATTCCTGGGCGCTTACGAACGGCATCGAGTCCTTCAAGGACAGCCAAGTCTTTGGCGGTGTAGCTATCTTTAGAATCCACCGCTGCATCGAAGTTCAATTCATCTGCCACGGTGGCAAAGGTTAGCCAGCGAATGGTTCGCATCAAGGTAAGCGCGCCGAGGGTCTCATATATTGATTGGCCGAGGGTGAGATATCTCTAAATATCGATAAATTTCCGATATTTATGCGCTCAAATTAATAAAAATTTACAATATTGCAATCATTTTGCCGTGCGGGGAATAAAGAGAACTGGCATGATGTTCCATAGATATACAAGAACTTCCCACCTAAGCGATATGGAGAGCGCGATGACCGAGCAAGTAATCCTCGAATCCACACCTCTAAATGCCCTCGATCGATGCGATCGTTGTGGTGCACAAGCTTACGTGCGTGCAACTCTGGTAACTGGTGGCGAGTTAATGTTCTGTGCCCATCATGGCAAGGAATATGCAGAAAAGCTGAAGACCGTTGCAGCAAAGATCCAGGACGAGTCAGAAAAGCTTGTAGAAGTTAAGTAACTTAATCCTTAAGAATGCCCTTATGCGAACCATCGCATAGGGGTTTTTCTTTTGATTGGCCACAACCACAGAACTTTGGGTTCTCAATAGTTTGCATCACATTGCCCTCAGCATCAACGATATCTACAACCCCAGTAATGCGGATAGATCCGCTCTTGGGATTGATAAATGCCGTTGCGTCAGACATAGTTTTTAATCGAGGTAATCGCGCAGTGATTGCGAACGTGATGGGTGGCGCAGCTTTGACATCGTCTTAGATTCAATCTGACGAATGCGCTCACGTGTCACACCGTGGACTTTGCCGATCTCATCCAAAGTCTTTGGCTGACCATCAGTAAGTCCATAACGAGCCTTAATCACATCAGCTTCGCGGTTGGTAAGACCACCAAGAACCTGCATCAACTGCTCCTGCAGGATAGTAAATGTCACTGATTCCTCAGGTTTAACAGCTTCAGAGTCTTCAATCAAATCACCGAATTCAGAGTCGCCTTCTTCACCCAGTGGTGTGTGAAGTGAGATTGGTTCGCGACCATACTTCTGCACTTCAACAACCTTTTCAGGTGTCATATCAAGTTCTTTAGCGAGCTCTTCCGGTGTCGGTTCGCGTCCTAAATCTTGAAGCATCTGGCGCTGCACACGTGCCAACTTATTGATGACTTCAACCATGTGAACAGGAATACGGATGGTGCGAGCCTGGTCTGCCATCGCGCGAGTAATTGCCTGGCGAATCCACCATGTGGCATAGGTAGAGAACTTGTAGCCCTTTGTGTAGTCGAACTTCTCAACAGCACGGATAAGACCGAGGTTTCCTTCCTGGATCAAGTCAAGGAAGAGCATTCCGCGACCTGTGTAGCGCTTAGCAAGAGAAACAACGAGACGAAGGTTTGCCTCCAACAAGTGATTCTTTGCGCGCTTTCCATCCTCAACAATCCATTCAAGCTCGCGCTTGAGTTTCTTATCAATCTTCTTTGTATTCTTCAAAGCTTCATCTGCAAAGAGACCGGCTTCAACTCGTGTTGCAAGTTCCACTTCAAGCTCTGCATTCAGTAGTGCAACGCGGCCAATCTGCTTGAGGTAATCCTTCACAGGGTCTGCTGTCGCACCTGCTGTGAGAACTGTCTGCTCTGGAGGAAGGCGCTTGATTTCAATCTGAATAAATCGCGCTTGCTCGTTGAAGTAGTACTGCATATCGTCAAGGTTCTTCAAATATCCCTGATTCACAGCTTCTGCAATCATCTTCGCTGACTTCTCATTGAAGGTGCTCATCGCAAATTGCTGTTGGATCTGCTTAAAGGTCAGAGCCTTCGCATCAGCCTGATCAATATTGTGCTTCGGAGCAACTTCAACGCCTTGAATACGGCCGTTGATAGCTTCAAGAACCAGGTTCACATTCTTTAGGTCCTTCTTATGCTTCTCGCGCTCGTTCTTATCTTCTTCTTCGTCTTCTGCATCAGTTTCCTGCAGAGTAAAGGAACCAGCTTCATTCTTAGTCTCATCAGAGAGAGTGACAACGCGTGGCTGATCTTTGCCATCTGATTCAGCATCAATAATCTCTGATGCCTCTGCAATCAGAGTATCCACATCTTCAAGCTCAACTTCCTCAACAACAATCTCATTGCCATCTTCATCAAGAACGATTGCAGCTTTGCCGCCCTTAACATCGGCTGCCACTTGGTGTGCCCAGTCCTGCCTTGCGAGCCTTCTCTGTGGCATCTGGAATAACATCATCGAGCTGACGGGCTTCAAGTGCCAGCGCCATAAATTCTTTCTTGACTGCCTTGCGGTAATTATCAATTCCACTTGCAGCAAGTGTCTCAACAATCTCTTTCTGGCGAGCAACGAAATTCTTCAAATCTACAAGTTGCTGTACATCCTTAGGAGAGAGATCTTTCTTGAGTTCAACCTTGACTGGCTTAACAGGCTTTGCTGCAACCTTCTTAACAGGTGCGACCTTCTTTGCGGGAGCTTTCTTCGCAACGACCTTCTTTGCAGGAGCAGATTTCTTAGCAGCAGATTTCTTCGCTACAGATTTCTTAGCAGCAGATTTCTTCGCTACAGATTTCTTAGCAGCAGATTTCTTAGCAGCAGATTTCTTTGCCGCAGCTTTCTTGCTCTTTGCCTTGTTTTTGAGCGCACTAAATACAGCCACAATTGTCCTTTTGGTTTTTCTTCGAACTGCTCGAAGTAATACCTATATTGTACCCGCAACATCCAAGGCGTGCCGAATCGCATCGCCCATCGCCTCAGCCTCAACCAGGAATCCATCGTGTCCAAAGTCAGAACTGATGACAATCGGGGCGCTTGCAGTCGGAACTAGCTCAGATATCTCAACCTGAAGTCGAGGTGGAAAGAGGCGATCAGTATCGATAGAGACCACAACGACCGGAACTGTGATGGCTTCAAGGGCTGCAGCCACTCCTCCACGGTCACGGCCAATGTCATGAGAGTTCATGGCATCGGTCAGAGCGATATAGGTATTGGCATCAAAGCGATGGGCAAGCTTTATGGCCTGGTGATCCAGGTAGGACTCAACGGCGTAGCGACCAGTCTCATCTCCCTGTAGCTGGCGACCAAAGCGCACATCCATCTCAGATTCGGTGCGATAGGTCAGATGGGCAATACGTCGAGCAATTCCCATGCCATCGATAGGCCCGCGGCTCTGTTCGTAGTAATCACCATCGTTAAAGTGAGGATCTGCCTTGATTGCACGAATTTGAATCGATGCTGTTCCAATTTGATCTCCTGTGGCAACAGCCGATGATCCAATAGTGCAGATAGCTCCCACGCGATCAGGCAGCTGCACAGCCCATTCCAAAGATCTCATTCCACCGAGTGATGGGCCCACCGCAAGTAAATACTTTTCAATTCCGAGTGCGTTACTAAAGGCCACTTCAGCGCTGACCATGTCGCGAATAGTGATGATGGGAAAGCGAGAGCCATAACGTTTTCCATCAGGGGCAATACTTGAAGGCCCCGTTGATCCCTGACAGCCACCAATGACATTGGGGCAGATGATGAAATATTTATCGGTATCAAAGGGCAGCCCTGGGCCAACCATCTGAGGCCACCATCCGGTGACATCAGACCAACCAGTCATCGCATGGTTAATCAAAATTGCATTGGATTTATCCGCGTTCAGCGTTCCCCAACTTTGGTAGGCGATAGTGATATCAGGAAGTGTTTCGCCATTTTCCAAAAGAAGGAAACCAATTTTGACGAACTTGCGATCACCTGGGTCATCGCCCTCAAGCCACGCACCGGTGACATCGAAGTTGGGAGTTCTACTCATAGATAAATCCTTCACGCACTTGCAGCTACACATAATGCGCAGCTACCTGGTCGTCACCCGGAGCACCCCACCGCGGTGGAGGGTTGCCGTCTCATCAGCCGGGGCTATCGATGAGAACTCGTGACCACTGCATATATTACCCGAAGATTGCCGCCACAACTTTGGGGTGAAGCTCTATCCTCATCGCAGAAAATGACTGTGGTGGCCAGCCTGCTGTGAAGACGCGGCGCAAGAGATGGGCCAATGAGTATTGATCATCATCGCCTAGCCCACGATCTAGCCCCTTATGGGCAAGTGCTCCTTCCCCACGTTCATATGCCATCGCTGCAAAGAGATAGGCAACAGGGGCTACAAATCCACGAGGTGCAATACGCAGTAGATCTCGCCACATCGCCCAGTAATAATCTGCACTCTCATCTGTGTGAGAGCCCAGCGCAAAATCGCGCACTTGGATATCACTGAGGCGCCCAATCACACGAGCTGCAAGTTCTCTATCTTCTGCACCCCGTCCTTCTCGGTATTCACCGACTAAATCAATAATCGCTGTGGCTCCATCACGCTGCAGCTCTTGAATCTCTTCACTATCGCTACTGACCCAGAACGCTTGCACCTCATCCGCCCACACACTTTCAAAGGATGAAGGAAGCGCAGCGATGGATTGCACCAGACCATCCACGTTCTCAAATGGCATGGGGTGGCCGGCAATCACATGCTCTGCAGCAATACGAGATGAACCAAGATCTGGAATAGCACTTCCTTCAGGTGGACAACAGGTGAGATCAGAACAGATCATCGAGCGAAAACGGTTATTGCGCACAATCAACGACTCTTTAACATTAATGCCAGCGCGTACAAGAGCCGCAGATGTATTAATCAGAACGTTCTCAGGATCTACTGCACCCTGTCCCACATATGCCACGATAAAAGCGCCATCTGCTTCTTCTCGCAGAAAGTGCGATGCAAGTAAGTCATAGCCCTCTGCGCTCACACCAACGGGCATGTCAACGCGCATCGCCATCCCCACTGCCTCATCTTTAAGGGCCACCAGCACCAGAGAATCTTGCGGGTGATAGCCGATGAGAAATGGAATTGCGGCAAGGAGATCGTGAGGGGATGTAAGAGTTGTCATATATACCTTTCAGGCAAGTGGGTTAACGTGTGTATCGAACAGGTGGTGAAAAACGAGATGGTGCTGCAACAACTGTGATGGGAACAATGGAGACGCTCTTAATCTCACCCGGAATACGTAACTTCACGCCCTGCACGGTGAAGTCACCATCCCAACTCGTAATGAGCTGCACGAGGTAGTGGCCAGGAGTTGAATAGGAATGTTGAATTTCACCATCAGGGTACGGAGCACCTGCTTTACGCGTTGTGAAGATAACTCCATCGCCGTAATGCCAGATAAATGTTGGCTTCAATGAGACTTCAACAATCTCGCCCACAATTTCAATCTTCTTTGTGACAACCTGCGGAATATCGCACCAGAAGAAGACGGGGACTTTGATCAGTGGTTGAAAAGATGGTGAATAGGAAATACCTGCAGTGGGCAGCATCTCAACCAACTTGTCACTTAAGGATGTTGCAGTATTTGTGGGAGCTGGTGTGGGTTTCTTTCGCACCACAGGCTTTCTCGTAGATGTTACGACCTTCGGCTTTGCAGTCCCAGTCACCTTCGGCTTTGGCGCAACGGGCTTTCGCGCAACAGGCTTACGCGTTGGTTTAGGCGCAGGTGCCACAGCTTTCTTCTCAACAGGGCCACTGCCTTTGCGTCCTTCGATAACAATCTTTCCATCTTGGGTATAGACATCAATACATGCCTTCTCAATGCAATCTGCAGCTTGGGCGGGAAGTGAGAGTGATGTCATGATGAGCGAGAGTGCGAGTAACTTCTTCATGCGCGGGAGGGTAGATGTGCGCGCAGCACTTCAGAGTTCAAAAAAAGCCAACTGTGGATACTCTAGGAGTATGGCTGCGCGCGATGGTGATGGATGGATTGAGTGCGCATGCGGCTCTAAACATTGGGGCAAACATGGCGCAGCAGGGCTACTAATTATTCGAGATGGCGCCATCTTCT
>JBILBC010000064.1:0-7198 GCA_044353885.1 Candidatus Planktophila sp. | reverse complement strand
TTAATTGGCTAAATTGAGATCAGTTTTGTCAGAAATGATTCCAAAAGAAATAACAAAATGAGGCGGGAATTTGTCCCGCTTCGCTCAATTTTAAGAAGAGTCGCCCTATAAGCCGGATATAGATCAGTTCTCGCTTCTAACTTCTAGCTAACTGCGGCTCTTCCCGCTTCGAGACGAGCTATTGGGACTCTAAATGGTGAGCATGAAACATAGTCCAATCCAACTTTGTGGAAGAAGTGGATAGATTCTGGATCACCTCCATGTTCTCCACAAACGCCAAAGTGAAGATTTGGATTCACGCTTCTACCTCGCTCAGTGGCAATGCTCACTAATTCCCCAACACCAGACTGGTCAATAGTTTCAAAAGGTGAAATCGTAAAGACTCCTAGTTCTAGATACTTTGCGAAGAACTCAGCCTCGACGTCATCGCGAGAAAAACCCCATGTTGTTTGAGTTAGATCATTCGTCCCAAAGCTGAAAAAATCTGCAACGAGCCCAATCCTATTAGCAGTGAGTGCCGCACGAGGGAGCTCAATCATCGTGCCAATTTCTATTGGTAGCTCAATCTTTCTCTCTCGAGCAACTTCTTGAATAACCTCTTCAGCAGCTAAGCGAGTGATTTTTAACTCCATATGTGACCCAACAAGTGGAATCATGATTTCTACTTTTGGATTTGCACCTGAGGCTATGCGATCAGCCATTGCTTCAGCTATAGCTCGAACTTGAAGCTCATAAAGGCCTGGTGAGACTAAACCAAGACGCACCCCTCGAAGTCCAAGCATGGGATTCGATTCATACATCTTTTCAACTTCATAAAGCAATCTTTCATCGGCTTCAACTACTTGGTTCCGCTCTCGAGCAAGCGCACTTTTTACTTTCAAATCTGCAAGATTTGGAAGGAATTCATGAAGTGGTGGGTCGAGTAAGCGAATCGTGGTTGTATGACCATCCATCTCCTTAAAGATATTAAAGAAATCTTCACGTTGAAGCGGTAGGAGCGCAGCTAGTGCCTCCTCTCTATGGTCATTATTCTTAGCCAAGATAACTCTCTCAATGAGGACTCGACGTTCGCCCAGGAACATATGCTCGGTACGGCACAGGCCAATACCTTCGGCACCAAATTTTCTTGCAACGGCTGCATCCACATCAGTGTCGGCATTTGCGCGAACTCGGAGTTTGCGGCGCCGATCGGCATGTCGTAACAGACGATCTACTGAACGAATGAGTTCACGAGTTCCATCTTCTTTTCCCTCACTTGCATCCGCAATGCCTTCCGTCAAATACCTCACTATTGTTGAGGGTTCCACTGGAATTTCAACGTTAAATACTTCACCGGTACTGCCATCTATTGAAATGTAGTCACCTTCATTGATGCGCAAGGAGCCCACTTTTGCGAATTTCTCATTCTCGTTAACTTCCAGCTCTTCAGCGCCACAGACAGCTACCTTGCCCATTCCACGAGCAACTACCGCTGCATGTGAGGTTTTACCTCCACGACTGGTCAATATTCCGACTGCAGCGATCATGCCTCCTAAATCGTCCGGGTTGGTCTCTCGGCGCAGGAGTATGACCCTCTCGCCTTTCTCTGCCCATGTCGTTGCAGTTTCTGAGTCAAACACTGCTTTGCCCACAGCGGCGCCGGGTGATGCTGCCATTCCTCTTGTGATTGCTTGTGGTGCATTGCGCATATCAAATTGCGGAAACATCAATTGTGCGAGTTGGCCACCGTTAACGCGAATGAGAGCTTCATCCATAGTGATTATGTGCTCATCTACTAATTGCATAGCTATACGAAAGGCTGCGGATGCGGTCCGCTTACCTACTCGAGTTTGAAGTATCCATAACTTTCCGCGCTCAATAGTGAATTCAATATCGCAAAGATCGCGGTAATGCGTCTCTAAGTTATACATAATCCCCCGCAACTCTGAAAAAATCTCTGGGTGAAGTCGTCCTAGGTCTTCTAGTGACAAGGTATTCCGAATGCCAGAAACGACATCCTCACCCTGGGCATTCTGAAGATAGTCACCATAAGCACCAAGCTCACCAGTTGCGGGGTCTCGCGTGAAGCAGACTCCAGTACCGGAGTCCTCTCCCATATTGCCAAAAACCATGGTTCCAATGTTGACGGCAGTACCTAAATCATCGGCTATTCGCTCACGGCGGCGGTACAACTTCGCACGGTCGGTATTCCAGGAGTTAAAGACTGCTCGCATGGATTGATCCATCTGTTCACGCGGATCTTGTGGGAAGTGCTTTCCACTCTCTTGAAAAACAATATCTTGGAATGTTTTAACAAGTTTAGAGAGAGATTCTACAGAAAGCTGATGGTCATCAACAACGCCTTGGTCCTTTTTTGCTTTGTCCAATTCAGTTGCAAATTTCTGTCCTTCGATGCCCAGCACAGTTTTGCCATACATCTGGATTAGGCGACGGTATGCATCCCAGGCAAAACGGGGATTTTTAGTCTGTTTTATCAAACCTTGGACTGATTCATCATTTAATCCAACATTGAGAATAGTCTCCATCATTCCAGGCATCGAAAATTTTGCTCCAGAACGAACACTGACAAGTAACGGATCCTTCTTATCGCCAAGACGCTTCTGCATTTCATCTTCAAGCTCTCGAAGTGCCTTTGTGATTTGGATTTCTAATTCCAATGGAGCGACACCAAGTGCTAAGAATTCTTTACAAGCGTCGGTTGTGATCGTAAATCCAGGCGGAACTGGGATTCCAATCCGCATCATCTCGGCTAAATTTGCACCTTTTCCGCCTAGTAAATCCTTTAACTCTTTACTGCCTTCGCTAAAGGAATAGACGAACTGTGTTGTCATTTACTTCTCCTTGATATGTCGTGGGCGTAAATCCAGGTCATCTCAATTCAATAAGTGGCTCTTCCTCCTGATGTGTCAAAGGTAAAGCCCGTTGTGAATGAACAAGCTCTCGATGCCATAAATGCCAACATTTCCGCAGCTTCCTCAGGCTCTCCAACACGTCCCATAGGGATACGTGCCAGCATGTACTTAAGGGTCTCGTCGCTTGTATCCGCATTCATTGGAGTTCTAATTACTGCTGGAGCTAGGGCATTAATCGTGATTCCTTCTGAGGCCACCTCTTTACCAACACCTTTAATGAAGCCGATCATTCCGGCCTTGGATGTGTTGTAGGCATGCATTCCAGGGTTACCTTCCTTACCGGCAATAGATGTAACGTGTGCAATTCGGCCATACTTTTTAGCTTTCATGTGAGGAAGAACTGCTTGAGTTATCCACACTGTTCCAAATAGATTAATAGTGACGGTTTGCTCGAAGGCGGCCCATTCAACATCCTCAACCTTTGTATTGGTTGGACCAACAACTGCGGCAGTATTGATAAGTGCATCGATCTGACCATGGTCTGAAATCACTGAGGTTATCAATGCCTGAATGCTCGATTGATCGCCCAAATTAACGCTCTTGACCTGCTTATCCTTAAGGCCTAACTCTTTTTGAAGTGATGCTAAGCCGACCTTGTTTATGTCGGCAATCACAACTGTTCCCCCGCGCGATTCAATCAATTGTGCTGCTGCACGACCAATTCCGCTGGCTGCCCCAACAATCAAAACAACTTGACCATTAAAGTTAATTAGCACATTTGACATTTTTCCCCCTCAGTCCTTATCAATGACTTCGACATAGGCAATAGCCTCTATTTCAACGAGGAAGCCCCCAGCGAGAGCAACTCCAAAAGTGCTTCTCGCCGGACGGTGCTCACCAAAGAAAGCTGCATATTCTTCGTTAAAGACGCTGAACATCGTGATGTCAGCAAGTAGACACGTGGTTTTTACGACGCTAGTTAAATCTGCCCCAGACGCAACTAGAACCTCCCGGAGGTTGCTTAAAGTTTGCCTGGTCTGTTCCCTGAAGTCTGTTGAAGTCTTGCCACTTACCGGACTCAACCCGACTTGGCCGGCGGTGTAAATCAAATTACCTGCGCCAATAGCTTGTGAATATGCGCCACCTGGAGAGGGTGCGTTTAGCGTGGAAGTAATCTTTAAGTTCATTCCGTGCCTCGATTCCTTGGTAAATACTTTTGTTGTTACTACTTGAACTTGCTCCACAAGCCAAGTCAGATTCATATTGCGAGTCTGACTAAAATTTGAAAAGTCGGCAATCCTTACCGACTCGCTGTGCGACATACGTGCTGATCTGAGTCACAAACCCCTTGCGTTAGATGCAAAACGTCTGTCCCCCATGCCCAGGATGTGATTCCAGCGCATGTGGAGGGATATTTCCCCACATGATCCACCCGAGAAGTTCGAGACTCTTCCATCCTTCGATTTCCAAGAGTATACTTACGTTCATGCATCTGAACTTAAGTCTATCCTGTTGAACTTTTTGAGAAGTATGTCAACATATACCCTCGGCGTCAACATGATTCTGGATGTGAAAATGGAAAAGAATGACTGAGAATTTATCCGTCTCTCCTTCTCAAGGAGAGCGCATTGGGCCTGTTTCATCCAGTGGGAATCTGACGGGGATGATCCCAGAGACTGTTGTTGAATTGCTCGCCCAGATGATTTCTTTTGACACTGTGAATGAGCACGTCTCCTTAAGAGTTTTTCCAGAGAAAGCTTTGCTTGAATCCCTTGAGAATACTGCTCAAAGATGGGGTCTCTCGACTGAGCGATTGCAAATTTCCACGAATCCAGCCGATGAGGCATTCAATCTCTTGATAACTCATGTAGCGAATGAGAATGCGCCATGGCTACTCTTTGAATCACATGCCGATACCGTCAGTGTTGAAGGGATGACTATTGATCCATTTAATTCGCTGGTAGCAAATGAAAAGATTTACGGCCGAGGTTCAAGTGATACGAAGGGCAGCGGTGCCGCAATGCTCTGGGCGTTGCGAAGTTACACTCACTCCCTGAACCAGATAAACAACATCGGTCTACTTTTTGTGACTGATGAAGAAAATTCAAAAGCAGGTGCAATTGCTTTTATTGAAAAACAACTTCCTGGGTTAACTTGGCGGCCAATAGGAATAATCGTGGGAGAAGCTACTTCTTGCTTACCGGTAGTTGCTCACAATGGTTGTATCCGCTGGAAAATTCGCACAAAGGGTATCGCCGCGCATTCGTCTAATCCCTCACTAGGTAAGAGTGCAATAACTTCTATGGCGAAACTTTTGCTTGAATTTGATGAGCTTTACACATCTACTGTCAATGCTTCACACCCGCTTACGGGAATTGCTGCCTGTTCCGTGAACACAATTTCAGGTGGGAGCGCAGTAAACATTATCCCCGATATATGCGAAATTGAAATTGATCGCCGTATATTACCAAGTGAAGATAGCGACAAAGTAAAAGACGAGATTAAGTCTGTCCTTAGTCTCATATCTATGAATGATCCATCGATAATTATTGAACTATCGACACCATTTGTTGATTATCCACTCGACCCTAAAGTAAATCATGATTTTTCTCTACACATTAGTGAAATTCTCGAGGCTGCTAACTATTCGGGAGCACATCGTGGTGCTGCTTACGGAACCGACGCCTCAACTTATTCGGAAGCGGGCATCCCTGCATTAGTTTTAGGCCCGGGCAGCATTGACCAAGCGCATACAAAAGATGAGTGGCTAGAGATAGCTGAACTCGAAAAGGCAGTAATTATCTATGGTGAAATCATGAGGCATGGCTTTTGAAAGGGTGCAATCCATGAAGATAGGCCTTGTAGGTTTCGGATCGATGGGGACTCTTCACGCCAATCAACTTGGGCACATCGAAGATGTGGATATTTCGATAATCGTGGAGCCTGGAGTCAAAAACCGAGAAAACGCTAAAACCTATTTTGCAAATATGGAGGTGGAAATTTTCGAAAAATTAGATGATGCCCTTTCGAAAAATGCGCCAGACGGATGGATTGTAACCTCGAGCACCAATACCCATATCCCTATTGCCCAGAAGTTACTCTCCAAGGGACACAAGGTTCTTCTTGAGAAACCCCTCGCAGAGTCATATAAGACAGCTTGTTTGCTAAAGGATTTTGTCAAGAAAGATAATTCAAATTTTATGTTAGGTCATATCTTGCTCTGGAATAAGGAATTTCAATTTCTTCGTTCTGAGGTGCAAAAATTGGGTGAAATCACTTCGATCAAATGTTCTAGGGAACGATTTGCTGGTACCCGCTTACTGTACCCAGGGGAGTCACCTTTTTCTCTTCTAATGGTTCATGACCTCTATACGGTTCATAGTCTTATGTCGGGAATTCAACCTGCTAAGTTTTCAGCACAAGTACGCAAACATCCCAAAGGGGGAGTTGATTTGGCTCAAGGACAATTATCTTGGACCAACGGCGCCTTCGCCTCATTGCTTGCTAATTTCTTAATTCCAGATGAGATTGAAGGCGGAGGAAACATTGATGAACTTACTGTTTCTGGAAGTGGCTGGCGAGTTCAACTCATTTATGACAGCGGATTTATCACGTTGACCACAGCCGCAGGAGTTCGTGTACTACCAGTGCCCCCACCTGAGCGAGATGGGGCCAGAAATTATTTTGACGATGCGTTACGCAGTGAGCAAGAAGACTTTTTCGATCTTATACGGGGCAAATCTTCTGTCATGAATGGTGCCAGCTATGACGATGCCTGCCAAATTCAAGAGTGGATTTCCAGATTCATTGCACTTACAGAAGAAAATGGAGCTAAATAATGTTGAGTCCCCAAAGCCGTCTTGAGGATTTCCCTTCCCTCGCCAGTCGGGTCTATTTGAATACTGCAGCCGAAGGAATCCCACCAGCTAGCGTTCTTGCGTCACTTAACCAATACGGTCAAGACAAGATACTTGGGATGGACGGTCGACTTCTTCACGAAGAACAATGGGCTCAGGCCAAGTCAAATGTTGCAAAATTCCTGAATCTAACGAGCGAGGATATCGGAATCTGCTCGTGTTCAGCCGAGGCTTACAACCTCGCATTCTTGGCCCTTCGCCTTAAAGATGGGGATGAAGTTGTAATAAATGACCTTGATTTTCCATCAGGCACAACACCTTGGATGTCAGATCAATCAAAAGCTACAGTCAAAGTATGGAGAAGCAAAGAAGGAGTGCTTGACATTGATGATTTAGCTGCGTTGTTAACACCGAAAACCAGACTAGTCAACATTTCACTAATTAGCTTCTATAACGGTTTTCGACTTGATGTGGATGAAGTTTCGCAAA
>JBILBC010000063.1:0-7205 GCA_044353885.1 Candidatus Planktophila sp. | reverse complement strand
GAAGATGATGATGTTGATCTTGAAGCAGAGGATGAGTTGCAGATGGAGGGCGATGTGATGAACCTTGAGATTCCCATTATCGATGCGATCATCTTGGCCCTTCCGGTCAATCCGCTCTGCTCCGAGGAGTGCCTGGGTCTATGCCCGGACTGCGGCGAGAAGTGGGAGACGCTGCCTGAAGGCCATGCCCACGAGGTGGTCGATGCCCGCTGGTCTGGCCTTGAAAAGCTCGATTTTGGCAATTAACCAGAAATAAGCGATACTTACCCCCATCGCAACAACAGCAGCAAATTTAGATTTGTAGCTCCAAGATTAAGGACGATTACCGTGCCAGTACCAAAGCGAAAGATGTCTCGTTCGAAGACACGTTCACGTCGAAGCATGTGGAAGACAACTGCAGCGGCAATCTCAACCTGCCAGCAGTGCCAGCAGCCAAAGCTCAACCACGTTGCATGCCCTACATGCGGAACATATAACCGCCGTCAGGTTCTCGAGGTCTGATCTGTTCTCAAAACTTCTTGAGCAATTAGGCGTTGAACTATCTCCTGAACTGCTCGAGTTAGCTTTTACCCATCGCTCTTTTGCATATGAAACCGGTATTACAACCACGAACGAGCGCCTTGAATTTCTGGGTGATTCTGTCTTAGGTCTGATTGTTACCGAAGAGCTCTATCTTAAATATCCCGATCTCGACGAAAGTCGTTTATCTCCACTGCGTTCAGGCATCGTCAATATGCGAGCCCTTGCAGATATTGCTCGCACCCTTGATTTAGGCACATACATTCGCCTTGGAAAAGGTGAAGAAGTCACAAATGGACGCGATAAGAATTCATTGCTTGCAGATGCTCTGGAAGCCTTAATTGGCGCCATTTATCTTGGCTGTGGTTTTACCCAATGCACGCAAGTGGTGAAGCGATTAATCGCAGATACTCTAGAAAGTGCGATGGCAAAGGGTGCTGGCCTAGATGGAAAGACTGCTCTTCAAGAACTTCTTGCAGCCCTTGCTAAAGGTTCACCTGAATATGTAGTGACTGAGACTGGCCCTGATCACGATAAAAGTTTTACTGCAGTTGCAATGGTTGCAGGAGAAGCAATCGCGCAAGGCCTTGGAAAGAGCAAGCGAGAGGCAGAACAATCAGCTGCACGCACTGCTTTTGAATTACTTTCAGAACAACAGCCTGCTTAACGAACAACCCTCAAGTAGAACTTGAGCCGAGTTGGTTTTATACCAATGAGGCGCACAACGGTAGGTTTACCGCGTGTATTTGAAGAGTCTGACCCTCAAGGGATTTAAATCCTTTGCTTCGGCGACCACTCTTCGCCTTGAACCCGGCATCACCTGCGTGGTCGGTCCCAACGGTTCTGGAAAATCAAACGTTGTCGATGCACTCACCTGGGTTATGGGTGAGCAAGGCGCCAAGTCACTTCGCGGTGGAAAGATGGAAGACGTTATCTTCGCGGGGACTTCTGGTCGTGCACCACTCGGTCGCGCAGAAGTTGCAGTCACAATTGATAACACTGATGGCGCGCTGCCCATTGATTACACAGAAGTGACCATCTCTCGCATTCTCTTCCGTAATGGACAGAGTGAATATCAAATTAATGGCGAAGCATCACGCCTTCTCGACATCCAAGAACTCTTAAGCGATTCAGGTATTGGTCGCGAGATGCATGTAATCGTTGGCCAAGGCCAGCTCGATGCCATCTTGATGGCAACTCCCGAAGAGCGTCGCGGATTTATTGAAGAAGCAGCGGGAGTTCTTAAGCACCGCAAACGTAAAGAGAAGGCGATTCGTAAGCTGGATTCGATGCAGGCAAACCTTGCACGCATCAACGACCTTACAGTCGAACTCCGTCGCCAACTTCGCCCATTGGGTAAGCAAGCAGAAGTTGCCAAGAAGGCGGCAACGATTCAGGCAGATCTGCGCGATGCAAAGCTTCGCCTTCTCGCCGATGATTACATCTCTCTTTCCAAGACTCTCGATGCTGAAGTAGCTGATGAGAATGCACTACGCGAGCGTCGCTCTCAGGTTGAAGGCGAGCTCGACAAGGTGCGCAGACGCGAAGAAGAGCTCGATGCACAATCTGCATTTGAAAGCCCACTGCTTATTAAGGCGCAAGAGAATTTCTATTCACTGAGTGCACTTCGTGAAAAGTTCCGCGGAACTCAATCATTGGCACAAGAGCGTTCACGTTTCCTTGCAGAAGAGGCAGAAGAAGCACGTAGCGCAGGTCGCGATCCAGAAAGTTTGGATCAAGAAGCAGCAGCCCTTCGCCAAGAGGAAGCCCAACTTCGTGGAGCAGTACTAGAGGCGCAGAACGCACTTGCACGATCAACAACAGCACTTGCTACAGCAGAAGCAGCCCTTAAAGCTGAAGAAGACACTATTGCTGCTGCAATGCGCGCTATTGCAGATCAACGCGAAGGCACAGCGCGCCAAGAAGGTCATATCAAATCTCTTGCAGCTCGACTTGATGCAATCACAGAAGAAATTTCACGTCTGCAAGCTGCTCGAGCAGAGGCACAATCACGCGTTGATTCTGCAAAGGGTGATTATGCAAAGTTTGAGATGGAGATTGGTAACGCCGACGCAGGCGAACAAGGTCTAGATTCTCAATTCCAAGGAGCAAAGAACTCCCTTGAGTCATCGAAAAAGGCACACATTGAATTAGTTGATGCAGAGCGAGCTGCAGATCGTGAACGCAATTCGACCGAATCCAAGTTAGAGGCAATGCGCCTTACCTCTAGCTCTCGAGATGGAGCTGCTGCACTGATGCGCGATTCACATGGCGTACAGATTCTGGGAAGCATTGCATCCTTAATTCAGATTGATTCTGGATGGGAGGCAGCAACTGCTGCAGCACTAGGTTCACTTGCAGATGCTGTTGTTGTTAAGGATCTCTCTTCTGCAGTCAGCGCACTGACAACTCTTCGCAGTGAGAACTTAGGTCAAGCTGATGTCTTGGTCTATGAACCAGGACAACGTGCTGGGGGAGAGACTCCTGCAGGTCAGACTTCACTTCTGAGCCATGTGCGTTCAACTCAGATCACAGAGCTTCTTGCTTCACTCCTAGCAACAACTGTTGTCGCCGATAGCGCACGTGGGGCTGAATCAATTCTTGCCCAGCATCCACATGTCACAGTGGTAACGCGTGATGGCGATGTCATTACCTCACACCGTGCACGTGGTGGATCGTCATCATCTGCATCTCTTATCGAAATCAAGGCGCTGATTGAAGAGCTTGCAACAAAGCTCGAAGATCTCAATCACAAGTGCGATCGCCTTAAATTTGAAATCTCCACAGCAGCAACCGATGTTGATGCAAAGCAAGCGGCATTTGATGCAGCGCTCGGAAAGCTCAATGAATCTGATGCTCGTATTGCAGCACTTACAGAACAACTTGCTGTCTCAGGGCAGAACGCTAAATCTGCAACCGCTGAGGTCGATCGCCTTTCTACTGCTATCAATGAAGCAACAGCAGCAAAATCACGTGATGAGAATGAACTCTCCATTGCATCGAATCAGATGCAGAACCATGGCGAGATTGCTGAACCTGATCATGCTCATGCTGAATCTCTGCGTAATGAGGTTTCTAACTCGCGCACTACAGAAGTTGAAGCACGCCTTGCTGTGCGCACATCAGAGGAGCGGGTTGCATCTATTGCAGCACGCGCACTTGCACTCGAGGAATCAGCACGCGCTGAACGCGAAGCATCTGAACGCGCTGTATCGCGCCGTGGAGCACGAGCACGTGGCGCAGTCATCTCTCAAGCAATTGCAGAGGCTGCCTATGAAGCACTCATCAATATCGAGCGTTCTATTGCTAAGGCACAGGTAGAGCGATCACGACTTGAAACAGCTCGTACAGATCGTGAAGGCGAGACTCTCACTGTACGTTCTCGAAATCGTGAACTCACGCAAGAGCTCGATCAACTGACCTCTAGCGTTCATCGCGATGAGATTGCTCGCGCCGAACAACGTATGCGCGTTGAAGCACTTCAGAGCAAGGCTGTGGAAGAACTAGGAATTGATATCCCAACTCTGATCTCTGAATACGGTCCAGATAAAGATGTTCCTACATTTATTGAAACTGAATCCGGTGAGATTGTTGCAACCGAACTCATTCCATATCGCCGTGATCAACAGGAAAAGCGCCTTGCTGCAACTGAGCGCTCTCTGACTCTACTTGGAAAGATTAACCCTCTTGCATTAGAGGAATACAACGCACTTGAAGAGCGTTTGAAGTTCTTGGCAGAACAGCTTGAAGACCTCAAGCGCACTAAGAAGGATCTGCTCGATATCATCAAGGAAGTCGATGATCGCGTTCAGCAAATCTTTATGGAAGCTTATGAAGAAGTAGCAGAACACTTTAAAGATATCTTCTCTCGCCTCTTCCCTGGTGGAGATGGTCGCCTCTTCCTGACTAACCCTGATGACTTGCTTAACACTGGCGTTGATGTGGAAGCGCGTCCACCGGGAAAGCGCGTTAAGCGTCTATCTCTTCTCTCAGGTGGCGAGAAGTCTTTGACTGCCGTTGCCATGCTGGTTGCAATCTTTAAAGCGCGCCCTAGCCCGTTCTATGTTCTCGATGAAGTTGAGGCAGCTCTGGATGATGTCAACCTTGGACGCTTGCTCACGATCTTTGAAGAACTTCGAGAGAGTTCACAGTTGATCATCATTACTCACCAGAAGCGCACGATGGAGATTGCTGATGCTCTCTATGGCGTGACGATGCGCGGTGATGGTGTGACTGAAGTTATTTCGCAGCGACTTCGCGAATCTGAAACTGCCTAACCTTCTTAAGGTCTAAGCGATGGGTCTCTTTAACCGGTTGATAGCCAAAGTTCGCGGCACCTCTACCGCCTCAGCTCTTGATTGGAATGAGATTGAGGTTGAACTTCTTGCCTCTGATTTAGGACCAGCACTTGTCACAGAGTTAGTTGCGGCTGCAAAGAAGATGCGCGGTGATGATGCAGAAGCTGCGATTAAGGAAATCCTTTCATCAAAGCTTTCCACTAAATCGCGCACGCTCAGTAGCGACCTTGCCACCAATGTCATCATGGTCGTTGGTGTGAATGGAACGGGTAAGACCACATCGGTGGCAAAGCTTGCAACGCTTCTGCACAGTAAAGGTGACTCGGTCACACTGGCTGCAGCCGATACTTTTCGAGCTGCAGCGGTAGATCAACTCACCACATGGGGTCAGCGCATCGGCGTTGAAGTCATTGCTGGCAAGGAAGGCGCAGAGCCTGCATCGGTTGCATTCGATAGCGTTAAGCGTGCAGTTGAAATCGGTAGCAAGTATTTAATTGTTGATACAGCAGGACGTCTTCACAATAAGAGTGATCTGATGGCAGAACTAGAAAAGGTAAAGCGTGTGATCGAAAAAGGTGCACCTCTTGCTGAAGTTCTCTTAGTCATTGATGGCACCACAGGACAAAATGGTTTAGCTCAAGCAAAGATATTTAGTGAGGCTGTTGAAGTAACAGGACTTATCGTCACTAAGCTCGATGGAAGTGCCAGAGGGGGAGTTGCACTCGCGATTGAGAGCGCCTTGGACATTCCGATTAAGTTCATTGGGACAGGGGAGTCAGCTGGGGATTTTGCTGCCTTTGAGCCCGATTCCTATATCGAGGGCCTGCTCGCGTAACGCACTTGTAACACAAAGGGCGATTTTGTGACGCGGCCTTAACCTGGCAATCCATCGCATGTAACCCAGTTCATGCATCTTTGCGCCATCTCAACGACGAGCGCCCCCATCTTTGGAAATGGATTAGATATGGAAGACGTAGTTCTCAACGGCGGTGATACCGCGTGGATGTTAGCTAGTACAGCACTTGTGCTACTGATGACTCCAGGATTGGCATTCTTCTATGGAGGAATGGTCCGCACCAAGAGTGTTCTTAATATGATGATGATGTCGATGGTGACAATGGGAATCGTCAGCATTCTGTGGGTCATTTATGGATTCGAGTTGGCCTTTGGCCATTCTGGAGATTCACCTTGGTATGGCGGAATTGGGTTTAGTGGTTTTGGTGGAATGGTAGATGAGTTAACCAACAATGGTGGCGTGTATCCCATTCCGGTCCTTGTCTTTGCAGCATTCCAATTGATGTTTGCAATTATTACTCCTGCACTGATTTCTGGAGCAATTGCCGATCGCGCGAAGTTCACATCATGGGCAGTATTCGTTGCTATCTGGTCAACTGTTGTTTATTTCCCAGTAGCTCACTGGGTATTTGCTTTTGGAAACAAAGTTGGAGATACCGTTACAGGAACTGGCTATCTCGCCGGCAAGGGTCTTGAAGACTTCGCAGGTGGAACGGCGGTTCATATCAACGCAGGTGCTGCAGGCCTTGCCTTAGCAATAGTTCTAGGCAAGCGCATCGGATGGCGCAAAGAATCAATGCGCCCTCATTCATTGCCACTTGTGATGCTGGGTGCTGGCCTACTCTGGTTTGGTTGGTTTGGATTTAACGCAGGTTCCTCACTTGCTGCAAATGGAATTGCAGGACTTGCATTTATGAATACGCAAGTTGCAGCAGCTGGTGCAGTTCTTGGATGGTTGCTCGTTGAGAAGATTCGCAACGGACATGCCACATCTCTCGGGGCAGCATCTGGTGTTGTTGCAGGTCTTGTGGCAATCACACCTGCTTGTGCATTCGTTGCCCCATGGGCTGCCGTTGTTATTGGCCTCATCGCTGGCATCCTCTGCTCATTAGCAGTTGGACTTAAATTCAAGTTCGGTCTGGATGATTCCCTCGATGTTGTTGGCGTTCACTTAGTGGGCGGAATTTGGGGCTCACTTTCAGTAGGTTTCTTTGGAACTAGCGTCGTCAATAGCGTTGGTGTCGATGGAATCTTCTATGGAGGAGGCACCGAGCTTCTGGCCAAGCAAGCACTTGGCGTTGGCCTAGTGGCGGCGTACTCTTTCATTGCAACTCTGATCATCGGTTTTGCGATCGAAAAGACAATCGGCTTCCGTGTTACACGTGAGGTTGAAGTCGAAGGCATAGACCTCAAGGAACATGCTGAATCTGCTTATGAATTAGCTAGCTCATCTCGTGGAGGTTCATCACTATGAAGTTAATAACTGCAATTCTCAAACCCTTTAAGTTAGATGAAGTAAAAGATGCTTTGGTAGCTGCGGGCGTTACAGGTATGACGGTCTCTGAAGCCAGTGGCTTTGGCCGCCAACTTGGA
>JBILBC010000119.1:0-6319 GCA_044353885.1 Candidatus Planktophila sp. | reverse complement strand
CCTGATGAGACTTTGATCTTTGCAGTGGACATTATTGGCGTTGCTTAAAAAGTAGTTACTTCTTCCAAAACCAGACTGTCGTACCCGCAGTAATGCGGCCATTGACCAGCGGTGATGATGCAATGAGGATCTCTCCCTTTGGCATTGGATATGGGTGTCCACGGAAGTTAGTGATGCAGTGCCATCCATTAGGACGTGAGTAGTGCAGCACAGAGATATCTTTTGTCTTATGCCACTTAATCACTTCTTTACTCTGTAGCTCCTTACGAAGAGCTAAAGCTGTGCGATAGATGGACAGTGGTGAAGATGGATCTTTCTCCTCTGCCTCAACTGAGTACTCAGCAAACCAGTTCGGCTGTGGCAGATGTGCTCCACCTGTTCCAAAGCCAAATGATGAGCCTGTCTTTGTCCAAGGAAGTGGCACGCGACATCCATCACGGCCCTTATCGACCTTTAAATTACGTAGGTATTGAGGATCCTGGATATCTTTCTCTGGAATATCAGTGACTTCATGTAAGCCCAACTCTTCACCTTGATACATATAGGTGGAGCCTGGAAGGCCCAAGATATAGAGAGTTGCAGCCAGTGCATTCTGCGTACCTGACTTCATATCAAGTGGGTGAGAAGTTCCGTTAGAGAGCATCCAATCGCGACGCTCAACAGCAGGGTTAAGTCCCATCTTCGTTGCATGGCGAATCTGGTCATGGTTGGACAGTGTCCATGTGCAGGAAGATTTGTTCTTCTGCGCAAGATCAATTGCCTCCTGTGTTGCAGCCTTATAGGCACCTGCTTCAAAAGGTGTTTCGATAAAGCGGAAGTCAAAGCATTGACCTAAAGTCTTTGTGCTTGCATAGAGTGGAAGACGCTCGGGATGAACATAGGCTTCAGCAACAGCAACGCGTGGTGGGTCATATTGATTAAAGACCTTGCGCCACTCTTTATAGATAGCAAAGACTTCGTTACGATCGCCCCAGATGCCCTTGCCCTTATTGCCACGCTGTTCCAAACCTTCGTGCACAGGCATGCTGCGAAATGGCTCTGAGAGATCTTTTGCAAGGCCGTGTGCCACATCGATACGGAAACCATCAACCCCACGATCTGACCAGAACTTGAGGGTCTTAAGGAAATCTTTCTGGACTTCGCGGTTCTCCCAGTTAAAGTCTGGCTGTTCTGGTGCAAACCAGTGCAAGAACCACTGACCATTCTTTCCACCAAAGGTGGATTCGTGCGTCCATGAAGATGGAGCAAAGTGTGAAACCCAATCAGATGGTGGAAGCTCTCCATTAACGCCCTTGCCGTCGCGGAAGACATAACGATCGCGTGCCTTTGATCCAGGCGCTGCAGCAAGTGCTTCCTTAAACCATACGTGCAAGTTAGATGAGTGGTTTGGAACGATATCTACAAAGACACGGATGCCTTCTTTGTGAAGACCTGAGAGCATCTGGTCAAAGTCAGCAAGTGTTCCAAGCTTGGGATCAACATCGCGGTAATCATCAACGTCATAACCACCATCGGCCAGAGCTGATGGATAGAAAGGACTGAGCCATACTGCATCGATGCTAAGAGACTTCAGATATGGAATACGTGATGTGATTCCCTTGATATCTCCGATGCCATCGCCATTGGAGTCGGCGAAGGAACGTGGATAGATCTGATAGATGGCCGCTTGGCGCCACCAGTTCTTATCGGTGCTCAGCCCTGAAGTCTTCTTGATTGTCTTTGACATGCGCGGAAGCCTACGGAAGAGGCAGGTGCTACCGATACCCAAACACGCATATTGTGATGTAAATGAAATGAATTTGCAGGTTTGTGCAGAACTATTGAAAAATCCCTACCCTGTACCCATGACTCTGCTCCATATCCTGGATCTGCTCTCCACCTTCGTCTTCGCACTCGTTGGCGCGAGGGTCGCTGCAGATAAAGGACTTGATTACGGCGGCATCGCATTTATCGCAGGCATCGCATCGGTCTCAGGTGGAACTCTTCGTAACGTCTTTCTCGGTATGCGACCTATTTGGATTATCGATCCATGGATCATCGCAAGCGTTATTGCGGCGGTCGTAATCACACTTGCATTTAGACGCGTGACTCATGTGGGCAAGACTCTTCTGATTATGGATACCTTCGGGTTAGCCGTTGCGACGATGTCTGGAACTCAGCTGGCCTTTGAAATGGATGTCACGTGGTTTGCAGCGATTCTGCTCGGTGTCATTACAGCTGTAACAGGTGGATTACTTCGAGATGTCCTTTGCCAAGTGGAGCCAGTACTGCTGCATAGAGAGACGATTGGCACCTCATCAATGATGGGTGCAATAACTTTTGTCGCACTCCATCAATTCAGCATCGGAGACAGTATCTGTGCAATTGTCGGGGGAGCAGTGGTAATTCTTACCCGCGTGATTTCAATCCAGTTTGACTTGCACTTGCCTAAGTTTAAACAACAGTAGTTAACGCTTCTTAGGAGCTGCTTTCTTCACAGTTGCCTTACGCACAGTAGCGGTCTTTGCCTTCGTAGTCGTTGCACGAGCCTGCCGCTTATCTTCCTTAGATCTAATTTCAGCAAGGATACGATCAAAGTCGAATTGAATATCCAGACCAGGCTCGGTAAATGTAGGAAGAGGTGCGCTGCCACGGCGGCGATAGCGTCGTATAGCAAAGATTGTAAAGAACACTGCAGCGGCAGCCACGGCTACTGCGCTAAAGATCATTGGCAAGGATGCGATTGAGTTATTCAAAGTGTTTGAAGCAACAATCTTGTCGATGGAGTTGCTTGAATCAGTGACAGCTATAGCAGCAGCTTTAGCTGCCTCAATTGCATCTTCATTGGCAGTTGCTACCTTGTCAGCATTGGATGCATCGGTGCGGTACTGCTTCACAGCAAGGGCAGCCTTATCTGCGATTACCTTAGCTTCCTGCGCCTGAACTTGAGCCACAGTGAGATCGTTAAGTTTGGCTGTAACAATTAATTGCGTACTTCTGAGCTTACGAGTGAGTTGATCCTTTGTGCCAACAGCAACAGCTAGTTCTTGATGCTGTCTCGCAAGGTCATCTGCCATACTACGAATCTTTGTTTGAAGTGCTCTACCGGCAGCTACCTTTGCCTCAAGCACTTTCTTTACCTGTTGGAATTGCGCAAGAGCTTTCTCGGCTACCTTTACTGCGATATCTGCTGCGCGCTGACTTTGGTTGTAGCGAGCCACGGCTTGATCTGCCAGTTGCTTGAGCTTGGCAATATCTGCAGCACTGGCTGTCGTTTGAACATTGGCGCCTGTATCAGCGCTTTCAACAGTAAAAGGCTTCTGGGTTGAAATCAGGCTTTTCATTCCAGCAGCAGACCTATAAGCAGCTCTCGCATTATCTGCAATTATCTTACTACGAGTTGCAACATCCTTTTTCTCAATTGCAGATTGAGCGGTAGCATCGGCAGCACTCTTTACAGAGTTGTAAGTAGCCACAAAGTTTGCAATATCAATACGAGTTTGCTCATACCGCCTAATTGCAGAATCTAAATCTTGTTGTGTAGTGGCCATAGTTTTCTTCATAGTTTCTTCTTGTGATGCCAGATTCTTTATTTTGTCTCGGATTTGAACAACTTGGTTTGTGACCGTCTTCAAATCTGTTGCCACAGCTGCCGCTATCTCAGAGGTGCGAGTTGCTTTATCTTTAGCATCTTTCACTGCACCCATCGCGGCATCTGCCTTTTCCGATGACTTATTTGCTTGGTTGCGATACCTCTCTGCTGTTTGAGCAGCCTTGGCAGCTAACTTGCTTAAGTTAGAGGTAATGCCATCAATAATCTGTTGTGCCTTCTCTTTAGCAGCTTCAATGGCTGCCGCTGCCTTCGCATCAGCTGCGGCAATATCAGCTTGAGCCTTTGCGGCAAGTCGTTCTGATTCAGCCTTTGCTTCATCTGCCTTCTTACGTGCTGCATCGATGGCTGCTTGGTTTGGATCTGCAGCATTCTTCTGTGCAGCTGCTGCTTTCTCTGCCTCCGCTGCAGCTTTTTCTGCATCTTGCTTTGCCTTATCTTCAGCTGCCTTCTTGATTGCAGCAGTCTCGGCCTCAGATTTAGCTGCTGCTACAAGAAGCGAATACTCTCTATCTGTCATTGGTTTTGGTTTACCTGCGGCCTCTGCAGCAGCACGAGCTGCGGCTGCAGCAGCAGCGGCTGCGGCTGCGTCGGATGCAGCTCTTGCGGCAGCAGCGGCATCTGTAATTGCTTTTGCGGCAGCAGCCTCAAGTGCGCGCTGAACTTCAAGTGCACGATCAGCGCGCGCTTGCGCAGCAGCAGCTTCAACTAGTGCCGCCGCTGCAGCAGCAGCTCCTGCCTGTGATTGACGATTGGCCTCTTCCAAGGTTCTCTGTGCTGCAGCTGCAGCAGCTGCATAATCACCAGTAGAAGTGGCAACATCACTTAGAGTCTTGGCTGTCGAGTCAAGTGCAGTAGAACGCGCAGCAGCTGCGGTGGATTCAGCATCTGCTGCAGCCTTTGCGGAAGAGACCGCAAGCAACTCTGCTTGCCGTGCGGCATATTCTGCTGCTGCCGCCTTTGCATCATTTTCCAATTTCAATTTTTCTTGAGCAGCTTGCACAGCTGCAGTATCAAGACGTCTCTTCTCGGCAGCAGCACGCGATGCAGCATCTGCAGCATCTTGAGCAACTTTAAGCGCAGCAGCGGCAGCAGCATCTGCTGTGGCCTTCTGTGCATCTGCTGCAGCCTTGGCGGTATCGGCAGCGGCTTTGTCTGCAGCGGCGCGGACAGCTGCTTCATCCGCTGCCACTTTCGCAGCAGCGGCTGATGTGGCTGCTGCATCTGCAGTGGCTTTGGCAGCAGCATCTGCATCACTTATTGCTTTTGCTGTTAAATACGCAGCTTCCAGTTCAGCTCGTGTGAGAAACTTTGCGTCAGGAAGTACTTCCAAAAAGTCATCATCAATTGAAACCGGCATAACATCTGCCATTTTTAATGCGGCACCACTGGCAACGGCAGCGTCATATGCAGCCTTAGCGTTACCAGTCGCAGAGAGCGAGGCTGTTGCTTTCGATGCCGCAGCTAGTGCTGCACTAGCTGCTGCAGTTGCAGCCGTATCTGCTGCTGCCTTTGCAGCCTTAGCGGCGTTATCTGCAGCAAGCTTGGCATTTGCCTCCACTAGTGCGCGAGCAACGATCGCATTCTTTGCATCCACCTCTGCTTGAAGCGCGGCTTGCTTTGCTTGATATTCACGAAGTGCAGCAGCTGCTAAATCATTCTGTCTCTGCACTTCTGCAGCTTGTGCGGTTGCCGCAGCCTGCGCTGCTCGAATTGCTTCGACAGCGGCAGCAGAATCTGCCACTAGTTTTGCAGCCGCAGCATCTGCCTTATCTTTAGCAGCAGCAATCTCAGCCTTCTTATTATCTTCTGCGGTCTTCGCATTTCTCGCTGCAGTAGCAGCTTCTTCTTGCGCAATGGCTGCTTTACGTGCAGCTTCTGTTGCTGCGGCTGCGGCTACTGCAATCTGTTCTCTGCTCGTAGCAGCAGCAACGGCTGCAGCAATAGCATCTTGTTCTGCTTTATCTCGGGCAGCCTTTGCAGCAGATGCGGCAGCGGCAGCGGCAGCGGCATCTGCTTGTTGCTTTGCAACTCTCTGCGCTTCAACCACAGGATCAAGACAGTCAGGTAGATCTGGGGGATAGGCAGCAGGGCCTATGCAATACACAACAGCGGGTGCAGATGTGTTAGGTAGTTGAGCAAAAATTAGAGAGAGAAAGACTGTTCCCACAGTTGTGAGTGCGCGATGACGCAAAATTAAGCTCTTCATCGTTAGCACCCGCCCTTGACTGAGAGTTCAGTTGGGATGACCAGTGGTTGGTCAATGAATGAAATGTTACCGACTCCACCAGCAAAGTTGGCTAGAAGCTCTTCACTTTCTCCAGGGGCAAGATCTACATCTGCTACATAGATAGGACGGCCACGCTCTGTAGAGCCGCCACCCAATCCATCTTCTCGGTTCTCACGCAAGACTGAGACGAGCTTTGCATTCGTTGGTCCATAGATAAAGAGCTTAATGCGATGTTGGCCGGTGACAAGGTCTGCAGGCTTTCCTTTGTCGGCTCTTGTTAATACATAAGCGGGCAATCCCTTACCGCTCTTTAACGTATTGGTGAGCTTTACTCGCACCTGAGTTTGTTGTGTGTTCTTGCACGAAGTAGTTTCAACCACAACAGAGCGCTTAAGATAGTAATCAAGCTTGCTCGCATCAATATTCTGGATAACTGCCCGATATTCATTATTTGGTTCTCTGCTCAAGAACCCACCTAAGCGTACCTTTGCTAACTCACT
>JBILBC010000061.1:0-7280 GCA_044353885.1 Candidatus Planktophila sp. | reverse complement strand
AAAAGCTGGATCATGGGTCGTATCTCCATTTCGCAACTTCCTCTCTGATGTGACCCACCTTGGTCGCACACGTAATCAGATTGAGAAACTCAGAGATGAAAATGACAAGCTCCGACTGACTCTACAAAACCGTAAGACTGCCGATGCGCAACTTAAGCAACTCAAGGGCGTTCTGAATTTAGCGGGCACTGCTGGATATGATGTGGTGAATGCAAAGGTAATCTCACAAGGTTCAACTACATCGTTCACACAGACCATCACAATCGATGCAGGAACATCATCAGGTGTTCGCGCCAATATGACAGTTCTATCTGGTTATGGCCTTGTGGGTGTTGTGAAGTTTGCATATAGAGATAGCGCACTTGTGCAGTTGGCATCTGATCCTGCATTTAAAATTGGTGCTCGCATAGCTGGCACACAACAAATCGGAATTCTCAGTGGCCAGGGCACCCGAAAAGGCGTTCTGCAGCTCCTTGATAACACCACACAGGTGCGCAAAGGAGATGCACTCCTAGCGCGTGGAAGTCAGAACGGTCGCCCATTTGTTCCAGGCGTTCCTATCGGTGAAGTAACTTCTGTTGATATTTCTCAACTCTTGGTGTGGTTGCAGTTGTTGTTTCAGGATCGACTGCCGATCCTCGAGATTCACTTGTGCCACCTAAGCCTCGCCCTACTCCTCTTCCTACTGTCACTGTCTATGCAACACCTGGTGCAGTTGAGCCAACACCCACAGCTACGAAGTAACGATGTCACTGCGCCGATTCCTCTTCTCCTTTCCCATCTTCTTCACTGTCTTCTTGCTCCAAGAAGCTGTTGTGACGCAGATGCGATTACCAGCAGGTGGCATTAATTTGCTTCTCGTTGTTGCACTCATCTGGGCTGCGCTGAGCACGCCTGAGATCGGAGCACTCACGGGTTTTGGTGCTGGCCTGATGATGGATGTCTCACAGACTTCACCTGGCCCCATGGGACATTGGACGCTCGTATTAATCATCGCGTGTTATGCAATCGCATTCCTTGGGTATGGCGATGACAATATTCGTGGCAATCCCATCAACATCATCTTGCTTGTCACTGTCGGCGTCGTTGCGGCGCAACTTGTCTTTCTCTTTTTAGGAATGATGCTGGGGCAAGAGGTGGGAAGTGTCTCTAACATCGCTTTCCTCCTTGCAGGTTCTGCATTCTGGACAGCAATAATTTCACCACTGATTCTTAAAGTTGTTTCATTTTTCCATGCCATCATCTTTGGGGCGCGGGCACATCTATGAATCAACGCTCCCGGCTTAGCCTTCTCGTCATTCAAATCTTTATTGCATCCTTGATGCTTGCTCTTTTAGGTCGTCTCTTCTATCTGCAAGTGGCAGCTGGTCCTATCTATCGCGATGCAGCGCTGAGCATTCAAAGCCGCGATGTTGTAACCCCTGCAAACCGTGGCTTTATCGTTGATTCATCGGGTGTGCCGATGGCGCTTAACAAGGTGGGCCTTGCAGTTACCGTTGATCGCACCAAGATTGATAAGTTGCCGGATAAAGGCGTGAGCGTTGTGCAAGATCTCGTCGCTCTCTTAGGTCTGAGCTTTGATGATGTCTGGCAGCGCACACGCTTATGTGGCGAGCTTCCCAAGGGACAGAAAGCTGGATGCTGGACTGGTTCACGCTTTCAACCAATTCCTATAACCAATACAGCAGATCCTCAAATCGCACTTCGCATTGTGGAGCGTTCAGATCGCTATCCCGGAATTTCTGCCACACCACTTGCTATTAGAAGTTACCCAACAACACTTGGGCTGAACGGGGGACACGTACTCGGTTATGTCGGCCCACTGACTGAATCTGATCTCTCTGGTGCAAATGGTCGCTCCTACTTTAGATCTGAATCAATTGGAAAAGCTGGCCTTGAAATCATCTATGACGAATACCTACGAGGAAATCCAGGCATTAAAACATTTATCGTCGATCGTAAAGAGGCGGTAACGACGACAAGTAAGAATACGAAACCGGTTGCAGGGAATCATCTAGTGACAAGTCTTGATATTCGATTACAAGCTGCTACAGAGGCAGCACTTGCAGCCGCTGTAAAGCGAGCACGTGGATCTGGTTTCAGTGCCGATGGTGGAGCCGCAGTAGTTCTCGATGTTCGCAATGGACAAGTTCTCTCACTTGCTTCCTATCCAACCTTTGATCCCAACGCTTTTGAGAAAGGCCTCACCGTTCAAGAAGCTAGTGATCTCTATAGCGAGAAGACGGGAGTTCCAGCACTGAACCGCGCACTGCAAGGTCTCTATGCACTGGGTTCAACATTTAAAGCAGTTTCAGTGATTGCAGCTAAAGATGCTGGATATAGCTTGAGCGCTTCCTATGCCTGTCCCTCTGAAGTGCAGGTTGGTACTCGCGCATTCCAGAACTTTGAAAGTAAGTCCCAGGGAACTCTCTCTATGAAGCAAGCTATTGCAGTCTCCTGCGACACCATTTGGTATCGCATCGCCTATGACGAATGGCTGCGCGATGGTGGCTTAAAGCCGAAATCAAACCCTAATGATTACTTCTTTAAGGCGGCAGAGAAGTTCCAAATGGGTAAAAAGACTGGCGTGGATCTCCCTTCAGAATCTTCAGGACGCCTTGCAAATCGTGAGTGGCGCAAGGCTTGGTATAGCCAGAATAAAGATTTCTACTGCAACTATAAAGAGCGTTCAACTAAGTCGCAGCAGACTGCATTCTTGCTTCAGTTAGCGCGCGAGAACTGTCTTGATGGCGACAAGATTCGTGCAGGTGATGCCGTGAACTTCTCTATTGGTCAGGGAGATACCGTGGTAACTCCTATCAAACTTGCGCAGATGTATGCAGCCATTGCCAATGGTGGAACTATCTGGAAGGCAACCATTGCTAAGGCAATTGTGAAGACAGATGGAACGGTGCTTCGCACATTCCAGCCTGAAAAACTTGGTGAGATTGGTGAAGATCAAGCAACGATTGACTTCCTGCACGATGCACTCCGTGAAGTAGCAGTCTCGGGTACGGGAGCTGGAGCATTTGCAGGTTTTCCTGTTGCAACATCAGGTAAGACTGGAACTGCGCAAGTCTTTGGTCGCAATCCCAATGGAAGCGCTAAATCTGATACATCTTGGTATGCATCCTTTGCACCTGCAAAGAATCCTCGTTACGCCGTTGTCATGATGGTGAGCCAAGGTGGTTATGGTGCTGGAACATCAGGTGTGGGTGTGCGCCAGATTTATGAAGCAATCTTTGGTGCTCAAGGATCTACTGTGAAACCAGAGCTTGCTCTCTTTCCCAATGGAAAGCCGCCCACCACGCTGCCTCGCATCTCACCTGCAACCAAACCAAAGCCATCTATATTAAATCCTGGCAAACCTAAAGTTATTGCTAGCCCAACACCCACTGCGAAGGCGAAGGTCAAACGATGAGCACATTCCTCAATCGCAGTCCTTATCGCCGAGCGCGCAGAAGCTCTTTTGTCTCTGGCTTTGATCCTGTACTAACGGGCGCAGTCGCTGTCTTATTAGTTATTGGTACTTTGCTTGTCTATGCAGCAACTCGTGATTGGTATGCAGCAAATGGCTTAGATCCCGAGTATTACCTCAAGCGACATGTGATCAATATTGTCATTGGCCTGACACTTGCATGGGGAACAACCATTATTGATTATCGACTTCTTCGTGCCTACACACCATATATCTGGGGGCTAGGTGTCTTTGGACTTCTGCTCGTGCTCATTCCGGGAATTGGAAGTGAAGTAAACGGTGCTAAGGCGTGGATTCGTCTACCAGCAGGTTTTCAAATTCAGCCAGCTGAGATTGCAAAGATTTCCATCATCATCGGTATTGCAATGCTCTTATCTGAGCGCACGCATAACAACGATGCGCCAACTAGCCAAGATGTTCTCAAAGCGCTCGGGGTGGCTGCAATTCCCCTTCTTCTCATCCTTGCCCAACCGGATATGGGAACAGTCCTGATTATTAGCGCATCCGTTGTCACCATGCTTGCAGTATCTGGCGCTCCATCTCGATGGGTAGTCGGGCTAATAGTTCTTGCTCTGCTGGGTGGATTTGTTGCAGTTAAAGCCGGAGTGATCAGTGATTATCAGGTAAAGCGACTTCAATCATTTGTAGACCCCAATGCAGATTCACAAGGTGCTGGCTATCAACTCAGACAGGCACGCATCACCGTGGGCTCTGGTGGGCTCATCGGAACAGGCCTCTTTAATGGCCCGCAGACCAATGGTCGCTTTGTTCCTGAACAACAGACTGACTTCATCTTCACCGTTGCCGGTGAAGAACTTGGATTCTTAGGTAGCGGGCTCATCATCTTCCTGCTCTTCTTGATTTTGATGCGAGCGTTTGCCATTGCAAGGCGATCGACGGACCCCTACGGAACACTTGTCTGCACAGGTGTTATGGCATGGTTTGCCTTTCAAATATTTGAAAATATCGGCATGACCTTAGGTTTGATGCCGATGACAGGTGTTCCTCTGCCATTTATGTCCTATGGCGGATCGAGCATGTTTGCCAATCTCATCGGCTTTGGCCTCTTGCAGAATGTTCATGCAAGTCACCGCAGCTAATTCACGCTCAGAATAGGTTTTTGGCTCAACTGTCTGTCATAATTGCCCCAACAGTTCAGCGCGGCCAGCGATCCTTATCGCGCCTGCGGCGGACTACACAAAGGTTTTGTTCGAAGTGAAATCTCATTTCGGGCCACGAGAATGCGTATGACCAGCAATCTGGAGATACGCGCTAAAGGATTTGGTGCCATGGCTATTGAGCCAAAATCACCGCGTAAGCGCGCGGTTAAGAAGTCAAGTAAGAAATCACTGAGTTCAGGTGTAACAACTGAACCAACAGAGACAACTGCAGAGGTAACGGATGCGCCTAAGCGCGCAAAGAAATCTGCAGCAATTCCAGTTCCGATCTTTCAAGCAGCACCCGCTGATGCAGTTGCGCCTAAGCGCGCAAAGAAAGCTGCAAAGCCGGCAAAGGCTGAAGAGGTAGAAGAATCAACTGCTACATCCAGTGACTCAGATGATTCTGATGGTCGTGGTGGGCGTAATCGCCGTCGCCGTCGCGGTGGCCGTGGCCGCCGTAAGCCCAATGGTGAAGGCGCAGAAGGACAAGAGAATTCAGAGAACGAGCCAGATGATTCATCTGATGAGTCAGCAGAGAGCGCAGATGGCACAACACATCGTCGCCGACGTCGCCGTCGCGCAACAGGTGATGGTGTCACTCCAGGTGAGACCATCGATGAAGATGGCGTTGTCACAGTTGTTAAGGTCCGCGAAGTCCGTGAGAAGACAGAGCGCCCAGCACGAGAGAAGACAGAGCGTGGAACACGCAATCGTCGCGATCGCGATCGTGGTCGCAGTGATTCACGTGAATACCGCGAGCCATATCGTCGCCGGGGAACCATCATTACAGATGGCGAATTCTTAGCGCGCCGCGAAAATGTTGATCGTGAAATGGTTGTCCGCCAAGTCGGAGACCGTATTCAGATTGCTGTCATTGAAGATAATGTGATGGTTGAGCACTACGTCAACCGTAATGCCAACGTTTCCTACGTTGGAAACGTCTATCTTGGTCGCGTTCAGAACGTTCTTCCATCTATGGAAGCTGCATTCGTTGATATCGGCAAGGGTCGTAACGCAGTTCTCTACGCAGGTGAAGTGAATTGGGATGCAGCAGGTATCTCTGAATCTGAACCACGCAAGATTGAAATGGTATTAAAGACAGGTCAGCCTGTTCTTGTACAAGTTACTAAGGATCCAATCGGGCAAAAGGGTGCACGCCTTACTAGCCAAATCTCACTTCCAGGACGTTATGTTGTCTATGTTCCTGGCGGCGGAATGAGTGGTATCTCCAAGCGACTTCCTGAATCAGAGCGCACGCGCCTGAAGGCAATTCTCAAGACACTTATTCCAGAAGATGCAGGCGTCATTGTGCGCACAGCAGCAGAAGGTGTGTCAGAGGCAGAGCTCACCGCAGATGTCGAGCGCCTGAAAGCGCAATGGGATGATATTTATCAGAAGTCAACCAATCCAAACTTCCACGCACCAGCACTTCTGCTTTCAGAGCCAGATCTTGCTGTGCGCGTTATCCGCGATATCTTCAATGAAGATTTCCGTAAGCTCATCATTCAAGGCAATGAGGCATGGGAAGAAATTAGTTCCTACCTTGGCTCTATTGCACCTGAGCTTGTCACAAAGATTGAGAAGTATTCTGGAAAGAGTGATCTCTTTGCTGACTACCGCGTTGAAGAACAACTTGCTAAGGCATTTGATCGCAAGGTCTATCTACCATCTGGTGGTTCCCTTGTTATCGATCGCACTGAAGCGATGGTTGTCATCGATGTGAACACCGGTAAGTTCATCGGTAAGGGTGGAAACCTGGAAGAGACTGTTACCAAGAACAACCTGGAAGCAGCGGAAGAGATTGCACGCCAACTACGTCTTCGTGACTTAGGTGGAATTGTTGTCATCGACTTTATCGATATGGTTCTTGAATCTAACCGTGATGCTGTTCTGCGCCGTTTGGTTGAAAGCCTAGGCCGCGATCGCACCAAGCATCAGGTTGCGGAAGTAACCTCTCTTGGACTTGTGCAGATGACACGTAAGCGTGTGGGACAAGGACTGATTGAAGCATTCTCAACCACATGTGATTCATGTAATGGCCGCGGAATTCATATCCATATGGATCCTGTGAAGATGAAGGCTCCAATGCCTCAGGTAAATTCACAGAGCGCACATCACCCAGATGTTGAAGAGGAATCAGCGACAGATCACGAATTCCATGAGACTCTCAATGAGGATCGTCTTGAGGTGGAAGTCACCGAAGAGAAGGTTGCCGCCCCTAAAGGAAAGCGCCGCCGCAGGGCAGCAAGCTCTGGGGTTATTACCGCTTAAATAATTAGGCCAAATCGGCCAATTTGACCCCGAGGGTGCGAAATCCGTACCCTTAGCCTCTGCCCGAGCACGCCTTATGCGTGAATCGAGCTTGATGACTAATGAAGAAGAACTGAGGCAATAGAGAATGTACGCAATCGTTAAAGCTGGCGGACGCCAGGAGAAGGTAACTGTTGGCGAGACCATCACGGTCGATCGCATGGACGCTGCTGTTGGCGCATCAGTTTCATTCCCAGCTCTTCTTGTCGTTGATGGCGCAAACGTCACAACCGACCTCAAGGTTCTCTCAAGCATCAAGGTAACTGGAGAAGTTATCGACGAAGTAAAGGGTCCAAAGATCGACATCCTTCGTTACAAGAACAAGACAGGCC
>JBILBC010000082.1:0-5368 GCA_044353885.1 Candidatus Planktophila sp. | reverse complement strand
ATCATGATTCCAAGAAGCAATACGAGTTGCTGAGACTCTTTCTTAATTTTCAGTGATGTCAGCAAAATGATAAATACAAAGAGGTTATCGACCGAGAGTGAGTACTCGGTGAGCCAGCCTGCGATGAACTCCTTGCGGTATTCAGCAGGTGCCCACTGAGGGAGGAAGTAACCAAAGGCGATCGCAGCAACAACATAGAAGAGCGTCCAGCTCAGCGCCTCACGAGGAGTGGTCTCCTTATTGCGACGGACAACGGCAAGTATGAGGTCCAAGATAATGACAGTGCCAAGAATTCCTATGGTCACAAGCCATTCTGTCGATGAAATCATCGTAGGTGTCCTCTTTCGTTAAATGATCGCAGGGCGCGAAGGCCATCAGATGGCCAGATAGAGATAGAAGATAGCGAACAAGGTGTGACATCCATGTGAAACACGGCATCACTTGGGCCATCTACTGCGATTTTGGCCGCAGTTTTAATCACACCGTTGTGGGTAACAACAATAACTTTCTTTCCCGGATACTGCGCGACGAGCTTTTCAAGGGCTTCCTCAATACGGATAGAGGCTTCATCGTATGACTCTCCCCCAGGCGGTGCGTATGAGGATGAGTTGAGCCAGGCTTGATAGGCATCAGGCTCTTGCTCGCGCACCTCTTCAATAGCCTTTCCATCCCATGAACCAAATGAGAGTTCAAACCAGACTTCATCAAAGATGATTTCAAGACCCGTAGTGCGCGCAATTGCCTCCGCTGTTTGGCGAGTGCGATTAAGAGGCGATGCAATAAGCACTTCAGCACCTAACTTTGCGCACTCTGCAGCAACAAGATCTGCTTGATCTAATCCTTCTTGCATCAGCTCTGGATCAAGGGAGCCTGTGCCTGAGAACTTTCGTGCTGGCGTCAGAACTGTTTCACCGTGGCGAACAAAGTAGATAAAGGTTGGAATCTCAGCGCTACGAAGGCGATCTGTCAGAAAGTTCTGTTGGATTACAGCAATCGGCTTATGAGCACTGCCACCATCGAGTGCCTTATTGGCAAGGCGATCTGCATGTGAGTTCTCATCGCGTGGAATCCATGAATAGGTAACAAGGGCTGCAGGGTGGGCATCGCGACATTGCTTTGCCAGATTGCGCATATCTGCATGCTTAATCTGCCAGCGCCCTGACATTTGCTCCACTACAAGCTTTGAATCCATAGCCACTTCAACAGTTGCCTGCGCATCTAAAGTGTTGATATGTGTAAGCCCAGCCAGTAGACCGTTGTATTCAGCAACGTTATTGGTGGCAACTCCTATGACATCAAAGAGCTCTGCAACAATCTTTCCGCCTTCTGTAACGACGGCGCCAAAGCCTGCAGGACCAGGGTTACCGCGTGATCCACCATCGGCTGTGAGTTTAAAGTGACGTGCCACTACTTATCACGCACCAATATGCAGCGACATTCCTCGCAGCGAACGACTTCATCCTGGGCAAGAGCTGCAATACGTTGAAGTTCAATGGTGTTGAGTGTGAGGTTGCAGCCTTTGCATTGGTTGCCAGCGAGTGCGGCAGCACCAATTCCATTACTTCCTGCACGAATCTTCTCGTAGAGAGCAAGGAACTCAGTGTTCACAGATTGTGTTGTCGCCTTACGGTCAGTCTCAATTCCTTCACGTTCTGTAGCAATGGCAGCTAGTGCATTCTCTTTACGGACATTCAGATCTGCTAAAACCATGCCTAGCTCATTTTCTTCAGCAGAGAGTGCGGTGATGCGATCTTTAATTCCATCCACGCGCATCATGATTTCTAGTTCAACTTCTTCTAGCTCTGAGCGGCGTGCTCCGAGTGTGCCAAGCTCATGTTGAGTCTGCTCCAGCTCTTTGGGAGTACCTGTTCCTGAAGTCAGACGTTTCTCATCGCGTTCAATGCGGGTAACTATCTGTTCAACATCGCCTTCAGCACGTGCAAGCTCGCGCTTCACATCACTGAGCTCTGTCTCTGCAGCGATACGAAGGTCTCGAACATTGTTCTGCTTAATGGTGGTTGAGGTGATCTCAGCAAGCTCTGGAAGATTGGCTGCCTTATTGGCAAGTGTGGCCGATTGGTTATCAAATTTTTGGATATCCAGAATCGATCTCTGGTCACTCACGCTTGCCTTCACGGCGTTACCTTACTTCATTACTTAACGGTGAAGGAGTAGCTACCTGCGACCACATGACCATCTGCTGATACAACTCGGTATTTCACCGTGTGCTTGCCAGGGCTCAGAGGTACCTTAAGAGCGGTAGTGATTTTTGCCCCCGCGATGGTGACATTTCCGAGGCTGACTTTCTTTCCGCCGCTATTGGTAACAAGAATCGAATTGGGTTTCTTGCCCTGCAAGACCAAAATATCCTCGGCAAAGCGCATCACAATCATCTTTGTTGTCTTTGCAACTATCGCACCTTTTGCGGGAATAGTGCTTTCAAGAGCTGCATGGGCGTGAGCCACAGGTGAATTGAGGATCGGAATAAAGATAAGCGCACTTGCTAGTAAGGAGATTCTCAACTTCATGCCGTGATTGTTGCATGTATTGAGATTGCTAATTTCTCACCAAATAACTGTGTGGGCGGCGAGGGTTTCGACATATAGTTAAATATGTAGACATTTTCGCACTCAGGGCTAATTAATTGAACCTTGACCTACATCCCTAATTTTAGATTATTTGGCAGATAAATCCAATAAGGCCCTCATGTCTAACAAAGCAATCGAAGCGAGCGCAAATTGTCATCTATTGGGATGTGAGGGGATCAACCCATTTGCCGAATGTCTTTAAGCTAACGGGACCCCTTGGCTATCTTTCACATTCTTGGTAGCAATCAAAATGAAGTCAATCAATGCCCAGATACCTAGACCACCAAAAGTAAATAACTTACCAAGTCCAACCCCAACGTGCCCTAAGTAAAAGCGATCTACACCAAATACGCCAAAGAAGAATGAAAGTAGCAGGGCGGTCACATAGGATTTCGATGAAAAGACACCGGGGATTTGTCGGGCTTGGTAGGCGTAACCAGTAGCTAATTCAGTCACCATAGTGTCAGGTTTAATAAAACCAGACTTAGACCAATTTTGGAGGGTTGCTGTATCGACCGGATTCTCTGGTTGTCCTGGAATACGTACTGTCCATTGTGATGCGTTTGAAGTCATGTTTGAAGTTCTTCCTACTATGGGTGAATTAATACCGGCTGATTGTGAATTGCTTGGTTGAAAGTCATTTCTTGGCGATTTTCGTGCTGACAATGTAGAAACTATCCCAACTATCAAAAAGACCTGAACTAAAGTTGTTGTAAATAGGAAGAAAATATCTGATCCGCCATAAAATCCAAATACAAGATATCCCCACATTGGAAAGAGAAGAACCGGCAAAGCAATAATTGCCCGAATCAGATCAAACTCTGGTACCAGTATTTCCACTATGTACAAAGACAAAATTAGGGAATTTAAACCAATTAGTGCATAAAGTAATCTATTGAATGCTGCGTCTCGAAATTTGTCAGCTATTCCAGCAAAGGCCAATCCCGCTGATGCCAGCATGATTGCTGACGCAAAAATTGACATTATCTGTCCGCCAAGCCCAAAAGAGTTAGCTAAAGATTCCAATAGATAGGCTGATGCAAAGTTACCAAATTCAGTCTGGCTGGAATATACAAAAACAATAAATCTAAAGATTGATAATCCACCGAGGACTCCAAAGAATGCCTTACTTCGAATGACTGAATACATTTGCAGCTCCAAGCCTTGTGGGTCAGATAAATTGTAACTAGCCAACCTTCTGCAGAGCCATTAGTCGAGGAGTCATCGCACATGCATGGTTGGGTAGGAGCAAGCCCGAATAGCCTTTTCATGCCCCCTGACGACCCTTTGAGAGGTAAGGGTGTGGAACTACCTCCCAGCTCTGCCCCTCATCGGCGCTCGCCCATATATTTGGGGTAACCCTATTCTTTATATGTTTTTCAACCTTGATAATCATCTTGGTGGGGTTACTCGATAGCGCCAGTTCCTGCACAGGTGACTGGGGATCTTTGGAGTAGCCCTATCCATTTGTCAGTCCTAACTGGGAGAATTGAGGAGACGCAGAGAGTCTAAATTCGACCATTGCAGCGAAGGGGCAGGGCGATGAACAAAGTCGAGCAAGTGGTGAACGACAAGAAGTTGAGTTATTTCCTTACCCTTCTTTGGACTACTTTAACTATCCATACGTGGGCTCCATTCATTGGAAAACCTGCGGGAGAAAAATTCATCCCAATTTGGCAAACAATAAATGATGCCAATGGAAATATACGCCGTACGGAATTGACAGAATTACTCCCTTCAACCGGTCTCTACCCGTATTCATTAGCAACAATCATCAGTGTCATTACAATTTGGCTGTTCCTACAAAGCATCCTGAAATCAAACTCTTCAATAGCAAAGAGTTTTCCAAAATACTTCATTTATCTGATGTTATTTCTTGCACTATCTGGTGGTTGGTACGAAATCAAAGATTATGACACTGAGGTATTTTTCCAAGTCATTAGAGTCTTCGTTCTTGGAATATTCGAAGGCTTAAACTCGGATACTGAAACTCAGTTATATGAATTAATCTTTTCGCTAACTTTTTGGGTTGTAGTTTTGAGGATCGTCTTTAATAAGACTTCTAGATCATCCAAGTGATCCAAAAGAAGGACGATGAAGCTGACCCACGATTAGTTGATTGACCTTGCGTTCAAATCGGAGTGAAGGATGATCAATTCCCCAGACGATCATTTCTCCTGATGCTCCCCAGGCTTTGGTCTCATAGTCATACCTGAACCACTCCTGAGCACCTGCCCCCAAAGCCAGTTTGATACTTCCAAGGTTCGCTGAATCAGTATGTATCTCTACAAAATCATAATTTAAGACAAGTAACGCATGATCCTTCATCTCCTGAATTAGCCAGGTACCCAATCCAAGTCCTTGATAGGACTTTCTAATCCAGTAAGTAATTTGAATGCCATTAATTTGACTAGCTTTTCCAAAGGATGCCGTCCCAACAACTTTACGTTTATCAAACAAATAGTATGTAAGGAAAGGCGATTCTTGCTGTAAATCTTCCTGGATTATTGGAAAGCACCTCTTATGTGAGGCATTCTTTGCCTTATAACCCCATTCAAGAAATTGTGACAAGGAATCATGTGATTCTAGTAAGGCGATTGCGAATTCTTTTGCATCTAAGTATTTAGGTCTTCTCAAGTAGGGGGTTATTCCAAATTTACTAAATTTTCCCTTTGAAATTAATTCATTCATTTTTTTCTCTATTCTCTATTTAATTTTTTCTTTCTTTAAACTAGTTCTCTTTTGGAGCTAAAGTTCAGGTAGATAAAGCTATGAATTTA
>JBILBC010000059.1:0-7331 GCA_044353885.1 Candidatus Planktophila sp. | reverse complement strand
TGCGAGTGAATCAGCGCCACCAGAGACAGCGACCAGCACAACATCACCGGCTTCAAGCCGTGCAAGGTGTGGCTTTACAGCGTTGCGAATAGCAACGATGGCATCTGTCATAGGTGAAGGTTAGACCCGACCACCAAATGGCATAAGCCCCTTCACGCTATAAATACTTGAGTAGAGCAAGCCCTTGTCCTTGGAGTTGGCCTCCCACATCATTCCACCGCCTGCATAGATGGTGATGTGGTGAATAGTTGAGATGGTGCCCTTATAGGAATAGAAGAGAAGATCGCCAGGTTGCAGTTCAGTCAGCGGAACATGCTTTGTATAACCTGAATAGAGAGCTGAGTTAAGTCGATCCCAATTTGGCCAACCTAGCCCTGCTGACTTATATGCAGCATAAACAAGACCTGAACAGTCAAATGAATTTGGTCCTTCAGAACCCCAGATATATGGCTTACGTGCTTGCACCTGCTTCTTAGCAAATGCAACCGCAGTTAAACGTTGTGCCTCAGTGGTTCGAATTGTTGTGCGACCTTTGAAACCTCGATCTGGCCACACCTTGGCCTGATTAATTGTTGTTGAGGCGGTGTTGGCTTGGCTCTCTTCAAGTAACGCCAACTGACGCTGTTGCTCTAGGGTCACACGAACATTACGTGCCTTGGCAAGTTCTTTCATCAAATTATCTTGAACGGCCCGAAGTTTATTTACTTCCTTCTGTTGAAGAGCTTGCGCTGCATCAGCAATTTTCTTTGTTGCTTCAACTTTTGCAGTGGCAACCACCTGTATTGCTTTTGCTTCATCTGCTTTCAGCTTCGCAGCTTTTGCAACAATCTCTGCAGCTTTATAGCGATCAAGTGCGGTTGTATTTCGCGCACCTAACGTATTAAGTGTGGAGAGTTGATCAATTAAATCTTGTGGTCCATTAGAGCTCAGCAACGGCTGAATATCACTCATGCTTCCGCCAAGGATGTATGCATTGGCTGCAAGCTTTCCAATAACTCGGTGAGCTTCCGCCACTGCAGCTGCAGTCTCTGCCGCATGTTTGGCAGCAGCAATAGCTTGCGCTGTGGCAATCTCAAGTTCTCTCTTTGCCTTGAGATAAATGGCTTGCGCAGCATTAGCTCTGACAGTTAATTGTTTGAGAGTGAGATTTGCCGCCGCTAATTTCTTCGCTGCAGCATCTGCTGCTGTTTTTTTCGCAGCTTCTGCCTGCTTAGCTGCTTCAATTTCGGCCAAAGTCGGCTTTGGCTTTGCGATGGCAGGGGTGGCCGCAAGAGTCAGGCTTGCAATGATGGCAAGGCACATCAAGGATTTTCTGCGGCGCATTGTTCAAGAATAATTGAGCGCTGTATATATTCGGCTGGTATCGCCTAAGTGTCGCTAGTTAGCCACATCTCGTCGTGTGAAGAGGACCGTTGCAACAATGGCGCCCACTAATACATAGGAAGTTCCCAGAGTTAGCGCGTGCATATATGAAATTTCTGCGCTACCGCCTTGAGCGATAAGGGAGAGCTGGTTTCCTGGCATCCAATCAAGAAATACTGGCTTAACCGCTCCCAAGAGATTTTCGATGATGAGAATCCAGAGCACTCCGATAGAGATTGCAGATATGGGTGAACGCAGCAAGAGTCCAAGAATCATTCCCACGATTCCGAAGTAGACGACTGAAATCGCCACATTAAGAAGAGTTTTCCCAATCTCTTGGAAGCCATCTGAGGTAAACCACAGATCAGTAGACACCTTTGCTCTATCCGATAAGAAGTATGAGATTCCAATGCTGACTACTGCTGAGATTGCAATCATTACGAGTGCGAAAATCTTCATCGCAATAAGTTTTCCTGCCAAAATGCGTATGCGTCCTGGTTGGCGAACAAGAAGATTACGTAACGTTCCATAGGTGTACTCCTGCGCTGTCTGTGCGGCAAAGACGCATAGGGCGATAATTCCAAGTAACCCACCTACTGATGCAAATCCATAGACAGATCCACCAGCGAGCTCTAGAACATCACGACTTACCTGGCGACCACGATCAGAATTTCCTTGTTCGGAATCAATCATCAAATAAAGAAAAGTTGATGTAAGGCCGGTAAAGAAGAGAGCGGCGCCAATGGTGCCTAGGAAGAGTGTGGGACGACGAAGTTTTCTCCACTCAGCAAAAATCACGCGAATCATTTGCGATCTCCTGTCATCTCAAAGAATGTCTCTTCGAGGTTTGGCATCTGTGGTGAGAGTTGGGTAATCAAGATGCCTGCTTCAAAAGCCTTGCGGTTGAGAACGCCCGCCCATTCGGCAGGTCCTTCGATGTGTGCAACTTCTGATCGAATGGTTGCCTTATGACCATCTGCTTGGGCAAGCTCGATAATCTTGTGAAGATCACTCTGTGAATCTGTCTTCACAAGAATAAATGGCTGTTGCATCAGGAAGAGATCTTGAATCGGACCCGCAAAGACAACTTCACCTTTTCGCAGCATCACAATGTATTCACTGATGAGTTCAAGTTCAGAGAGCAAGTGAGATGAAACAAATACGGTGGTTCCCTGACTTGCCAATTTCTTGAGCAAATCACGAACTTCTTGAATTCCTTCTGGATCTAAACCATTTGTTGGTTCATCAAGAACTAATACCTGAGGCTGTGGAAGAAGCGCTGCTGCAATTCCAAGGCGCTGCTTCATTCCCAGTGAATATGTTTTGTACTTTGAATTTCCACGACCTTCTAGACCCACCGTCTTGATCAATTCAGCAACGCGCTCTATGGGAAAACCACCGAGTGTTGCTAAGACTTTAAGGTTTTCTTCACCAGAGAGTGCAGGATAAAAAGCTGGCCCTTCAATCATCGCTCCAACACGCGAGAGATATTTCTCTGGGTGTGTAATTGATTCACCAAGAACTTCAGCTGTGCCACCAGTTGGAGTGATTAATCCAAGGAGCATGCGAATCGTTGTGGTCTTGCCCGCCCCGTTGGGACCGACAAATCCGCAGATAGTGCCGAGTGGGACTTCAAAGTTTGCGTGTGAAACAGCAAAGCCCGAGTCATATTTCTTACTGAGATCTCTCGCCGAGATAGCCATGGTGCTCATGTGGGCAATATAGCGTTCAAACCTTAAGATGGGCTTATGAGTAAAGAGGTCTGGGGCTATCACGAGCACCCAAAGCGCCGTGAACCAGATTGGGTTCTTAATCCACAAACTAATGCGGTGCGCGAAGGTCTTGCACGTTCTGGTTTCGGTGAAACCTCAGAGGCTCTCTTTCTCAATAGTGGTTTCACATACGCTAATTCACAAGAAGCAGTTGATTCATTTACCGATGAAACAGACCACTACCTCTATAGCCGTTTCCACAATCCCACAGTTGCCATGTTTGAGAAGCGACTGGCTGCAATTGAAGGCGCCGAGCACTGTGTGGCAACAGGTTCAGGAATGTCTGCAATGTTTGCATCTCTTGCTTGCCTTGTTGAAGCAGGCGATCACATCGTTGCATCGGCTGCAATGTTTAGCTCATGCCATGTTGTCATCACAGAGATATTACCCAAGTGGGGCGTCACATATGAATTAGTAAAGGCAAACGATAAAGCTGCATGGGCAAAAGCTCTCACAAAACCCACAAAGGCTGTCTTTATTGAAACACCAAGTAATCCAATGATGGAGATTGCAGATATCCGTTATGTTGCAGATTTAGCACATAAAGTTGGCGCAACAGTAATTGTTGATAACGTTATGGCATCTCCTGTATTGCAAAAGCCACTGGAACTTGGCGCAGATGTTGTTATGTATTCAGCAACAAAACATATTGATGGACAAGGTCGCGTTCTTGCCGGCGCACTTCTTGGATCCTTTGAATATATCTACGAAAAACTGATTCCTTTCACCCGTCACACAGGTCCATCTCTCAGCGCATTTAACGCATGGGTTCTCGTTAAATCTCTTGAGACTATGGATCTTCGAGTCACACGGATGTGTGAAAACGCGCAGACTATTGCTGAGTTTTTGGAAACTCGTAAAGAGATCAAGAGCGTTCGTTATCCAGGTCTTGCCTCTCACCCTGATCACGAAGTAATCAAGAAGCAGATGAAAGCTGGCGGAACCACCATCGGTATCGAATTTGCTGGTACTCAGAAAGATGCATTCGCCTTTATGGATGCACTTCGCGTTATCGATATCTCCAACAACCTAGGTGATAGCAAGTCACTTATTACCCACCCAGCATCGACTACTCATCGCCGCTTAGGCCCTGATGTGCTGCTGGAGATGGGCATAACACCCTCTGTTATTCGTTTATCAGTTGGACTTGAGCACATTGATGACTTGCTTAAAGACATCACTCAAGCGCTTAATAGCTGAGCAACAACAAGTAATACAGAGAGCAAGCTCAAATAAGTAATAGACCAGTGGAAAATTCCAGCTGCTACTTTGTTGTAATTATCTGAATTCTCTTTCAGAGCAAAGAGCTGGAATGTAAAGACGGCGCCAAGAAATACCGTTGCGCAGAGAGCCCACACTGGTAACTCTGCTAACTGAATCATCGCAGCAGATGAGACAACCATGGCAATGGTGTGAAACCACATCTGGCTAATAACAATTGATTGGCTTGCAACAGATGGCAGCATCGGAATGCCTGCGGCTGAGTAATCATCTTTATATTTAATTGCAAGTGCCCAGAAGTGTGGTGGTGTCCAGAAGAAGACCACCATAAAGAATGCAACCGGTACCCATGTCAGCGTTCCAGTAACCGCAGCCCATCCAATAAGTACTGGCATGCACCCTGCAGCGCCTCCCCACACAATGTTCTGTGCTGTATTGGGTTTAAGAATTATTGTGTAGATAACTACGTAATAGAAAATGGCGAGTGCTGTTAACAAAGTTGCAAGAGGGGTTGTAAATATTTCAAAAATACTCAGGGATAGAATTCCAATGACACTGGCGAAGATTGTTGCTCGCACCTTGCTGACCGTTCCAAGAACTAATGGACGCTTGGATGTCCGCGCCATCAATTTATCTGTGTCGGCTTCAATGACCATGTTAAAAGCATTAGAAGCACCAGCCGCCAGAGTTCCACCAATGAGGGTTGCTGCGACTAAGCCAAAGGATGGAAGCCCTTTTTCAGCCAAGACCATGGCAGGAAGCGTGGTGATGATCAGGAGCTCAACCACGCGTAGCTTCATGAGGTCTACGTAGGGGCGGATGACTGACACACGCTTAGGGTACCTGTAACTGACAGCGAGTAACGGGTCGATTCTCAGTCGCCTCTAAGGAATGAGATCTATCTTGCATTTAACGAAAGGAAGTCACCATGACTCCAAAGAAGCCTGAATGGTTTGAACTCACAGATAGCGCTAAAGCATCTGATGGAATTCAAAAGGTCAATAGGAAGTTATCTATCGGCACTCTTGTCGCTGCAGGGGCGATCATTCTTGGAGGATCAGTCTTTGCAACAACTCAGGAAGAGCCTTCTGCAGTTACAGATACTCCGGTGACTTCACAATCAATGACAGTAGCACAAACAAATACCCCGGCTACTTTCACCAACGCGAACTCAGCGCCTGCACCAACTATGCAGACTGCGCCAACTGCCAAGATCTCATCTAGCCCTAATTCATTACCTATGCCCACTGTGACAAATGTTCCTCAACGTGGCGATGACGACGATGATGAAGGTCGTGAAGGTAAAGGTAAACGTGGCAATCGTGACCATGATGATGAAGATGAAGACGACGATTAAGCGGTTGTCGTAACCTCTTCAACAACTATCTCAGCTGGTTGTGTAGGAAAAATCGGCAATAGTGGTGCTGCAATCTTTCCTAAAATTCTATCCACCGTTGAACGTGCAAATTTCTCCGCACGTGAACTTGTCTTTAATCTGTCAGCGATGATGACAAAAACATATTCGCGATCTCCTGCCTCAACATAACCCGCAAGATTTGCAGTTCCATTAAGGGTCCCAGTCTTAGCCTTAACAAGGCCGACTGCTTGCGGTGCCGTGTCGACAAACCTGCTGCGCAGAGTTCCCGTTAATCCACTGATTGGCAGACCACTAATGAGTGAGGCAAAGCGAGAATCGCTACGAATCTTCACGAGTAACTGACCGACTTGTATTGCAGTTACTCGATTCTCTTTCGAGAGCCCACTGGCATCTTTAATGAATAGCCCTTGGCTGCTCACGCCAAGTCCTGCGAGTACTTCTTCGAAAGTTCGGGAAACGCCTTCATCACTGAGGGGATAACCAGCAGCTTGTGATGCAAGACGGGCGATGCGTTCAGTGAGTAAGTTATCGCTCCACGTGAGCGCAAAAGCCAACATCTTTTGAAGTTCTGGAGAATCGGATGAAAGTATTTGTTCAGAGGAAAGCATCTGTGCTTCCTGCGTGCTCACTCTCTTCATAATTGGGCTCACGCCTTGCTTAATAAAGAAGCGCTTGATGTTGGCAACATCTTGCGAATATAAATCAGAGTAATAAATTGTTGAATTCCGAATAGATCCCGGATTTGCTTCCTTGAGAGCTGAAAGTGAGTTGTATTCAATTCGAGGGATAGAGGTGCGCCCCATCTTCTTAGCAACAGGATCACTCAGGCTCATCCATGGATCCAGGGAACCTTGGATGACAAGACTCTTTGGATTCACTCCCACCCAGGCTGACGTTGTGAAAATTTGAGTGGGCTGCATATATGTCAGCGCTGCTGCTGCTGAATAGATTTTAAGAACCGATGCAGGCTTTCGTTGTGAGTAGGCGCTCTTTTCAAAAACAACTTGTCCTGTGAGTTGATCAATGACTACTACCGAAGGATCGGCCAGCGCAGAACCTGCGGTAAGTCTTTCAAAGGTTGCAGCAACGTTTATGGGATCAAGTGCGCTTGCCTGCACTGGGAAAACATTTGGGATGGCAAAAATCAGGCATGCCACAATCCCAAATTTTTTCATAGAAATAATTACCAGGCGTATGCAATAACGATATTGAGAACAGTCAATCCCAGCATCGCTGCCCAGATTGAATTCTTCAGTACTGGCTTCTTAAGGTGTGTGTAACCGAGAGTCAAAATCACTGCAAGCACCAGAGTCTTGATACCAACCTTGGTGTGGTTAAGCGCTTCATCATGAACTTGATCCCACAGACCAACCATCACAAGAGCTGCGATGAGCGCCGTGAGCGTTGCATGGACAATTCCAGGATTGAGCTTCTTGGGATTCTTTTTCGCCTGCAAGAGTAAGAGAGCCAAAATCCCAACCACGCAGAGCAGATGGATGCCAAAAGCGATGTGATAAACAATCTCCATTGTGACTCCTTCAAAGTTATTGGTATTGCCGGCTGCTTAAGTTTAGAGTGCATCCATGGAAATCAATACA
>JBILBC010000012.1:0-26234 GCA_044353885.1 Candidatus Planktophila sp. | reverse complement strand
TTCTTTTCTCTTTTCTTACTTTCTCTCTCATTCCTATTGCTCAGGCAGAAACCCCACAGACATTTTCATTCACGGGTGCGGGATACGGCCATGGCGTTGGTATGAGCCAGATGGGTGCACGAGCGCATGCACTTGCTGGTGAAAGTGCAACCACCATTCTTAATTACTATTACAAAGATGTAGTAATTGCTCCAGCAGTTGATACACACACAGTGCGAGTCAATATTGGCCATCTACTTCGTTCAGTCTCTTTTGTCTCAGCAACACCAGATTCACTGATTCAGATCTATGCAGGTGAAGTTGTTGGCCCAACAGATGTCGCACCCATCGCAACTTTTGCTACAAGACAGAAAGCTTCCTTCCGAGTTGACGCCAGCGGCGTCATCACTGGACCAGTATCAGGAAAGAGCTTCACGATTCGATGGACTGGGCCCAATGCAGTCATCACTTTTTCTCAACCAGGAAGTGCTGTGAAGTATCGCTACGGACAGATGCAGATGAAGGTAGTAAAAGGTGCAATCGAAGTGACTAATTCACTGAGCGTGCATGATGAATACTTGTGGGGGATAAGTGAGATGTCATCTGCGTGGCCAACTGCAGCACTTGAAGCGCAGGTGATTGCCTCTCGCTCCTATGCTTTATCAAAGATCGGCGTGATCAAGCCTTCGTGTGATTGCCATGTGTATTCACATATCGCAGATCAAAACTTTGTCGGGTATTCAAAGGAGGCTGAGCCAAAGATTGGTGCGCTATGGAAGGCAGCTGTTACTCGCACCAATATCGACTCATCAACAAGTTTGGTAATTCTTGCCAACGGTAAGCCCATACAGGCTTACTACTCATCATCATCGGGTGGTGCAACGCAGACAACTCTTGATGCATGGGGACAAGCAACGTCCTATACGCAATCCGTAGCAGATCCTGCTGGCCTTGATCCTAAGATCAATCTACGATTTGCATCATGGAAGGCAAGTTCAACGCAGCAATTAGTAGCAGCTGCATTCTTACTTCCCGATGTGATTTCGTTAGAGATTGTTTCACGCAATAGCGCTGGGGCTGTGACATATATCAAGGGAACAAGTAGTAATGGCTCTACCAAGTTACTGCGCGGGGATACCTTTAGAAGCCGTGCGAAGATTCCTTCGCCATATTTTCAACTAGCGCAATAAATATTAATTAGCGTGAAGGACTGAGTTCAATCCACCCCAGGTGCCAGTGCGCATTACCGCTTCAAGTCCACCAGTAAGTGAGTTGCGACGGAACAAGAGATTATGTGCGCCAGAGAGAGTTCCAGCTTTTACAATCTCACCATCAGGAAGCTTCACCTTCGCAGCAGCTGTGATGTATGTGCCTGCTTCAATCACACAGTTATCACCCAGTGAGATTCCAAGTCCTGAGTTCGCACCGAGAAGACACTTCTCTCCAATCGAAATTACCTCTTTGCCGCCACCGCTGAGAGTGCCCATGATGGATGCACCTCCGCCAACATCTGTGCCATCTCCAACAACAACTCCGGCTGAAATGCGTCCTTCCACCATAGAAGTTCCAAGAGTTCCAGCATTGAAGTTGATAAAGCCTTCATGCATCACTGTTGTGCCAGAGGAGAGATATGCACCGAGTCGAACACGATCTGCATCTGCAATGCGAACACCAGAAGGAATGACGTAATCAACCATGCGTGGGAACTTATCAACACTGAAAACTGAAACATGTCCATATTTTGCTTTGAGCCTTGCTCGTACGGCTTCAAAGCCATCGACAGCGCATGGCCCAGCTGATGTCCATACAACATTTGTCAGGAGCCCAAAGATTCCTTCAAGAGATTGACCATGTGGTTTTACAAGTCGATGTGAAAGTAGATGCAGGCGAAGATATGCATCTTTTGCATCCTTCGGAGCCACGGTGAGATCAATTTCAAGTGAGACTAATTCGCGTATGACACCGCGAGCATCATCGCTTCCCACCATTGAAGTCAAAGTTGAATCTGGTGCACCAGTAAGGGCTCCTAAAGCAGGGGATGGAAACCACACATCGAGAACTGTTGAACCTGCAACTGTTGCGATTCCATGGCCATGAGCTAAAGAAGACATGTTCTAAGCCTAACCCCTATCCTGTCCCTCATGCGCATTGCAGTGTTTTGTTCCTCATCACCCACGATTGATAGCAAATTTATCGATCTGGCATTTGAACTTGGTGCTGGCATTGCAGAAAGCGGCGCCGAACTCGTATCAGGCGGAGGCCACATCTCTGCGATGGGCGCTATTTCACGCGGTGCTCGCAGCAAGGGTGGCCGGACTATCGGCATCATTCCTCAAAAACTTGTCGATATTGAATTTGCAGATCACGATAGCGATGAACTCATTGTCGTTGATTCCATGCGTACCCGAAAGGCGAAGATAGAAGATCTCTCCGATGCCTTTATTACCCTTCCTGGCGGCCTTGGAACTCTCGAAGAACTCTTTGAGATTTGGGTAGGCCGCTATCTTAAGTTTCACGATAAGCCAGTGGTCATCCTTGATCCACACGGCGTATTTCAACCACTTCATGCACTGGTGGAACATCTTGAAAATGAGAATTTTGTGAAGCCAGGAATGCGCGATCTCTTACATTGGACTACAACAGTTGAAGAAGCTGTTGATTTCGCCCATGGAAAAAAATAGAATGGCGAGTAATACACTTTCGATTAGCCTGACTATTGATGCACCCTGCGAGGCCGTCTGGAAGAAAATTGCGGATTGGAAATCACAAGGCGACTGGATGTTGCAGACAAAGGTATGGGTGACATCAACTCAAGTCGAAGGAGTCGGAACTTCAATCGCTGCATTTACGGGACCACTACATATGTTCTATCCGCGATTAAAATCTCTCGGACTTCTTGATCTCATGGTGGTGACGCAATGGCAACCTCCACATCGTTGCGACGTCGACCACGTTGGAAAGGTGTTAAAGGGAAGTGGATCATTTCAACTCAGTGAAATAAATAGCTCATCCACGCGCTTTGACTGGTCAGAAACGATCGTGGCCCCTAAGGCGATATTTCTGCTCGTTGCTCCCTTCCTCTATATAGGCGTGCGCATATCCCTGGCACGATTTGCTCGATCTTTTACATAAGTCACCCTTTTCTTCGGTTTCTTTAAGAATCAAGCGAGTAACCTCTATTCCTATGAGCAGCTCAAGCAATCCTCAAACCCTTGCTGAACTTCTCGCCTCTCTTCCTGAAGAAGAGCGAATCATTTTGACCTTGCATTACCTTCGATCTAAATCAAGTGCTGATATTGCAACCATGCTCTCAGTCCCAGAACGCGCAGTTATTGCAGTTATTGAGTCTGGAAAGGCTCGCCTCACGGCGATATTGGGCCTCTAAAGGCCACTATTGCCGATTTCACCCCCGGCTCATTCTGCGAGATACTTCTCCCCTCGACTTTCCTTCAGGAAAGTTTTGCCCGCCCGAAGTTAGACCAACAAGGAGTCCCCACCATGGCAGCTATGAAACCTCGTACCGGTGATGGACCAATGGAAGTAACTAAGGAAGCACGCTCACTCGTCATGCGAATTCCTCTCGAAGGCGGCGGGCGCCTCGTGGTTGAACTCAACCCACAGGAAGCAAATAACCTCAGCGCAGCTCTTGAAGCCGCTGTTGCCCTCATCAAGAAGTAGAGCGGATCTAGGAAAATTCTTCACACAGTCGCACCAGATATCGAGGCGCTCATTAGCGCAGATGTTCTTGCACTGGGTTTTACAAAGAAAAGCGATGACAATATTGAGCTCGTTGGTAGCGCTCGCTTAATTTCTTCCCTCGAAAAATACTTTGGAATCAACCTCATTGATGAAATCTCTTTCTTTACGCCTTCAGGAAAAGCAGGAGAGCTCTTTGAAATCCCCGTCCTCCATAAAGATTCATCGGTAGATCGCCTCTATCTTGTTGCAGTTGGCGATGGCTCACTTGCTTCCCTTCGCGCAGCAGGGGCATCACTTGGTCGCAAGGTGCGCGGCAAGGCGATTGAACTCATCACCCTCGTTGCACAATCGCGAGCAGAAATTCGCGCCCATGGCGTTTCCATCCTCCTGGGTGCCTACACCTGGAACCTGAAGACTGGAAAACCGGCAGAAATTGCCACGATTGCAATTGCAACCAAAGATGGCGCATCTGTTGCTGAAGCAGGCGTTATTGCTCGAGCTCTCTATACGGCGCGGGATTTAATCCACACGCCAGCAAATATCAAGACTCCATTGTGGATGGCGCAAGAGGCGAAGAAGATTGCTGAAGAAAAAGGTTTAGCAATTTCCATTCTTGCTGGCAAAGAGCTTGCACAATTTGGTGGCCTTCGCGCTGTGGGAAATTCATCACCTAAGCCAGGTCCACGATTTATCGAAATTACATATATCCCTAAGGGCAAGGCACGTTCGGCTGCGGCGCTGCCACATGTTGTCATTGTTGGTAAGGGAATCACCTTCGATACGGGTGGTATTTCGCTGAAGCGCCCTTACGAATTTATGACAGCTATGAAGAGCGATATGGCGGGGGCTGCAGCAGCACTTGCAACGATCAGCGCACTTCCAGATTTGCAACCACAGGTAAAAGTCACAGTGCTGATGATGTGTGCTGAGAATGCACTCTCTGGCACATCGCAACGCCCATCTGATGTCATTACTCAATATGGTGGAACGACAGTTGAAATCATTAATACTGATGCAGAAGGTCGCCTCGTTCTTGCAGATGGTTTGGCCTATGCGGTGGAAAAACTAGATCCTGATTACCTATTTGATATTGCAACTCTGACAGGTTCAGCAACTCTTGGTCTTGGTCGCCAATATGCCGCTCTCTATACGCGTGATGAGAAACTTGCTAAAGAGCTCGTCTCAGTTGGTGAATCATCAGGTGAACGCGTGTGGCACATGCCGCTGATTGATGATTACCAAGATTCACTTGAAAGTGATGTTGCAGATCTAAACCATGCTGCAGATAGGGGCGATTACTCAGCCGGTTCTGTGACTGCAGCTCTCTATCTTGAGCATTTTGTTGGTGAATCTCGCTGGGTCCACCTAGATATTGCAGGAACTGGCCGTAGCGAAACTGATTCTGGAGAAAATGCTAAAGGCGGCACTGGATTTGGCGTGCGATTCTTCATCGATTGGATATTGTCCCTCTCATGAACAACAACCCGCACTCTTATGCAGAATCCTTCATTGCAGAAGATGCGGTAAAGATCGCCGCACGTGCACGAGGTCTAGAACTTGGCACTCTCGATGCATCTCAGGGCACAGGCGCATATCTTCGCCACCTAGCCCATCTCCTTGATGCGCAATCTGTTGTTGAAATTGGAACTGGTTCTGGTGTGGGATCTCTCTGGATTCTTGAAGGAATGATTGCAAGCGGCACACTGACATCAATTGATGATGAGATGGAACATACATCTATCGCAAAGCTTGCAATGGCAGATGCTGAAATTGCTCAATCACGCTATCGATTCATTACTAATTCAGTCATGGATGTCATGACAAAGCTCACCGATCGCGCATATGACCTTGTTGTCTATCGCCATAACCCTGAAGATTTATCCTTTGCAATCTCTGAAGCACATCGCATTCTTCGAAGCGGTGGAGTCTTTGTGATTGATAACTTCTTCGGTGGCTCAAAAGTCCATGACCCTGCTCAACGTGATCCAAAGACCATTGCCCTGCGCGAAGCAGGGAAGTTAATTAAGTCCGATACGCAGTCGTGGGTGAGCTCACTCATTCCAACGGGTGATGGATTATTGCTCGCAACTAAGTTGTAGCAGAATAATCTTATGAGCATAAATAACGGTGGCCCTTGGTGGGATGCTCCCAGTAAGAGCGGACTGGGTAAGAACATCACTCTGCGATCTGCCATTGTTCTAGCCATTGTTGTTGGCGTCATTGCAGGGGCATTCGGAGCTTCATCATCAGGCTCGCTCTTCGGTCGCTCAGTGAACTTGGTGAAATCCACCTCTACCATTGAAAGACCCGTTGGCTCAGTGGCAGAAATTGCCCAGCGCGTATTGCCATCAGTGGTCTCCATCGAGGCGCAAGCTTCAGGTGGCGGGGCAACTGGTTCAGGTTTTGTCATTGATAGCTCTGGATACATTCTCACCAATAACCATGTGATTGCAGCCTCCGTTACTAGCGGTGGAGATATCACCGTTCGCCTCAATGATGGATCAGCTTTTGATGCAAAGGTTGTTGGACGCGATAGCTCATATGACTTAGCTGTACTGAAAATTGTTGGTGCATCACTGAAAGCTCTTCAATTTGGAGATAGCGACAAAGTTGCAGTCGGAGATTCCGTCATAGCAATTGGCTCACCACTGGGATTAACAGGAACTGTCACACTTGGAATTATTAGCGCCAAAGACCGCGCAGTTACTGCTGGAGAATCTAGCTCTGAGAATTCATTTATCAACGCGCTACAAACAGATGCGGCAATCAATCCTGGAAACTCCGGTGGACCTCTTGTGGATGCAACAGGTTCTGTAATCGGCGTTAATTCTGCAATCGCATCTCTTGGTTCAAGCTTTAACTCTCAAACAGGCTCTATTGGTTTGGGATTTGCAATCCCCATCAATCAAGCGCGCAAGACTGCAGATCAATTGATTAAGAATGGCAAAGCAACATATCCAGTCATGGGAATTTCTGTCGATATGAATTTCTCAGGCGAGGGCGCCATGATTGCAAAGACTGGACAGGCGATTGTGCCGGGTGGAGCTGCGGCAAAAGCTGGGATGAGATCTGGTGACATCATTACGGAAATCGATGGTCGCCCCATTACTTCCCCTGAAGAGCTGATTGTGACAATTCGCTCCCTTAGCGTTGGAGATAGAGTGGTTGTTACATATAAGCGTGGCTCTCAAAGCAAGAGTGCAACTCTGACACTGACGGCTTCGAAGTAGCAGAGTAAGGTTCACTACTATGTTCTTCGATTTCGGTGCGGGTGAGTTAATTGGCCTTGCAATTCTTGCGATGATTCTTATCGGCCCAGAGCGCCTGCCTAATTTTGCCGTTGATGCTGCAAAGTTTGTAAAGCGCATCCGCGAAATGGCATCTAAGGCCACAGAAGAGCTGAAAGAGAATCTTGGGCCAGGTTTTGAAGATCTCAAACCTACCGATTTGAACCCAAAGAGTTTTATTAAGAAGCAGCTCTCTAACGTCTTAGATGATGATGAATCACCCACAACTTCGAAGCGCACCAGCACAATAGATCCTGATCTTCTATGACAATTCTTGAATCAGTCCATGCAGCACTTGCAACTGTTCAGGACCCTGAACTTCACAGAGCTCTCCCTGAACTCGGCATGGTTAAATCTGTTGAAATCAAAGGCTCCATTGCTCACTTAGAAATTCTCCTGACTATTTCAGGATGTCCTATGCGCGATCGCTTACAGAAAGATATTGAAAGTGCGGTTACGGCAGTGGATGGTATTTCTGCCATTGAGCTCACATTCGGTGTGATGGATGAAGAGCAAAGGGCAAATATCAAGAAGCTACTTCGCAATGGGCGCGAAAGCTTTATCTCATTTGCACAGAAGGATTCACTCACTCGCGTTATTGGAGTTGCATCGGGCAAGGGTGGTGTTGGTAAATCTTCACTAACTGCAAATCTTGCTGTGGCATCTGCGCAGAAGGGCTTACGCGTTGGAATTCTTGATGCAGACGTCTATGGCCATTCGATTCCACGTCTGATGGGCCTGATTGGTAAGCGCCCCACAGCAATCGATCAGATGTTTATTCCACTGGAATCTTTTGGTGTGAAGACAGTTTCCATGGAGATGTTTAAGCCAGAGCGATCTGATGCCATCGCCTATCGTGGCCCGTTACTCCATCGCGTATTAGAACAGCTGCTCTCTGATGCCTACTGGGGCGATCTTGATCTTCTCTATATCGACCTTCCACCCGGCACCGGCGATCTTGCTATCTCATTAGGGCAGTTAGTTCCTTCATCAGAGATTGTTGTAGTGACTACTCCACAAGTTGCAGCAGCTGAAGTTGCAGAACGTGCAGGACGTATTGCGCATCAGATTCACCAACGAGTTATTGGCGTCATTGAAAATATGTCTGCATATCCATGCGCTAAGTGCGGCGAACTCACCTCACTCTTTGGCGAAGGTGGGGGAGAAGAGACTTCTCGACGACTCTCACAATTAGTGGGCTCTGATGTGCCACTACTAGGAAAAATTCCCTTTAGCCCTGATCTCCGCGAAGGTGGAGATGCTGGTTCTCCGGTTGTGATCTCAGCTCCTGATAGCCCAAGTGCTAAGGCAATTGAAGCAATTGTCTCTCAATTAATCGTGCGCGAAAAATCTCTACTTGGCGTCAGACTCGGGCTTGCGTAGTTCTTCAACTATCTCTTTTGCAAGATCACCAAGTTCGTTACGCAAGTAATCACGGGTTGCCACATCACCTAAAGCGATACGCAGGCTTGCAAGTTCGCGAGTGAGATATTCAGTATCGGCAATGCTTCGTACATTCTGCGCACGATCTTCATTGAGAGTAATGCGATCACGGTCTGCTTGGCGATTTTGTGCAAGCAAGATGAGTGGAGCTGCATACGATGCTTGAAGCGAGAGAATCAAAGTAAGGAAGATAAATGGATAGGTATCAAAGCGAATATCGCGTGGTGCCAATGTGTTCCAGAGAACCCAGCTGAGTACAAAAGCTGTCATATAAACCAAGAAGCGAGCGGTGCCTAAGAAACGTGCGAAACGTTCTGAGAGACGACCAAAAGTCTCAGGATCAATATTTCCACGGAGCGAACGACGCGTTTCGCGCGGTGTATCCAAACCAAAGTTACGTGCCATCGTTACACCTCCTCGGTGAAATTAGTGTCAATACTTTCAAGAGCAGCCGTTGTGGCAGCTGAATCTCTGTGATCATGGCGCCAGTTAGTCGGCAACAAGTGATCGAGCACATCATCGACAGTGACAGCGCCTAAGAGGCGATCATTGGCGTCGATAACAGGCAATGAGAGCAAGTTATAACTAGCTAAGTATGACGAAACAGCATGCAGTGATGCATCGGGATTAACGCCCTGAGTATTGGTATCAACGATTGAGCCTAGAAGTGTTGAAGGTGGTTCGCGCAGAAGGCGCTGATAGTGCACCATTCCAATAAAGCGACCTGTGGGAGTCTCAAGGGGCTGGCGAGCAATAAAGACTTGTGAAGCAAGGGCTGGCGATATCTCACTCTGGCGCACCGCAGCAAGTGCATCTGCAACTGTGTAATCAGCTGACATCACAATTGGTTCGGTCGTCATCATTCCACCAGCTGAGTAATCCTCATATGTCATTAGGCGCAGAACATCTTCAGCATCTTCAGGATCCATCAAACCAATCAATTCTTGAGCGCGCTCTTCGCCAATTTCGCGCAGCAAGTCAGCTGCATCATCTGGATCCATCTCCTCCAGAATGTCAGCAGCACGTTCGCCTTCAAGTTCAGCCATCAGTGCAACGCGCTCAGATTCATCCATCTCTTCAAGAACATCTGCAAGGCGTTCGTCATCGAGAGCACGTGCTACTTCAACGCGACGCTTAGGTGCCAAATCTTGAATCACTGCAGCTAAGTCAGCAGCGCGCAGGTTACTTAAGGTTGAGAGAAGGTTTGAGACACCCTGATTAGTTTCGTGTTGTGCAAAGCCAGTGACTTCTTCCCAGGAAACAGTTGATGTGGCGCCCTTGCGACGTAAGCCACGTCCCTTGCGCATAATGTGAACGCGAGTGATGAGCCAATCACCAGTGCGATTTTGCTCCATACCCATATCTTCGACAAGTACATCTTCATTATTTTCAGTCAGTGCAATAGTGCGATCGAGTAAATCTCCAAGAACTAACATCTCACCGGCGCGAGTTTCAAAACGTCGCATGTTAAGCAAGCCTGTAATGACAACTGAGCCAGATTCGATAGAGGTAACTCGAGTAATGGGAACAAAGACTCGACGACGAAGAGGAACTTCTACAACTAAACCGAGTACGCGTGGTGATTGGTTATTAGAGCGAAGGGTCGCGACAGCATCGCGCACCTTGCCAACAGGATCCCCATTTGGGTCAAAGACTGCAGTTCCAGCAAGACGGGCGAGAAATATGCGATTGATGTTATTTCCGCTCATGGGATAAGAGTAACCGTTGAGGTATCGACTAGGTTTGCCTTATGTCCGAGGTCCAGAAAGCAACAGTTCATAACCACACTGAGCTGCCCGCACGACCTGACCTCATTCGCCTGATTATTGGGATATTTGGAATTGGCTCATCTGGCCCACTCATCGCACTCAGCGCTATGCCAGTGCCGACCCTAATTTTCTGGCGCAATCTCGGTGGGGCTCTCATGACTCTTCCATTTGCTCTTCGCCACAAATTAGATCGCACTGGTGTGAAGTGGGCGGTATTAGCTGGTGTGGTTCTTGCAGTTCACTTTGTGGGATTCTTCTTATCGATGCGCATGACGAGTGTGACTGCTGGAACTGCAATCGTTGCAACGCAACCAATATTTGCCGCATTCTTCGTCAAGCTCACTGGCGGACATATTCCGACAAAGGCATGGCTAGGAATGTTGATTAGCTTCACAGGAGTGCTTGTTGTGACCGGCATTGATCTACAACTCGATCGCAGATCATTTCTGGGTGACCTTGCAGCGCTAATTTCAGGAGCACTCGCCGCCGCCTACATGTTGATCGGTTCGCGCGCTCAGCAAACTTTGGCAACTACTTCCTATACGACAATCTGTTACTTCGTCTGCGCTATGACCGCACTTCCTATGGCGCTCTTATCTGGCTATGACATTGTCGGCTTTGCTCTTCGCGAATGGTGGATCTTGCTGGGACTGATCATCGGAGCGCAAATCCTTGGACACACAATGTTTAATATGACCTTAAAGCGAGTATCACCTGCAGTAGTTTCCATGATTGTCTTCTTTGAAGTTCCCGTTGCAGCGATTGTGGCGATGGTCTTTGATATTGGTAAACAACCGACTCTGTCAATTATTCCTGGAGTCATTCTTATTCTCCTGGGATGCATACTTGTAGTACTTCGTACTCGGCCAGAAAGTGTGGTGGTAGAGCAATGATTGACCTTCACACTCACACAACATGTAGCGATGGAACAGATGCACCCTTTGCGCTTGTGAAGAAGGCGTTAGCTGCAGGGATTACAACACTTGCCATTACCGATCATGATTCAACTGCTGGATGGGCGGAAGCTGTATCTGCTATTCAACCTCAGATTGAACTCGTACTGGGTGCAGAAATTTCCTGTCTTACAACAGATGGCATTAGCGTTCATATGCTTGGACTTCTCTTTAATGGCGAAGATCAAGTGATGCAGCAGATGCTTGCAGATTCACGCGATACTCGCGTGCCACGTATGCGCAAAATGGTTGAGCTCCTTAGCGCAGATGGAATCAATATCTCACTCGATGATGTCTATAGAGCAACCCCAGAAGGTGCCACAGTGGGACGTCCTCATTTAGCTGATGCACTCGTTGCCAATGGAGTGATTGCATCTCGTGATGAGGCTTTCTTAGATTTACTCAATAATGAGTCGAAATATTATGTAACTCATGCTGCGCCAACACCTGTAGATGCCATTACAACTATTCGTAAGGCTGGGGGAGTAGCAGTGATTGCACACCCCTTTGCCTCCCGCCGGGGACAGATCATTACTGCTTCAACATTCTCTGATCTCGTTGCAGCAGGTCTGAATGGGATTGAAGTGCATCACCGTGATCAGAATGCGCAAGAGCAGGCGACGCTGACCACGATTGCTCAAGAGTTAAAGCTCGTTATGACAGGCTCAAGTGACTATCACGGAACAGGCAAACTTAATGCTTTAGCAGAAAACACAACTCATCAGGCACAATGGGAACAATTAGAGTCACTTGCAGATGCGCGAAGGGTTGTTAAGAAATGAATTCACTAGGAGCAGTTACCTTTGCCACACAAGCCTTTGTCACACTCTTTGTAATCATGGATCCACCAGGTGCAACGCCAATCTTCTTGGGACTCGTGGGGGATAAATCTCCACGTGAGCGCGTGCGCCTTGCATGGCAGGCTGCAGGAGTCTCCCTCTTTGTTATTGCCAGCTTTGCACTCTTTGGTCGCTTCATTCTTGATTACATGAATGTTTCGATTGAAGCCCTGCAAGCAGCAGGTGGATTACTTCTTCTCTATGTTGCTCTGCAACTTCTGACTGGGAATAAAAACACGGGCACAGAAAATGCAAGTGACAATATTGGAATGGTTCCACTGGGAACACCACTTCTTGCAGGACCTGGCGCCATTGTTGCCACAATGATTTATGTGCAGAAGGCGGATACCAATGCACAGATTCTTGGCTTGGTGATTGCAATCCTTGCGGTGCATCTGATTATTGGAACTGTCTTGATGGCATCAACAAAGATCGTTGGCCTTATTAAGGATTCTGGTGTGACACTTCTTGCAAGTATTGCCGGCCTCTTACTTGCAGCTATTGCGGTTCAAATGTTGGCAAATGCGATTAAGGCTTTCGCTGCAAGCTAAAAGCTAGCTATTCAGAAATTCGCTTGGTGCGAGTGCGTTCGCGCTTGATGCGATCGGCTGCTGGCTTCCTTGGCTCAACTGCCTTTTCACTCTTAGGACGATCTGTCTTTGGTCGATCACTCTTTGGTTTGTCGACTGGTGTAGCGCTCTTCTTATTCATTCGCCCTGAAGATCCTGCAGGGATGTTGAGCATTTCAAAGAGATGCTCAGATGATGAATAGGTCTCAACAGGTTCTGGTAATCCCAAAACGAGCGCTGTGTCGATCATCTTCCAGCGAGCGAGCTCATCCCAATCAACGAAGGTGACTGCAATTCCTGCTGCTCCTGCGCGAGCAGTACGACCAATGCGGTGAACATATGTCTTCTCATCTTCAGGGCATTGGTAGTTAATAACGTGGGTAATTCCATCGATATCAATTCCGCGGGCTGCAACATCTGTTGCAATCAGAACATCTGATTTGCCTGCTTTAAAGTCATTGAGCGCTTTCTCACGCGCTGATTGTCCGAGATCTCCGTGGATTGTTGCTGCACGGAATCCACGTTCAAAGAGATCATCAGAAGTCTTTTGAGCCGTGCGCTTGGTGCGGCAGAAGACGATTGTTGGTCCACGGCCATCTGCTTGAAGAATACGAGCCAGCATTTCAATCTTATCCATCGCATGTGCGCGAACAACATGCTGTTCAATGCGTGAGACCACTGCGCCTTCATCTTCATTATCTTGAGTACGAATATGTACTGGCTGATTCATGAAGCGGCGAGCGAGAGCGATGATGTCACCAGGCATGGTTGCTGAGAAAAGCATTGTCTGCTGACGTGCTGGGGTACTTGTAAAGATCTTTTCAACATCAGGTAAGAAGCCCAGATCGAGCATCTCATCCGCTTCATCGAGTACTACGCGAGAGACAAACTTCAGTGTGAGCTGTCCTTGGCGATAGAGATCAAGGAGGCGGCCGGGGGTTCCAACAACGATTTCAACTCCATTGTTAAGAGCTTCAATCTGTGGTTCGAATGCGCGACCACCGTAAACAGCCAGTGTGCGAATGCCACGGTTAAATGAGAGCTCTTCAACATCTTTAGTGACCTGCACACAGAGTTCGCGCGTTGGAACAACGATGAGTACTTGAGGCTTACCTTGATTAGGAAGCTGAGCCCAATCTGCATCATTAGGTGCGATAACACGTTCAATAACGGGAATACCGAATGCGAGAGTCTTACCTGTTCCTGTCTTTGCCTGACCGATGACATCGCCATCAGCGAGAGCAATAGGCATCACCATCTCTTGAATAGGGAAAGGGGAAGTGAAGCCATGCTCGTGTAGAGCATCAATTGTTTCCTTGCGAAGAGGAAGATCTGCGAAAGTCAGGCTCACTTACACAACGCCGAAACCGACGCGGCGTTCAGCTGGCTCGCCGATTTCGACATAACCAATCTTGTCCGCAGGGACGATGATCTCGTGTCCCTGTACATCTTGAAGAGAAAGTGGTGTCTGCGCTGTCAGAGCAGCAGTAACTGCGCTCTTAATCTCAGCGGGAGTTGAAGGGCAGTCAAAAGACAGTTCACTTCCAACATTGGTAATGGAGATGCGAACTTTTGCTGCTTTTTCAGATTTCTTTGAACTCATGTACCTATCTTATTCGCTAAGAGTCTGTACGGGGAAATCCAGAAATTCCTCGCCACATGAGGTTTTCAACGAGATCCATCGCTTGCTGACGCGTGAGTTTGCTATCACGCTCAAGCCAGTGGCGCGCTGTGACCTGGACATAACCAATTAATCCAACTCCAAGCATCATTGCAGCTTCCTTGGGAAGGCCAGTGTCATTTGAGATCACACCTGAAACAGCAGCGGCACAGTCATATGTCATTCGATTGAGACGCTCACGCACTTGTGGTTCAACACTCATATCGCTTTCAAAGAGAAGTCGGAATGCCTCTCCTTCATTTTCAATAAAGTTGAAGAAAGCCTCGATAGTCACATGAACGCGTCGTTCATTATCGGGAGTCGAAGAAATTGCCTTTTGAATCTCAAAGACCAATGAATCAATATGAAGATCAAGAACGGCTAGATAGAGATCGAGCTTGGATGGAAAGTGTTGGTAGAGAACAGGCTTGCTGACATTTGCTCGATCTGCGATTTCATCCATCGCTGCGGAGTGATATCCAGCTGCAGTGAATACTTCGAGGGCGGCAGAGAGCAGAATTGCGCGTCGTTCATCGCGAGGAAGGCGAGACTTATCTGAACGCGAATTGTTTGCAGTTGCTGATTCTGTAGTCATTGTGCGAATCGTACTGAATTCGCCACGAAAGGCACAGTACGGCAGAATTACCTGCATGAAGACGCCCCCTTTAGTCTCGCCAGGACCTGCTCTTACCGTTGATGAAGTGCGCCGCTATAGCCGCCATTTGATCATTCCTGATGTAGCAATGGCAGGTCAGCAACGTTTGATGAATGCAAAAGTTCTCTGCGTTGGAGCTGGAGGACTCGGCTCTCCTGCACTTATGTATCTTGCAGCAGCTGGCGTTGGCACATTGGGCATTGTTGAATTCGACACTGTCGATGAATCAAATCTTCAGCGTCAAATCATTCACGGCCAATCAGATATTGGAAAGAGCAAAGCGCTGAGCGCGAAAGAGAAAATCGCAGAGATTAATCCTTTCGTCAATGTCATTCTCCACGAGACTCGTCTTGATAACTCCAATGTGATGGAGATTTTCTCTCAATACGACATCATCGTGGATGGAACAGATAACTTTGCAACACGCTATTTAGTTAACGATGCATGCGTGCTTCTTAAGAAGCCATATGTGTGGGGCTCTATCTATCGCTTCGATGGTCAAGCAAGTGTTTTCTGGGCGGAGTACGGTCCTTGCTATCGCTGTCTCTATCCAGAACCACCACCTCCAGGCATGGTTCCAAGTTGCGCCGAAGGTGGCGTACTCGGAGTTCTCTGCGCAACCATTGGTTCAATTCAAACAACGGAAGCAATCAAAGTGCTCACAGGAGTTGGTGAGCCACTGATTGGTTCATTAATGGTCTATGACGCACTCGATATGACATTCCGCAAGATTAAGGTGCGTAAAGATCCTAACTGTCCTTTGTGTAGCGAGAATGCAACACAGACTGCGCTACTTCCTGATTACGAAGCATTCTGCGGAACTCTCTCAGAGGCAGCACAAGAGGCGAGCTCTGGCTCAACTATTACCGTGCAAGAGCTCAAGTCCAAGATTGATAATAAAGATAATTTCTATCTCATCGATGTTCGTGAACCTAGTGAGTATGAAATCGTCAATATTCCAACAGCACACCTAATTCCTAAGCAAGGATTCATCGACGGCAGCGTGCTCGCATCGCTGCCACAAGATAAACCAATCGTTTTGCACTGTAAGAGTGGTGTTCGCTCTGCTGAGTGTTTAGCAATCTTGAAGAACGCAGGCTTTGCTGATGCATCCCACGTCTTTGGAGGCGTTATTGCATGGGCTAAGCAGATCGATACAACCCTGCCGGTCTATTAATGCTCACTAGTTATAAGGGTTATCGCATGCTGCTGGTCCATGCACACCCTGACGATGAGACCATCAATAATGGAAGCACGATGGCTATGTATGCATCACTTGGCGCAGATGTCACCTTGGTGACCTGCACTCGTGGTGAAGAAGGCGAAGTCCTTGTTAAAGATTTAGCGCATTTAGCAGCTCATGAAACAGATTCGCTCGGTGAGCATCGCGTGGGTGAGTTAGCCGATGCTATGAAGGCTCTTGGCATCGCCGATCACCGCTTTTTAGGGGATCCAGATACCAAATATCGCGATAGCGGCATGATGGGAACAGAGCCCAATAATCGCCCTGATGTTTTTTGGCAGGCAGATTTAGAGGCAGCATCAGATGAGTTAGTAAAGGTTATTGATGAAGTAAAACCACACGTACTCATCACATATGACGAGATCGGTGGATATGGGCATCCAGATCACATTCAAGCCCACCGCGTTGCCATGCGGGCATCAGAGAAAGCTTCTTGGAGTATTGAAAAGATTTATTGGAATGTCATGCCACGCTCTGTCATTCAAGAGGGTATTGATGCGATGAAGAAGATCGGCTCTGACTTTATGGGAGCAGAGAAAGCAGAAGATCTTCCCTTTGCCAAGGATGATTCCTTCGTCCATGCGATGGTCGATGGCAACGCTTATGTGGAGATGAAGATGGATGCCATGCGAGCACACTCAACGCAGATTGAGGTAGATGGCCCCTTCTTTGCACTCTCCAACAACTTAGGACTTCAAGTGTGGGGCAATGAGTACTACACGCTCGTTAAGGGCCAGAAGAGTGAACCTTTTGATTCTCGTGGACATGAGATGGATCTCTTTGCGGGAGTAATACCTTCCTAATGCAATTTCTCTTCTCACTCATCTTCGGCGCAGCGATTGCGATCTCCTCAACGTTAATTCACCAAACGCTGCCGCCAGTAGGTGTAATTGTTGGAATCTTCGCCACATATCTTGGAATTTGGTATGTGGGCCGTCGTTCTGGAAAACGTCGATACAAGCTCTTCGCACTTCTTGCTTGGTTAATTGTGATCTCTATTGCTGGTTCATTTGGTGCAGGTAATGAACTTCTCATTCAAGGAGATAACCCTGGGAGCGCGCTCTTAACTATTGGATTTGTTGCAGGAGTTCTTGCAGTCCTCAAGCGTCCTTAAGTTACTTCCAGCTCCAACTTTGTCCATCAGCTCCATCATTTATTTCAAGCCCAGCATCAGTTAACTGATCGCGAAGTGAATCACTGAGCGCCCAATTCTTCTGAGCTCGCGCGCTAATACGAGCATCAAGGAGTGCTTGAATCTCAGCACTGACTTCACGAGATTCAATTCCACGGTCTAGATCAAGTCCGAAAACTTGATCTGCAAAGAGAAAGAGCGCACGTTTATCGAGTGCTCCGATGGTGGGATCTTTTTCAATAGTACGAATACGTTGCATAGCTCGTGGTGTGTCAAGATCTGTGGTGAGAGCATCACTTACCTCTTGGTCAAATTTCATCTCATCACTTGCACCGGCGTTTGCCAGGAGTTGTCTCCACCGTTTGAGTGTGGAGTGAGCTGCTTCAAGAGATGCCCAACTTAAATCCATCTGGGAGCGGTATCTGTTTTCAAGCAGGGCAAAACGTAAAGAGAGTGGATCAAGGCCGCGATCTATTACATCCTGCAGCAGCACAACATTTTCGGCGCTCTTTGACATCTTCCGACCTTCAAAGAGCAGGTGTTCGCCATGAACCCATGTGTCGACAGTTTCATTGCCTGTGAGTGAGTTCGATTGTGCTCGCTCATTTTCATGGTGAGGAAAGCGCAGATCAATACCACCAAGATGAAGGTCAACGTGAGAATCGAAGAGCTCAATAGACATTGCGCTGCACTCGATATGCCACCCAGGAAAACCAGCACCCCATGGTGAATCCCAAATCATTTGTGTTCGAGCACCTGCTAATTTCCAGAGCGCCCAATCTGCATGAAAGCGCTTGCCACCTTCATCAGGGAATTCATATCGATGGCCAGGTTGCAGAGAATCGAGTTTATTTCCACTCAGAGCGCCATAGGTGGGAAAAGATGTTGCATCGAAGTAGACAGAGCCATCACTACCCACATAGGCGCGCTTCATATCAATTAACTTTTCGATCGAAGCAATCATCTCGGGCATCTTCTCGGATGCACGTGGATATGCAGCTGCAGGGTCAATATTCAGGCGTGCTAAATCAATATGAAATCTTTCTTCAAACTTGCGTGCAATCTCAAACGGGTCGACCTTAGTTTTTGCAGACTCTGCCAACATCTTGTCTTCTTCAAAGTCATCTGCCATATGCCCAACATCGGTGATGTTCTGCACCAATGTCACATCAAGTCCTGTCATCTGCAGAGTGCGAGAGATCAGATCTGAGAGCAAGAAGGTGCGAAGGTTTCCCACATGAGCATCGCGATAGACAGTCGGACCGCAGCAATAGATCTTGACGACTCCGTCGGTGCCGGTAATGGTGTGAAGAGATTTCGATTTAGTGTCATAGATGGAAAGAGAACCTGTCGATATATCGCGTCGATTAAAAACAGGGATCACTCGAAAGGCCACTGCCTCATCAGGGTTGAAATTCACAATCTCCCCGCGACGATTCACTAGAGCTGTCTCACTCTGTAAAACGCCCACGATATCTCGCATGGAGCCATCACCATCGCGCAGGCGGATAGTCGCTCGTTTTCCGAGCGCCTGCGCTATCTGCGTGCGCAAACTCATGGAGGCCATATAGCAACCATAATCGTGCACGGGCGCTCCTGCAGGGTTAGAATTACCGCCTACCGTTCCCAAGTATTTAAGGCCCCGGAGGACTTTCGTGACATATGTAATTGCTGAACCGTGCGTGGATGTAAAAGATAAGTCATGCCGCGAGGAGTGCCCTGTCGATTGCATCTATGACGGAACCCGCATGCTCTATATCCAGCCTGATGAATGCGTTGATTGCGGTGCGTGCGAACCAGTATGTCCAGTGGAAGCCATCTACTACGAAGATGATGTTCCAGGACAGTGGCAGGGTTATAAGAAGATCAATACAGAATTCTTTATCGAACTCGGTTCACCTGGGGGAGCTGCAAAGGTCGGGGAGACAAATACCGACCATGCAGATGTCACTGCTCTTGCGCCAAAAACTTCCTGATTTTCCTTGGGATGCGTTAGCCCCCTACGGAGCAATCGCAAAAAAACACCCCCAAGGAGCAATCGACCTCTCAGTGGGAACACCAGTAGATCCAACCCCTGAATTTATCCAGCAAGCATTTCAGAGAGCATCAAACTCACCTGGTTATCCACTCACTATGGGAACGCCAGAATTGCGTGAAGCAATCAGTGCATGGGCAAAGAAATATCTCGGAGCAACAGGTGAATTTGGGGTTCTGCCGGTTATTGGTTCTAAAGAGTTTGTTGCATGGCTTCCCACTTTTATTGAAGCCAAGAGCGTTCTCTATCCTGATGTTGCATATCCAACGTATCTAGTGGGCGCGCTCCTTGCCCAAGCTGCGCCAACACCTGTCACACTTGATGCAGCAACATGGCCACAGGCAGATATGGCATGGGTTAATTCGCCATCGAATCCCACAGGTCGCGTTCATACTGAATCTGAATTAAGAGCGGCAATCGATTGGTCGCGAAAAAGTAAGAGTGTTGTGGTCTCTGATGAGTGCTATCTCGAATTTGGTGATTCAGTAAAACCCACATCCATCCTGCACTACACAGGCGGAGATAACACCAACATCCTCACCGTTCTCTCACTCTCCAAGCGCTCATCCATGGCTGGATATCGAGCAGCTTTTATCGTGGGAGATCCAGTACTGATTGCTCGCATCCTTGAGGTGCGCAAACATGCAGGGATGATGGTGCCATTGCCTGTACAGCAGGCGATGATTGCAGCGCTCTCTGATGAAAAACATGTCACAGAACAACGTGCGCGCTATAACGCTCGCCGTGCAACCCTTACCCCCGCATTGACGGCAGCAGGATTTACGATCGAGCATTCAGAAGCGGGCCTTTATATCTGGGCAACGCGCAATGAAAACTGCTGGGATTCTGTCTCATGGCTTGCAGGGCGTGGAGTTATCGCAACCCCTGGCATCTTTTATGGAGAAGGTGGAGCATCACATATTCGTATTGCAATGACAGCAACGGATGCACAGATTGCAGAAGCTGCAGAGCGCATCAATAGCAAAGTAGGCGCCCCATAATGGCTGTAGGCATTCTCTTAGTAGGTGGTTTTGGTACACGTCTAAAACCCCTGACCGATGAATCACCGAAGCCCATGCTTCCTGTTGCGGGACTTCCTGTGACAGAACATCAAATCCTTGCTGCGAAGAAAGCTGGAGTTCACACACTTGTCTTAGCAACGTCATATCTCGCAGATGTCTTTACTCCCTACTTTGGGGATGGATCTAAGTGGGGGATGAAGATCCTCTACGCTGTTGAGAAAGAGCCTCTTGGTACAGGCGGCGCAATTCGTAATGCTGCAGAGCTACTTGGGCGAGATGAACCAGTTGTGATTTTCAACGGTGATGTTCTCAGCCGCCACTCCATCGCAGATCAAATCAAGTTTCATATTGAAAATAAAGCTGATGTCACACTGCATTTACTTGATGTGGAAGATGCGCGCGCCTTTGGATGTGTTCCAACCGATGCTAAGGGCCGCGTCACCGCCTTTCTTGAGAAGATGGATAACCCAATCTCCAACTCCATCAATGCTGGATGTTATGTATTTAGCCCTAAAGTCATTGATGAAATCCCTTTGGGCAAGGTAGTAAGCGTTGAACGCGAAACATTCCCCGCACTTGTTGCAAGTGGTAGAGCCGTATTTGGTTATAAAGAACAGTCATATTGGTTAGATGTGGGCACACCCGCAGCTCTCTTCAAAGGCTCACGCGATCTTGTTGATGGCCACTTTCAGGCGATGGCCGGCACCACGATTGCACCGGATGCCATCATCACCGGGGGAACTTCTATTGGTGCCCGCTGCGCCATTGGCTCTGGGGTTCATATCGATGACTGCATCATCGGAGATGACGTCACCATTGGCGATGGAGCCCAGCTCTCACATTCATTTATCGCCCATGGCACCGATGTTGCAGCAGGAGTTGAAAAAAACGCTCATTACCTCTCGCAAAAGCTCGATTTACCGATTATTTTGTAGAAATATTTAATTTTTCCTCCATTTACGCGTAAATTTCTTCGCAAAGTCTCGACCTTGGGGTTGACTCAGAGGGATTACAACGGTGTAATTCATACCTAGAGCGCGTTCTTCACAGCGAAGTGCGACCTAATGACTTGAGGAGCTTTTTATATGCCGATCCGCCCAGAAGGAACATCGACTGGCAAGCCATCAGCCCCCACTGCTGGACCAACTATCCAACTAGCTAGCGGAGAGAATATTGAACTCTCCTGGCAAGAGCGCTCACTCTGCGCTCAGACAGATCCAGAAGCTTTCTTTCCTGAAAAGGGTGGATCTACACGCGAAGCAAAGCGCGTCTGCCTCTCCTGTGATGTGCGCCAAGAGTGCCTTGAATACGCGCTCGCACATGATGAGCGTTTTGGAATCTGGGGTGGCCTCTCCGAGCGTGAGCGCCGTCGCCTTAAGCGTCGCCCCGCATAAGCGCGGCTACCTTCATACTTTCAAACGATAAGTTTCCCTTATGAGCACGCAACGCGTTTCTGCAATTCTCGTTGTCCATGATGGATCAACGTGGTTGCCTGAAGTTGTTGCATCGATTGTCTCTCAGACGAGAAACGTTGATCAGATTCTTGCCGTTGATACAGGCTCACAGGATGGTTCAGCAAAACTTCTTAAAGGCGCTCGCATTCCCGTTGCGACTCTTGATCGCGCAACAGGTTTTGGTGAAGCAGTTGCATATGGTGTGGAAAAACTTGTTGCTCCTATTGAAGGCGTTGAAGAATGGTTATGGATTCTCCATGATGATTGCGCATTGCATCCCGGCGCCCTTGAATCACTCTTAGCCGCACTTTCTGAAAGACCTAGCGTTGTCATGGCTGGACCGAAGTTACTGGGATGGCATAACCGCACACACTTACTTGAAGTTGGAATTAGTCTTGCAAGCAATGGGGCTCGCTGGACTGGATTAGAACCTAATGAATATGACCAGGGTCAGCACGATGGAATCTATGAAGTGCTTTCAGTAAGTACTGCCGGAGCTCTCATCAGACGCGATGTCTTTGAAGAGCTCGGTGGATTTGATCAGAACCTTGAACTCTTCCGCGATGATGTTGATTTTGGTTGGCGCGTGAGAACTGCAGGCCACACCGTTGCTGTGGTCACCGATGCTATTGGTTACCACGCGCAAGCTGCGAGCAATGAGCGTCGCGCTGTCGATGTCCAGGGCGCATTCCTGCATCGCCCATTACTTCTAGATCGCCGCAATGCCGCCTATGTTCTTCTTGCCAACTCAAGTTGGTGGTCACTGCCATGGCTATCCATCCAATTACTTGCTGGCGCACTTGTGCGATCTATCGGATATCTCTTTGCAAAACTTCCTGGCTATGCAAGTGATGAGATTTTGGCAATCGCGACTCTTCTTATTCATCCGACAGAACTCTTGAAAGCACGCAAGGCACGTAAGGCCAGCCGTTATATTTCAAGCCGCGTCGTAAAGACTTTTATTCCTTCACGATTTACACAACTGCGAAGTTCAATCTCGCGCGGATTCGAAAGTTTGCGATCGCATCTATTACCTGATGACCTTACTGAAAGCACTCCTGCTGCAAGTGATCTGACTATCAATGAAGATGAGGATTTACTTACTCCGATTTCAGTTAAGCCGTGGAGATTGGTATTTGCTCGCCCACTCGTAGCAGTTCTCACCATTCTTGCTGTGATATCTATCTTCTGGGCACGACATAGATTTGGAGCAGTATCTGGGGGAGCGCTGCCTGAATCACCTGGCAGTTTTAGAGATCTCTTTAAGCTCTATCTTCAAAGTTGGCATGAGATTGGCATGGGAAGTGCACTCTCAACACCTCCTTGGGTATTGATTCTTAGCGGTGCATCGCTGCTCACATTCGGCAGTGTGAAGGTATTCATCGCGCTCTTCTTTATTGCAGCACCCTTTATATTCCTTCTGACTGCGCATCAATTCCTCAAGCGCTATACCGATAACCAATGGCTATCTGCGGGAGCATCCCTTTTATACGCACTCTCTCCTGTCTCGATTGCTGCAGTGAACTCTGGACGTTTAGGAGTGCTTGTCTTCATCGCACTTCTGCCTATCTTTGCCACAGGTCTTCGCAACTGGGTTGATATTGAAAAGCGCACATGGCGAAGCATCTTTGCCTACTCACTCTTTATCTGGCTACTCTTCGCCTTTAATCCATCGGTGCTCTTGATCCTGATTGCTGCAGTTGCTTTTGCCCTCTATAGAGATTTTCTCATCGTGCAGAAGAACTATAAAGACCCACTTTTTATTGAGAGAGTGATTCGCAGAACAACTTTGGTAGTTCTACCTATTCTCTTATCGGCGCCAGGCTCCTTTGCAATCTTTGTCAATCCAACAAGGCTTCTTGCAGAGATCGGACTTACTATTCCAGGCAGTGGTGCCAACTTCGCATTCTTTGCAAACCCTGGTGGTCCTGGTTCTCTTCCCTGGTGGTGCATTAGTCCCGTTGCCATTGTTCTCTTTGTTACATTCTTTTCAACGACTGCAGCGCGCAAATTTGCAACGCTGGGGTTAATCTTTCTCTTATCCGGCACATTGGTGAGCGCACTCGTTGTCTCAGGTAATGGTTCGGCAACTAGTACTCGCGCTAATGCAGCCACATTCATTGCTGTTGCCACTTTGCTCTCGATTACTTCGGCAGTGGTGATGTTTGACAAGGTTCGGGCACGACTTGAACAGTCACATGTGAATTACCGTCACATCTCGGTTGCACTCGTTCTGCTCATCACCATGGCCTACTCGGTCACATCAGCTTTCTGGCTTGTCACAGCAGGTGCTGATTCCCCTCTGCGCACATCCTCAAAAGAGATACTTCCAGCATTTCTTGCGATTGAGAAAGATGCAAAGACTGTGGTGCTGCGTTCATATCGCAATAACAATGAGACCACGTTGTCGTATTACATTTCACGAGGATCTGCAATTATGTTGGGCGAACCAGATGTTGCTCCGAAAGATCTTGCAGTAATTACTCAAGCTATCGAAGGCCTTATTGATAATACTGGCGTCACATCAAGTAATACTTTTTCAACCTATGGAATCAAATATGTATTCCTGAAGAACCCAGTGAGTAAAGATGTAGTGCAGACAATCGATGGCTTGGGTGGATTTAATCGAACATCTGCCACCAATGCTGGAATTGTTTGGCGAGTGTTGAAAGATACTGGGCGACTGAATTTCGTGGATTACTCTGGAAAAGAAATGATCCTGGCTTCTAAAGGTGTGCGCGCCTATGCACCTTCCCCTGGAACAATCACTTTGACCGAGAGCTACAGCAATGCCTGGCAGATTTTTCAAGATGGTTATCGCCTTGCCAAGATTGAGAATGCCAGCAAGCTTCCATCATTTGAAGTCACGACCGGGGGAGATATCTCAGTCATTCACGATGGCACCATCAGACGTGGGTGGATCTCACTCTTTCTCATTGTCTTAGTCACCACAGCTGTTCTTGCACTGCCTTCAGGTCGTCGCAGAAGTGAGATTGAGGATGCGGTGATCGCATGAAGAATCAACGCATACTCATCTTGGCTATCGCCACGGCTACTGTGCTCTTTTTGAGCAACATTCTTAATTTCACGGTCTCTACAAGCCGATTTAATTCTTCATACCCTGCTTCGGTATGTCCACCCAATACACCAGGTTTATCCACCGCAATTTCATTAACATCACCGAAGACACTGGTGCGCAAGACCGGAACCTCATCAATGCAGACAACTCAAGTGGGCATTAGACGCTTCGCAGTAGCAGCGCAATCTGCTGTTGTTGAGGCAGGTTCTGTCACACCAGTTGCATGGCAAGTGCGCACGGGAGTCTGGGCAGGTGCTGTTCCTTGCAGTGCACCGGTTGCATCTCAGTGGTTTGTTGGAGCAGCTGCAGATATCACTTCCAAAGGATCACTGAACATCGTTAATAGTGGTTTAGGTCGCGCACTTGTTGAAATACAAATCTTCACTGAAAATGGAGCGATTACCCCACGCAGCATTTCACTCAAAGCAAATACCTTTACATCACTTTCCTTAGCTTCCTTGGCACCAGGTTCAAAGCAGATTGCCATCCATCTACTTCCTCGTTCAGGACGCGTGAATGGATTTGTTATTGATGAACGCGGTAAAGGACTTAAGGCCCTCGGTGGAGATATTGTGAATTCAACAGGGGAGCCAATAAAGAAATTGCAGATTCCTGCAATTCCGCAGCAGACTGGAAGGAGTGGCTCGACCCCACATACTCTCCGACTTCTTGTTCCAGGTGATGTCGATGCGCGCATAACCGCAGAAATCAAGTCAACAGATGGAACTTTTGCCCCAGCGGGTATTGATGGAAGAGTGATTGCACATAAGAAAGTGATTGAAATTCCTTTGAATGTGACTATGGAATCTGGAAAATTCGCACTGCACATTTCATCGGATCAACCGATTCTTGGCTCTGTCTTCTCTCAGACTCTTGTGAAAGGAAAACGTGACTTTGTGTGGAGCACTGCAGCTGAAGATCTGACCGAGTACACCCTTGCTACAACCGGATTGGCTCCCACCCTTGTCTTTACTGGCACTGGCATCAAGGTCAATCTTGAACTGACCTATACCAATGGCAAGACGAAGACAATCAAGATTTCTGCCCAGGATATTGCGACCTTTGTAGTTCCTAATGCTGTGCGCGCAGTCTCCTTTACCGGTATCTCATCGGGCACATCGGGCGCAGCTCTGATCGCATCGAAGAGTGGTTATGGCTATATCCCACTCAATGCAGGCAGCGTTCTTTCAAAATCTTCAGTACCCGCATCCAATATTCGAGTACTCAATCCCTAACTTTCGGACTCACCCCCACTAATCTTGATGACATGAGTAATCAAGTACGGACAGGTCGTGTGTGTTCACGCGTGACTTGTCGCTCCGTTGCATCGATGACTCTGACGTATATCTATGCAGATTCAACTGCAGTCCTTGGTCCTCTTGCTACTTTCTCTGAACCACATTCCTATGATCTCTG
>JBILBC010000011.1:0-26444 GCA_044353885.1 Candidatus Planktophila sp. | reverse complement strand
TAAGGGCATGAGTTCGATTGTTCACGTAATCCGTCATGGTGAAGTCGAGAATCCTGAAAAAATTCTCTACGGCCGCCAACCTGGGTGGCGACTGTCGCAACGCGGAGAAGAGATGGCACAGGTAGTTGCCGATTGGTCTAAGTCGATTGATCTCGGCGCGCTACATGCCTCTCCGTTACAACGTGCACAAGAGACAGCAGCTCCAATTGCTCGGGCACACTCACTGAATATCACCACAGATGAAAAGCTAATCGAGGCAGCCAACATATTTGAAGGCAAGAAATTCGAACTCGGCAGTGGAGTTCTTAGGCACCCATCATCATGGAAACATCTGATTAATCCTTGGAAGCCATCGTGGGGTGAACCCTATGAAGAGCAAATTTCCCGGATGTTAGCTGCTGTTTTCCAAGCACGAGATGCCGCACAAGGTAAAGATGCAATTGTTGTCTCGCATCAGTTGCCTATTTGGATTCTAAGAAGTGCTATTGAAGGTCGTCGATTGATTCACGATCCGAGAAAACGCGAGTGCACATTGGCATCAGTTACCAGTATTCACTTTGATAATCAGGCAATGATTTCTGGAACGTCCTACTCTGAACCAGCAAAGCACCTGTTGCCGCAAAAGTAATATGAAAAAATTTATCCCGGTAGTGATGGCGCTGTTGATGCTGGTGGGTTGCAGCAATGGTGGGGCATCGAAGGCGGAAGAGAGTTACATCTCTGGCGATGGGGCAGTTACATTTATCAAGTCCAGTGATCGCATTCCCGCTCCCGCAATTTCAGGAATGACGCTACTTGGAACCAACTACACATACTCAGTAGGCAACGTTGCCGTCGTTAATGTGTGGGCCTCTTGGTGCTCACCGTGTAGAGCTGAAGAGCCAGCACTTTCAGCACTTGCGAATATGTATCCAGAGGTTGCCTTTATCGGAATACTAACGCGTGATAATCCAGTTAATGCCGAAGCCTTTGTGCGAAAGCGTGACGTTCCATATCCAACTTTGATTGATGACGCAGTGCTTCTTGGATTCCGAGACTCGCTACCCGCCAATGCAATCCCTTCGACGGTTCTCATTGATAAGCGGGGAAATGTAGCGGCCCGCGTCTCAGGTGCTGTCACGGTCTCATCGTTGAAGGATTTGATTGAGAAGGTATTGGCAGAATGACCGATTTCATTGTTGACCAGATCATGAGTGGTTTTTTGTTGACAGCCTTGCCATTAGCAATAGTGGCAGGTGTAGTTTCATTCTTATCTCCATGCGTTCTACCGCTTGTTCCTGGCTACCTTGCCTTCGCTGCTGGATTCTCGAAATCTCGTGGAAAAGTCTTTCTCGGCTCACTCCTATTTGTTGCCGGGTTTAGCGCACTCTTTGTTTCATATGGTCTTCTCTTTGGCGCACTTGGTTCTCGTGTTGCAACAAATGAAGAGATCATTACCCGAGTACTTGGTGTGTTTACGATTCTTATGGGGCTCATCTTTCTTGGTCTATTTCCTATGATGCCAACGCTAAAGCCAAAGATTTCAACTACTGGTGGTCTCATTGGCGCACCACTGCTTGGATTCCTCTTCGGTGTTGGTTGGACACCATGCATCGGGCCAGCTTTAGCAACAGTGCAGACTTTGGCTTTTCAAGAGTCAAGTGCGATGCGTGGTGCGATTCTTTCCCTGGGATATTGCATTGGCCTGGGAATTCCATTTATTGCCACAGGTCTCTATTTAGATAAATCAGAGTCGCTGCGAAAATTTATGGTGCGAAGAGGTGACTTGATTACAAGATTGGGTGGCTCTCTTCTCATTGTGATCGGCCTGCTGCAACTGCTGGGATTCTGGTCAGATCTTATGATTTCGCTACGTTCACTTATCTCAGATTTTAGTCCGGTGATCTAATGACAGAACAGCGAGAATTACCAGAGTTAGGCTTTGTAGCGCTATCTAGATATGCATGGCGACAGCTGACGAGCATGCGCACCGCGCTAATTCTGCTCATGCTGATGGGAGTAGCTGCAATACCTGGCTCATTAATTCCACAAAGACCAGTAAACCCAATGGCAGTCCGTGATTTCTTTAGTAGCAATCCCGAGCTTGCGCGTTGGTATGACCGAGCATCACTTTTTGATGTCTATGCCTCACCGTGGTTTAGCGCAATTTACATACTTCTCTTTATCTCACTCATTGGCTGCGTACTTCCACGTACCGTTGAGCATTACCAAGCGATGCTGGCTAAGCCACCTGCCACACCTAAGAACTTAACTCGACTTTCACATTATCAGGACTTTGATTCTTCGCCGCAAGCACTTGAGCGAGCAGGCACTTGGTTTAGAAAAAACCGATTTAGAGTGCGAGTTGAAGGTAACTCGATCTCGGCTGAAAAAGGTTATTTGCGAGAAACTGGAAATCTACTTTTTCACCTATCTCTTATCTTAGTTCTAGTAGGAGTAAGCCTTGGCTCCCTCTTCGGTATGAATGGTTATGCCATTGTGAATGTGGGAGAGCGCTTTATCAATGTGCCTACAACCTATGACTCTCTCTCATTTGGAAAACTTAAAAGTGACAACTCTTTGCAACCTTTTCAAATAAATATTGATAAATTTGATGCCAAATACGATCCAAGGACAAGTGCCCCGCTTGATTACACAGCATGGGTGACAGTTGAATATGAGGGCAAGACCAGCAAGCAAGTTGTAAAAGTTAATAAGCCACTTACCTTTGGCAGCACGCGCGTCTACCTGCAAGCTAATGGATATAGCCCTGTTGTTACCGTGCGTGATAAAAGTAAGAATGTCGTGCTTCAAGGCCCTGTTCCACTCCTTCCTCAAGATGCAAATTTGCGATCTATTGGTGCCATTAAAGTTCCGGACGCCGATCCATCTATTGGCTTCGTAGTTTCCTTTGTTCCCACAAATGCCCGAACAACTTCGCAGGGCGCAATATCTATCTACCCAGAGTTACTCGATCCGAAACTTCTCTTCGCTATCTGGCAGGGAGATCTTGGATTGGACTCAGGTGTTCCGACATCGGTCTACAAGATTGATACCGAAAAATTGACTCAGATCGGACTGGGCTCAGTAAAGCCGGGTGATACATATAACTACTCCAGTGGCTCCATCACACTAGAAACAGTTATTCCATGGGTCAATCTGCAGGTAGTGCAAGATCCTGGAAAGAGTTATGCGCTCATCGGCGGTATTCTTGCCATCGCAGGACTGCTTACTTCACTCTATGGACGGCGCCGCAGAATTTGGATTCGCCTGACTGATAGCAGAGTTGAAGTCGCAGGACTAGCAAAAAATAGTGCGCCTGGGCTTGAAGTAGAAGTAAATAAATTTGTTTCATTTGTAAAGGGAGAGCAGTAATGCAGACAACGTGGGCCTACATCTCTAACTACTGCGTGTACTCAGCTATGGCTGTCTTTGCCCTCTCATTTATCGCTCACGCTTTTGAAACCGCGTTCGCTGTGCGCACACCAGAGAGCTCAGATTCGACAGCGGGAAATCTGCTCGTAAAGACTTTGGATTACAAGCGCACTGAAAAAACAGCACGCATTGCAACCGCGCTAATGATTTTGGCATTCTTACTACTGTTCGCAGGAGTGGTTGCGCGTGGAATTTCGGCAGAGCATGTCCCTTGGGGAAACATGTATGAGTTCTCAAGCACCGGAGCACTTGCATTTACTGGCGCTTATTTGGCTGCCCTTCGTAAGTATGACCTTCGTTGGCTCGGACTCTTCATATCAATTGCAGCTCTGCTGACTCTTGGCACCGCAATCACATTGCTCTATCGCGATAGCGCGCCTCTTGTGCCCGCCCTACAGTCAACCTGGCTTGTTATCCATGTAATTGCCGCGATTATTTCCGGCGGAGTCTTCTTACTTGCAAACGTGGTCGCTGGTGCTTATCTCTATCTTGAAAGAGTAGAAGAGAGAGGCGCGCGTCCTGCTTGGTTGCAACGAGTGCCAAGCCTTGAATTACTTGATCAACTTTCCTATCGCCTGGTTGCATTTGTATTTCCACTCTGGACATTTTCCGTCATTGCCGGCGCAATCTGGGCTGAGAGTGCATGGGGTCGTTACTGGGGTTGGGATCCAAAGGAGACATGGGCATTTATTACCTGGGTGGCATATGCGGCTTACTTACATGCACGGGTAACTGTTGGCTGGCGCGGACGCCGAGCTGCATGGCTCTGTATTTTTGCTGGATCTACATTCTTATTTAATTACGTATATGTAAATGTATGGGGAACCGGAAAACACACTTACTCTGGGCTATAGCAGCTTCTATATATTGCGCAAGAAATCTGGATCATCATCAGGAGGCAAGATTCGCTTCTGTGGCTTTCGCTTAGGCAGATTCTTCAATGGATTTCTACCGATAACCAAATATGCAATCGGACCAAAAATTCCAGTCAAGAGAATTATGATTAACCAGGCCCATTTAGGTAACTTTTGAATTTGAGTTTCATCGCGTCGGGCACAATCAATAAAGGTATAGAGAGTCAGTGCCACCGATAAAATCAGTAGTAAACCTGTCAACTTAATCATGCTCCAATTGTAATCTCTTATAGCGCTAGCGCGATAGCAAATGTTATCGCAAAGAAAAGTTGCAACTTGCCCGTTTTTCCAAGCAGTGGAATAAGTTGGCTCCCGGCAGCGCCCTGCAGCACCTCTTTAGATATCAACAAGGCCATGGGAAGGGTGGCGAGAGTTAAAAGAACCCAGATATGTCCGGTCAGGGCGGCGAAGATATAGGCAGATGCCAGCAAGAGCACAAAAAATACTCTTGAACCACGATCGCCTAAGCGCACCGCAAGAGTTCGCTTTCCAACTATTTCATCTTGTTGCCGGTCGCGAATATTATTTATTGCAAGCAGGGCGCACGAGAGTGATCCCATTGGAACAGAGGCAGCAAATGCAACCCAGTTAACTTCCAGGGTCTGCACGTAATAACTTCCCATCGTTGCAACAACTCCGAAGAAGATAAAGACCGACATCTCGCCCAGACCTTTATATCCATATGGATTTTTTCCACCGGTGTAACCCCAGGCAGCAGCAATAGCTGCAACCCCAATAAGAATGACCCACCAAGAAGAAAGTGCAGCCAAAGCAATACCGGCGATAGAGGCAGCTGCAAATGAGAGTATCGCTGCCCGCTTAACCGATTCAGCGGGCGCCAAACCTGATGCAGTTAAACGAACTGGTCCAATGCGATTGTCATCTGTTCCGCGAATGCCATCTGAATAATCATTTGAGTAGTTCACTGCAATTTGTAGGCAGAGGCTGACGCAGAGTGCCAGAAGCGCCGGCACTGCTTTGAAATCTTCGCCTGCTAAGACGGAGGCAACGAGAACAGGGGCGATTGCAGCCGGAAGTGTGCGAGGACGAGCACCTTGAATCCAAATATTAATGTGGTGCCTCCATAGACAGTTCAGCGAGTTTCTTACGATCCACCTTACCAATACCTATGAGTGGAAGCTCGGGAATATGCAGATATCCCTTGGGTTTAGTGAAATCGCCAAATTGCTCAGATAGATACTGCGAAATCTCATCATCAGTGGGCGCACTGCTACCGGCAATAGCCACGTGGAGGGATTGTCCCCACTGTGCATCCTTGACTGTGAATGCAGCAAATGTTGTCTGAGGAAAATGTGCATGAAGAGAGCTTTCAATTGCGCTCAGGGAAATATTCTCACCACCGGAAATAATCACATCATCACTTCTGCCTTCAACAACGAGCTTGCCATTGTCGATGCGTCCTAGGTCGGATGTGAGAAACCAACCATCTTTACATAGTGAATCCCAGAGTGCTTCGGCGCCCAGGTAAGTCTGTGCAAGAACTGGTCCCTTAATTGCAATACGTCCTTCAGCTGTAATTGCTACTTCAACACCATCGAGTGCCACACCGTCATAGACACAACCACCAGAGGTTTCAGTCATTCCATATGTCACAACAATATTGATTCCAGCCTTCGTAGCTCGCAGATGTAGATCTTCAGTAAGTGCTGCCCCACCCACTAAGACTGCTTGCGCATCAGTTAAGTGCTTCAGGAGGTGATCATCACCATTGAGCGCTTTAAATAGCTGCGTAGGAACGATGGCTGTGAAATCTGCACGAGGATATGGGCCATTATGCTCACGCAGATCGATTACTTGCGTTCCAAGTTCGAGCGCGCGGATAAGAACATTAATTCCTGCAATATGCGTCAGAGGAAGTAGCAGTGACCATGTGTTACCAGCTTGTGCCCCGAGTGCTTTATTGGATGCACGTGCTGAAGAGAGAAGAGCTGATGCGCTGAGCCCTACTGCTTTTGCTACTCCAGAACTGCCTGTGGTTGAGATAACCAGAGTGATGACTTGAGGAACGTGAGTCAGCGACGAGGGGGCAAATACCAGTGCTGGCCCATCTGATTTCAGGGCTGCCAAGACATGAGCCATCGATTCGCTGGCGGTCCAGTGGGGATCGGCTGAGCGAAGTTCTCGTTGTGCGTTCTGCTCCATTGCACGCGTAGGCTATCGCTCGTAGACCAGATGGAGGAATCGTGAGCAAGCCTATTAAGCGTGATTTTGGTGACCGGACTATCCCCAAGTGGGCGATGGGTAAGGGCGGCGAATCATTTACCGACATCACATATGAAGTCGCAGATGGCATTGCAAAGATCACGATCAACCGTCCAGAAGTGCGCAATGCATTTCGTCCACAAACAATTATTGAATTGAAATCAGCTTTTGATTTAGCGCGCGATAACTCAGAAGTTGGCGTGATCATCCTTACCGGTAAAGGCGATGAAGCATTCTGTTCTGGTGGAGATATCAGCGTTCGCGGAGATGATGGATATCTCGGTGATGATTCACTTGCACAGCAAGGTGTTGGTCGCCTCAACGTTCTAGATCTTCAAGTACAGATTCGTCGCACACCGAAGCCAGTTGTTGCAATGATTGCGGGTTGGGCAATTGGTGGAGGACATGTTCTCCATGTTGTCTGTGATCTCTCTATCGCTGCAGATAATGCAAAGTTTGGTCAAACAGGACCAATGGTTGGCTCCTTCGACGGTGGTTATGGTTCAGGTTTATTGGCAGCAAGTGTGGGCCAAAAGAAAGCACGTGAGATTTGGTTCCTCACCCGTCAATACGATGCACAAGAAGCTCTCTCCATGGGACTTGTGAACACAGTTGTTCCACTCAAAGAGTTGGAAGCAGAAACAGTTTCATGGTGCCGCGAGATGTTGCAGAACTCTCCTATGGCACTTCGCCTCATTAAAGCTTCTATGAACGCTGCAGATGATGGTCTTGCAGGTCTTCAGCAACTTGCAGGGGATGCCACTCTTCTCTTCTATTTAAGCCAAGAGGGTCAAGAAGGAAGAGACGCATACAAGGAAAAGCGCAAGCCTGACTTTGGAAAGTTTCCTAAGCGTCCTTAAATTTATGGATCTATCTCTGCTCGAAAGTATGCGCGTCATTGCGCTGCCTACTACGACAAACTTTCGTGGCATCAACCTTCGCGAAGTTGCACTCTTTCACGGTGAATATGGCTGGGGCGAGTTCTCACCATTTCTTGAATACGGATATGCAGAATCTGCGCCATGGCTTGCGTGTGCAATTGAGGCTGCTACAAAGCCTGCCCCCAAGCACTATCGCACCTCTGTAAGAGTTAACGGCACTATCCCGGCACTCAATGATCCAGCAGAGATAGAACGCATTGTGAATTCATTTCCTGGAGTGCAAACATTTAAAGTAAAAGTTGGCGAGAACTTGCCCGAAGATATTGCTCGCCTTGCAAAAGTTAAGGCGCTGCGCCCACAAACCAAGATACGTATCGATGTCAACGGCAATTGGTCTGTAGATGAGGCCATCACCAATCTTCGCGCTATCTACGAAAACATTGGCCCACTTGAATACGTTGAGCAGCCCTGTGCATCAGTTGATGAGCTGCGCGAACTTAAAGAGAAGCTCAAGATTGATATCAAGATTGCGGGCGATGAAGTGCTGCGCAAAGCAAGAGATCCCTTTGCAGTAAATCTCTCTGGCGCCGTCGATATCTTAATGTTGAAGGTCCAACCACTGGGTGGAATTGCGCGAGCTCATAAGTTGGCCGAGCACCACAAACTTCCAGTGGTAGTTTCAAGTGCCCTAGAGAGTGCAGTAGGAATCAACTACGGATTACAACTTGCTGCATCACTTCCTGAAATGAACTTCGATTGCGGACTCGGAACAGGTTCATTGCTTTCTGCAAATGTTGCAGACCTACCAATCATTGAGGGCCAGATTCAAATTACCGATGTTGAGCCTGACTTCGCGGGGTTAGAAGTGGCACCAGAGCGCTATGAATGGTGGAAGAATCGCGTTATGAAGACAGCAGAGCTCCTCTAGTGAATCCGTCAACCCTGCTTGCTCGCGTCATCGTCCGCCAGATTATTGAAGCCGGTGTGAAAGATGTTGTTATCTCACCAGGATCACGTAATGCACCTTTATCTATCGCTTTTCATCAAGCAAGTGCCAAAGGACTTATCAACCTTCACGTTCGCATGGATGAGCGCACGGCAGCATTCTTCGCACTCGGTATTGCAAAGGCATCAGGTCGACCAGTTCCAATCGTCTGCACAAGTGGAACTGCAGTTGCTAATTACCACCCAGCAGTACTTGAGGCATCACATACCAATCTTCCGCTCTTGGTTCTCACCGCAGACCGTCCAGCATCTCTTCGCAAGTCAGGTGCAAATCAAACAACTGAGCAAGCCCGTATCTTTGGAAAAGCTGTTCGATATTTTGCAGATGTTTCAGGCAGCGTTTATCCGATGGAGCTTCCCTTTAACTCGCTTCAATCAGGGCCGGTACACCTGAACATTCAATTTGAAGAACCACTGGTTGGAGATAAGAGTGATAACTGGCTCAACGATTTAACAATTACTACACCAAAAGTATTTGATCGTAAGACCCCCGGAACTTTCTATACAAAATCAACTCGTGGAGTTCTAGTCATCGGCCATGACCGCGGTGGACTCAGCGCTGAATCAGTACAAAAGTTTTCAGAAGAGCTGGGCTGGCCTGTTATTGCAGAAGATCCACTGACATTTAAGAACGCAATTTCTCACGCCAGCGTCTTCCTCACATCAAAGACCATTGCAGATGATTTAGTACCAGATACTGTCGTAGTCATTGGTCGCACAACTCTTTCTCGCTCTATCAACGGCTTTATCAAGACGGCCCGCAAAGAGATTGTTATCGACCCACGCATGGCAACAGTTGATACCGATCGCATGGCAGATCAGAAGTTCACACAATTACCGGTCATTGAAGTACAACCAGCTGATGCTGAATATGCAGAGAAGTGGAAGAAGTACTCACTTCGTGCGATGAAGATGGTTTCAGATATATCAACATGGTCTGAAGCCCTCGTTGCACGAGAAATCGCCGCAGGAGTTCCTTCAGGAACATCACTCTTCATCTCCTCATCTAGACCCATCCGTGACCTCGAAGGATTTGCTGTGGCACGTGATGGTGTTGAAACCTTTGCCAACCGGGGCCTTGCGGGTATCGATGGCAATATTTCAACAGCGCTCGGTATCGCATCTCAGCGTAAAGAAACCATCGCAGTGCTGGGCGACCTTGGTTTCCTTCACGACCTCACTGGACTGATTCACAAAGAGGCAATCAACCTCAAGATATTTGTCATTAATAACGATGGTGGTGGAATCTTCTCAACGCTTTCGCAGCGTGGTGTTGCTGGCTTTGAAGAAGTCTTTGGAACCCCACACGGTTTAGATCCAGCTGCAATTGCTACCTCCATGGGTATTGCAGCAAAGACCATTGATTCACAAGCTCAACTGATCACTGAACTTTCAGAGCCAGTGAAGGGGATGAGCGTTGTTGTGGTGAATGTTCCTAATCGGGACGCAAATGCCGATCTCCTCAAAGGAATCTATAACAGCGTTTCTTCGATGTAGTACTTAGCTCTGCAAAGCAGAGCGCATCGGAATCATCTTTGCATTGCTCTCTTCTAACTCTTTTTCTGGGTTAGAGCCTGCAACGATTCCGCAGCCTGCATAGATGTGAATTTCTTTTCCAGTGATTTGACCTGTTCTCAGTGCAATACCAAGTTCACCATCACCGCTTGCATCAATCCAGCCAACAGGACCCGCGTATCGTCCGCGGTTCATTCCTTCAATTTCATCAATGATGTCGAATGCAATATTGCGTGGAGTGCCACAAACGGCCGCAGATGGATGCAGACTCTTCAGAAGTGAGAATGCATCAACGCGCTGCTTTGACTCTGTCAGAGCACCTGTCACATCGGTTGCTAAGTGCATGACATTGGCAAGGTGGAGAACAAAGGGAGATTCAGGAACGTTTGTGGAGGAACAGAAAGGCTCAAGTGCGTCGGCCACAGATCGCACCGCGTATTCATGTTCTTCCAGATCTTTAGAAGATCGTGCAAGGGAAGCAGCAAGTGCTAAATCTTTTGCATCATCGCCAGTCTTTGGAATAGTGCCGGCCAAGACGCGAGATGTGACCATTCCGCGAGAGAGGCGAAGCAAGAGTTCAGGGGTTGCACCAACAAGTCCGTCGACTGCAAATGTCCATGTGGATGGATATTCAGAAGCAAGTTTTTTCAGGATGGGGCGCGCATCAATATCTGCACTGGTTGTTGCAACAAGATCTCTTGCTAGAACAACCTTGTCGACCTTCGTGGTTTCAATACGTGTGATTGCTTGCGCAACGCGCTCTCTCCATGCAGCAGTAGTGATACTGCCATCGCCAAAAGAGAAGGCTCCTTGTGAGATCTTTGCAGGGCTCTCTGGCAGAAGTGGCTGTGCGATATCGCCAATCCACGTAATCCACGATTGCAGACCTTTCTGCCCAACAACTACTTTTGGAATTACTAGTACTGACTCTTGGTTTCTATCGAATGAGAAGGAGGCAAAGAGAACTGGTCCTGTGCCACTGCCATGAACAGAGTTGGCAACAGCAAAGGTTTCTAACTGGTGATGCCACCACTGGCGCGCTTTCTCAAAACGATCTTTTCCGCTAACAGTTGTAGTTGCGTGAACGCCCCATCCCACAAGGCCTTCACCGTTTCGCACCCACGACAAGGGCGCATCACTAGTGAGCAGCTCTAAAAGCGGAAGGTGATCACCAATGCGAGTTGTGGTGACGGGGATAAGGGAAGGCATTTAGCGGTTGAGGCTGCGTGAAATTCTTCGCCATACAAGCGGTAGTGATGTTGCAGTGATGGCAATCTTGAGTACTTCACCGAGAATAAATGGTGTGAACCCTGCTTTGAAGGTGGCTGCCCATGTGAGATCAAGGGAAGCATGTAGCCATGTCAGATCAGCTTTGCGATCTGCAAGGTATCCAAGGACGAAGGATGCAACGAGCATTCCAACGAGGTATCCACCAGTTGCACCCACGATGCGATCAATGCCGTGATTAGCACTTGTTGCAGAGGGAGCGAAGATAGGAGCTCCCGCAATTCCTGCCAATAAATATGAAGCAAAGGTGATCAGACCTAGGCGAGCGCCATAGGTTGTTCCGATAAGAAGGACTGCAAGAGTCTGACCTGTGACAGGAACAGGAGAGCCTGGAACGGGAAGTGAGATTTGAGCAAGGAGTGAGATGAATCCGATGCCACCGACAACGAAGAGAGCTTCTGTGACGGCAGTAGATCGTGGAAAGACTGCTGTGCGAAGTGAGCCAGAGTGAAGTGACATCAGGTGAGCCTCTCATCTTTGAAATCGAATACAAGTTGTGCGCAGAGCCTACCTTCAGGGAGAATATGCGCATGTCACGCGCCAATATGGATAAGAATCCAGATGAAGTTGCAGCCATGTTCGATGGCGTTGCAAAGCGCTATGACCTGGTCAATGATCTCCTGAGCCTAGGCCGCACCAAGGCCTGGCGTAAGCAGACAACCAAGATCATCGCCCCTCGTCCTGGGCAGAAAATCCTCGATTTAGCAGCGGGCACAGGCTCAAGCTCGCAGCCCCTTGCTGCAGCTGGCGCCGATGTCATCCCAGCTGACTTCTCTGAAGGGATGCTGGCCGCAGGCCGTAAAGCACGCCCACATCTTGCCTTTACCAAGGCCGATGCCCTCAATCTGCCCTTTGCAGATAACGAATTCGACACCGCCACCATCTCCTTTGGCCTTCGCAATACCCAGAACACCGAGAAAGCCCTTGCAGAGATGCTTCGTGTCGTAAAGCCCGGGGGACACCTCATTGTTGCTGAGTTCTCAAGCCCCACCTGGCGTCCCTTTCGCACCATTTATACCAATTACCTCATGAGGGCTCTTCCGTGGGTTGCCCGCAAAACTTCATCGAATCCCGATGCCTATATCTACCTGGCAGAGTCCATCCGGGCATGGCCAGATCAGAAGGCGCTCGCTGCCAAGATAACGGCTGCTGGATGGGTCGATGTTTCCTGGAAGAACCTGACTGGCGGAGTTGTCGCAGTTCACAAAGCACGCAAGCCGTAACGGTTTAATCGGCATCTGCCAACGCTTAGGATTTGGCTCGTGAGCGCAAATCCATATATTCCGATCCTGGTGATCTTCGCCATCGGCTTTGGCTTTGCCGCCTTCTCTGTGGGAATCGCATCTGTGACTGGGCCTGCTCGCTATAACCGCGCCAAGCTTGAAGCATATGAGTGCGGCATCGAACCATCACCGCAAGCAATTCAAGGTGGTCGCTTTCCGGTGAAGTACTTCCTCACTGCGATGCTCTTTATTATCTTCGATATTGAAATTGTATTTCTCTATCCGTGGGCAGTTACCTTCGACAAGCTCGGACTCTTTGGTCTCGTTGAAATGGCAATCTTTATTGGAACAGTGTTCGTCGCCTTTGCATATGTCTGGCGTCGCGGCGGATTGGAATGGGATTAATTCGTGGGCCTAGAAGATAAATTACCGAGTGGAATCCTTCTCTCAACTGTTGAAGGTCTTGCCGGATATATGCGCAAGAGTTCAGTCTGGCCTGCAACATTTGGTCTTGCATGTTGCGCCATTGAAATGATGGCACTTGGTTCAGCTCCTAAGCACGATATTTCTCGCTTCGGTATGGAACGTTTTTCAGCATCTCCTCGTCAAGCAGATCTGATGATCGTTGCAGGTCGCGTATCACAGAAGATGGCTCCAGTACTTCGTCAGATTTATGATCAAATGACAGCGCCAAAGTGGGTTATCTCCATGGGTGCTTGTGCTTCATCTGGTGGAATGTTTAATAACTATGCAATCGTGCAAGGCGTTGATCACATCGTTCCTGTTGATATTTATCTACCAGGGTGCCCACCACGACCTGAACAGTTGATGGATGCAATCATCAAGCTCCACACTCTTATTGGCGATACGAAGCTTGGTCCCAATCGCGAAGCGATTATCAAGGAAGTTGAACTTGCTGCAATGAATGCAAAGCCAACAATCCAGATGAAGGGGTTGCTGGCGTAAATGAGTGAAGATCAGAAAGGTATGTTCGGAAGCAGTGGCACCGGAGATACTTCAGGATATGGCGGCCTTGTCCGCACAGCAGCTTCCACAGGATCTACCGAACGTCCCTACGGTGGATATTTTGATGACGTTGCCGATGATCTCGAGCGCGCATATCCAGATTTCGCAGATGCCATCACTCGCGTTGTAGTTGACCGCGGCGAGCTCACACTTCACATTAAGAAATCTCGACTTCTTGAAGTAGCTTTTATTCTGCGCGATAAGTTGAAGTTTGAAATGTGTATGGGAGTCTCAGGCGTTCACTACCCAGATCGCACAGGCGCAGAACTCGTTGCTCTCTACCCACTTCTTTCTATGACGAAGAACCAACGTGTTCGTCTTGAAGTTGCCACATCAGAACTCGACCCACATATTCCATCTTTGGTTGAAGTGTGGGCAGGAAATAACTGGCATGAGCGTGAAACTTTCGACATGTTTGGCATCATCTTTGATGGCCACCCAGGTCTTACTCGCATCTTGATGCCAGATGACTGGGACGGTCACCCACAACGTAAGGATTACCCACTGGGCGGAATTGCCGTTGAGTACAAGGGCGCAACAACACCTGCACCATCAAATCGCAGGAGCTACCGATGACTACATATTCAGATCCATACGCATCTTCACGCGAGACAACTGAAGGCACTGTCTTCTCAGTTACTGGTGGCGATTGGGATTCACTTGTCTCAGAAATTGGTGAATCTAAAGAAGAGCGCATCATCGTCAATATGGGCCCTCAGCACCCATCTACTCACGGTGTTCTTCGCCTTGTTCTTGAACTCGAAGGCGAAACTGTTACTGAAGTGCGCACAGGTATTGGATATCTTCACACTGGAATTGAGAAGAACATTGAATACCGCAACTGGACTCAAGCTGTCACCTTTGCAACCCGTATGGATTACTTAGCGCCCATCTTTAATGAGACCGCTTACTGCCTTGCAGTGGAGAAGCTATTAGGTATTACCAACGATGTGCCAGAGCGCGCATCTGTCATCCGCGTGATGATGATGGAGCTCAACCGCATCTCATCCCATATGGTGGCCCTTGGCACAGGAGCTCTCGAGCTCGGGGCTATGGGACCCATGTTCTTTGCATTCCGTGATCGCGAAATTGTTCTTGATACCTTTGAAGAGATCACAGGCCTTCGCATGAATATGGCCTATGTCCGCCCAGGTGGAGTTTCACAAGATCTTCCAGCAGGTATGACGGTAAAGATTCGCGAAGTTGTAAAGACTCTTCGTAAGAACTTTGAAGATAATGCCAAGCTTCTTATTGGTAACACCATCTGGATGAAGCGCACAGAAGGTATTGGCTATCTTGATCTTGCTGGGTGCACAACGCTAGGAATTACAGGACCAGTTCTTCGCTCTGCAGGACTTCCTTGGGATCTTCGCAAGATGCAGCCTTACTGCGGATATGAAAATTATGAATTCGAAGTTATTACTGCAGATACTTCCGATGTCTATGGTCGCTTCTTAGTGCGTATGGCAGAGCTTGAGCAATCACTTCGTATCATCGAACAAGCTGCAGATAAGCTCGACAAACTTGAAGGACAACCTGTGATGGTTGCCGATAAGAAGATTGCATGGCCGGCGCAGCTTGCACTGGGCGCAGATGGACTCGGTAACTCACTTGAGCATATTCGCGAAATTATGGGCACATCGATGGAATCCCTTATCCACCACTTCAAGCTTGTGACTGAAGGATTCCGCGTTCCTGCAGGACAGGCATATGCAGCAGTTGAGTCACCTCGTGGTGAGCTTGCAGCACATGTTGTCTCAGATGGAGGAACTCGTCCATACCGAGTTCACTTCCGCGAACCATCATTTAATAACTTGCAATCAACATCTGCAATGAGTGAAGGCGGCATGGTCGCTGACATCATCGGAGCTGTTGCATCTATCGATCCAGTTATGGGAGGCGTTGACCGATGACTCTAGATCGCGATCTCATGCAGACAATCATTAAGCGCTACCCACGTCCTCGCTCTGCCATCATGCCTTTGCTGCATTATGTGCAATCAGTATCTGGGTATGTCACACATGAGGGCATCGAAACTATCTCTGAGATTCTTGCAATTGAAACTGCTGAAGTATCTGCAGTAGCTACCTTCTATACGCAATATAAGCGTGGGCCAGTAGGTGAGTATCACGTGGGTGTGTGCACAAATACTTTGTGCGCAGTCATGGGTGGGGATGCAATCTTCTCAGCGCTCAAAGAGCATCTCGGTATTGAAAATGATGGCGTTACAGAAGATGGAAAAGTTTCTCTCGAACATATCGAGTGCAATGCAGCATGTGATTATGCACCTGTCGTGATGGCTAACTGGGAGTTCTATGACAACCAGACAGTCGAATCTGCAAAGGCTCTCGTTGATGGTGCGCGCCAAGGAAATCCACCTGCGCCAACTCGCGGTCCCAACAAACTTGTTACCTATAAGCAAGCATCAGCAGTTCTTGCAGGACTCGATGATGGTCTTGCTCGTGAAGGTGTTCAGGCCGGTGCGCCAACACTTCTTGGTCTTAAGCTTTCAAAGGAAGGTAAGTAATGTCAAAGTTAACTCCTGTCCTTTCAGCACATTGGGATGAAGCAGATTCATTTACTATCGAGGCCTATACACGCAACGGTGGTTACACAGCTTCTAAGAAAGCACTTGCTATGGATCCTGATGCAGTGATTCAGCTTGTGAAAGATTCAGGACTTCGCGGTCGCGGCGGCGCAGGATTTCCCACTGGAATGAAGTGGGGCTTTATTCCGCAGGGTGATAATAAAGATCACTATCTTGTTGTGAACGCTGATGAGTCAGAGCCAGGAACATGTAAGGACACACCACTTCTGATGGCCAACCCACATGTTCTTATTGAAGGCTGCATCATTGCTTGCCATGCAATTCGTGCAGAGCGCGCATTTATCTATATTCGCGGAGAAGTAACCCACGTCGTTCGTCGCGTGAATGCAGCTATTGCAGATGCATATAAGGCAGGACACCTTGGTAAAGGAATTGATATCACTCTTCACATTGGAGCAGGTGCTTATATCTGCGGTGAAGAGACGGCGCTCCTTGATTCACTCGAAGGCTTTCGTGGTCAGCCACGTCTTCGCCCACCGTTTCCTGCCATCGCAGGTTTGTATGCGCGCCCAACAGTTGTGAATAACGTTGAATCAATCTCTTCAGTTCCAGCCATCATCAACAATGGCGCAGAGTGGTATCAATCAATGGGTACAGAGAAGTCAAAGGGTGCAACGCTTTACTCACTCTCAGGACATGTGAATAACCCAGGACAATTTGAAGCACCTCTTGGAATCACACTGCGTGAAATTCTTGAACTCGCAGGCGGTGTTCGAGATGGTCATCAGCTTAAGTTCTGGACACCGGGTGGTTCATCGACTCCGCTCTTTACCGATGCACACCTTGATACTCCACTTGATTACGAGGGTGTTGCTGCAGCAGGTTCGATGCTTGGCACAAAGGCACTGCAAATCTTTGATGAGACAACATGTGTTGTTCGCGCAGTACTTCGCTGGACTGAGTTCTATAAGCATGAGTCCTGCGGTAAGTGCACACCATGTCGCGAAGGCACATGGTGGTTGGTACAAATCCTGCGCGATCTTGAAAACGGAACTGGCACTGAAGCAGATCTTGAGAAGCTTCTTGATCTCTGCGACAACATCATGGGACGTTCTTTCTGCGCACTCGGTGACGGTGCAACAAGCCCAATTACATCTTCTATTAAATACTTCCGCGACGAATACATCGCACACGTGACAAACGGTGCATGCCCATTTGATCCAGTGAAGTCCACTCTCTTTGCAGGGGCGGTGATGTAATGACAACAACTCAAGATTCAGCAGTTGCAGTCGAACTCATCACTGTTGTGATTGACGGCTTTGAAGTCTCTGTTCCTAAGGGAACTCTTGTTATTCGCGCCGCAGAAAAGCTTGGCATTCAGATTCCACGTTTTTGTGATCACCCACTTCTAGATCCTGTGGGTGCATGTCGTCAATGTTTAGTTGATATTGAAATTAATGGTCGTGCATTTCCAAAGCCACAGGCATCATGCACTATTCCTGTTGAACCCAACATGATTGTGAAGACTCAACTCACATCACCTGTTGCCGATAAGGCACAGAAAGGTGTGATGGAGTTGTTACTTGGCAACCATCCTCTTGATTGCCCAGTCTGCGATAAGGGCGGTGAATGCCCATTGCAGAACCAGGCGATGAGCAATGGTCGCCCTGATGCACGCCTGGATGGTTATAAGCGCACCTTTGAGAAGCCAATCAATATTTCATCATCTGTTCTTCTCGATCGTGAACGTTGCGTTCTATGTGCTCGTTGCACGCGCTTTTCAGAGCAGATTGCATCGGATCCATTCATTACTTTGAATGAGCGCGGTGCGCTGCAGCAAGTGGGAATTTATGAGAACGATCCATTTAAGTCTTACTTCTCAGGAAATACTGTGCAGATCTGCCCAGTGGGAGCACTCACCGGTGCCTCATACCGATTCCGTGCTCGTCCATTCGATTTAGTTTCAACTCCTTCTGCATGTGAGCACTGCGCATCTGGTTGCGATATGCGCACCGATGTTCGTCGTGGAAAGACTCTTCGCCGCCTTGCCGGTGATGACCCATCTGTGAATGAAGAGTGGAACTGCGATAAGGGACGTTGGGCATTTAAATATGTCACTTCCCTTGATCGCCTGACACACCCTCTTGTTCGTAATGCAGAAGGTGAACTTGTACAAGCATCATGGCCTGAGGCACTTGCAGCAGCAGCAGCAGGACTTAAGGGTAAGCGCGCTGCAGTTCTCACTGGTGGTCGCGTTACCACTGAGGATGCATATGGATATTCAAAGTTTGCACGTATCGCACTCGGCACCAACGATATTGATTACCGTGCTCGCGTTACTTCCGATGAAGAACGTGACTTCCTTGCCGCACACGTTGCCGGATCATCTACTACATATCGCGATATTGACACAGCAGATCATGTCGCACTTGTTGCATTCGAGCCTGAAGAAGAATCACCAATTGTCTTCTTGCGTTTAAATAAGAACTTTAAAAAGCGTGGGCTTAAAGTCTCAGCAGTTGCCACTAAGGGCTCCATTGCAATGGATAAGCTCAAGGCAGATTTCATTAAGGTTGCCCCTGGTGCAGAAAGTTCCGCAGTTGCAGGTCTTGCACTCACTGCAAAGTCAGTAATTCTGGTGGGAGAGCGCGCATCTGAAAGTGCAGGACTCTTCTCAGCTGTTGCTGCCCTTGCTGCAAAGACAGGTGCAAAGGTTGCCTACATTCCACGTCGCGCAGGCGAGCGTGGAGCGCTAGAAGCTGGTGCACTTGGAAACGTTCTTCCTGGTGGTCGCCCAGTAATGGATGCTGCAGCACGCGTTGATATTGCAGCAGCATGGGGAGTCGATTCACTTCCAGCAACACCAGGGCGTTCTGCATCAGAGATCATCGATGCACTTACCACAGGTGATCTTGATGCAGTGGTTGTCGGTGGCGTTGATGCACTTGATCTTCCACATGGCCGCGAAGCAATCGCAGCGCTTAAGAAATCTTTCGTTGTTTCACTTGAAATCGCACCGAGTTCTGTCACAGCTGTGGCTGATGTGGTTCTGCCTGTTGCAGCAATTACTGAAAAGAGCGGGAGCTTCCTCAACTGGGAAGGGCGCGCACGTGCTTTTGATTCAGCAGTTGCAGACTCACATAATCGCAGCGATGTTCGTATTCTTTCGATGCTTGCTGATGCACTCGGTAATCCGATTTCACTGGGCACAGTGACTTCATCTGCTCGTGAATTCAACCAGCTTGGTTCATGGGATGGCTCTCGCGTTCAGTTAGCACCTGTGGCTGCAGGAGCTGCGAAATCTGTTTCAGGAAATGAAGCTCTCCTTTCATCATGGCGCCGCTTGCTTGATATGGGATCTTTGCAAAAGGGTGAAGATAACTTGGCTGGCACACGTCGCCCAACAGTTGCTGTCATCTCACCTAAGCGCGCTGCATCCATCGGTGTTGCAACCGGTCAGCAAGTGCGCGTTTCTAATGCACACGGCTCGATCACAATTCCTGCACTTGTTGAAGATATTCATGAAGATGCAGTGTGGATTCCACGTAATTCATTTGCATCTCAAGCACTTGTGGCACTTGATGCAGTGCATGGCGATGTAGTAACGGTGGTGAAGGCATGACAACAGCACAGCTTCTTGGACAAGATCCAGGTTGGCTCATCGCAGTAAAGGCGCTCATGGTCTTTATTATTTGCGTTCTTGCAACACTGATGGCTGTCTGGACCGAACGTCGCGTCCTTGCAAAGATGCAGCTACGTACTGGTCCTAACCGCGTTGGTCCTGCAGGCCTTCTTCAATCTCTCTCTGATGGCGTCAAGCTTGCGCTGAAGGAAGACATCATTCCTGCAGCGGCAGATAAGGTCGTATTCATTATTGCTCCGATCATTGCAACATCAATGTGCTTTATGGCCTTTGCTGTCATCCCAATGACTGGCGTTGTCAACATCTTTGGTCGCCAGACAGCTTTGCAGCTGACAGATCTTCCTGTCGGTGTTCTCTACATCTTGGCTGTCACATCCATCGGTGTTTATGGCGTAGTTCTTGCTGGATGGTCATCAGGTTCTACCTATCCACTGCTTGGTGGATTGCGCTCTAGCGCACAAGTTATTTCCTATGAAGTTGCGATGGGTCTTTCACTCGTTGCAGTCTTTATCTATGCAAGTTCGATGTCGACTTCAGATATTGTCGCCTCACAGCACCAGCATCTCTGGAACGCTGTCGTTCTCTTCCCATCCTTTGTTATCTATGTGATCTCTATGGTGGGGGAGACAAACCGTGCGCCCTTTGACTTAGCTGAAGCAGAAGGTGAACTCGTTGGTGGTTTCCACACTGAGTACTCCTCACTGAAGTTCGCACTCTTCTTCTTGGCTGAATACGTCAACATCATTGCAGTCTCAGCTCTTGCAACAACTCTCTTTCTTGGTGGCTATCACGCACTTCCAGGCCTTGGCTTTACTGAGCAGTGGCTCGGTGGCTGGTTCACACTCATCTGGTTCTTTGCCAAGGTGAACTTCTTCTTCTTTATCTTTATGTGGCTACGTGGCTCACTTCCACGTCTTCGCTATGACCAATTTATGAAGTTTGGCTGGAAAGTTTTGATTCCAGTTTCACTCGTTTGGATTTTGATCGTTGCAGCTCTTCGCGTTCTTCAGCAAGAAGGTGCTCCACGATCTGCAATCCTTGCCTTTGCAGTGGGCGTTGTGATTATCGTGATGGCAATTAGCTCCATGATTGAACGCAATAAAGTGAAGGTCCGCAGCGCAGATCTTCCTGAAGGTGAAGCACCAAATTTCCCGATCCCATCATTGCCACAAGTGAAATCAATTAATGTCTCAGGAGGAAAGTAATGACTGACTTCAATGAGAACGTAAATATTGAGAAGAAGGCTTCAGGACAGGCAGATATCAATTCTGTTCCATTTACTGAGGTAGAACAACCAGGACCAGCTTCCCTTGCACAGCAAGCAAAGGGTTTCTGGGTCACATTCTCAACAATGTTTAAGAAGAACCAGACAGTTCAATACCCAGATGTGAAGGCGCCAACTGCGCCACGTTTTCATGGTCGCCATCAACTCAACCGCCACCCTGATGGATTAGAAAAGTGCATCGGTTGTGAACTCTGTGCATGGGCATGTCCTGCCGATGCAATCTTGGTCGAAGGTGGCAATAACACTCCAGGCAATCAACTCTCACCGGGTGAGCGCCATGGAGCTGTCTATCAAATTAACTATCTTCGTTGCATCTTCTGCGGGCTTTGTGTTGAAGCATGCCCAACGCGCGCACTTACGATGACAAACGAATATGAATTAGCAGATGACAAGCGCGAAAAGTTGATCTTTGAAAAGGAAGATCTCCTTGCTCCACTTCGTCAAGGAATGCTTGCACCTCCTCATCCAATGTATCCAGGAATGACTGATACCAATTATTACAATGGCGATGTCAAGGAAGCTCATCCATCGCAGGGTGAAAAATAATGTTAACGATTCAAACCCCTGAAGCGGTGATGTTCTGGTTCCTCGCACCACTTTCAGTAATTGCTGCACTTGGAATGCTCCTTGTGAAGAAAGCTGTGCACTCAGCGCTTCTCTTAGCGTGGGTCATGATCACTCTTGCAATCTTCTATATCGCACAAGATGCGCTCTTCCTTGGAATCGTTCAGATTGTTGTCTATACAGGCGCAGTCATGATGCTCTTCCTCTTTATTCTTATGTTGGTCGGTGTTGATGCATCTGACTCACTCACTGAAACAATTCCTGGCCTTCGCCCGATTGCAATTACTGCCGCCCTTGGCTTTGGTGGACTTCTGGTCTCACTGATCGCTCGTGCAAAGTTGGGCCATGATGCTTATGGATTAACTGCTGCAAATAGCAATGGCAATGTTGAAGGTTTGGCACAACTTCTCTTCTCAACATATGTGTGGCCATTTGAAGTTGTATCAGCGCTTCTAATTACTGCAGCCCTTGGCGCAATGGTTCTAGCTCATCACCAACGTGCTGTGCCACGTGTTACTCAGCGCGAACAAGCAATCGCACGTTTCCGCGGTGAATCACTCGGTAGCGCAGCAGGTTTACCTAACCCAGGTGTCTTCGCTCGCCACAACGCAGTCGATGTTGCAGCACTTCTTCCTGATGGAAGCGCTGCCCCTAACTCAATTTCTGCAACGCTTAAAGCGCGTGGAGATATCTTGGATTCTGCTCAATTCGAACTCGGTGAAGTCGATAACACTGTGACGGAGGAGAAGTAAATGAATCCATATAACTATCTCTACGTCTCAGCCATTCTCTTCACCATTGGCGCTGTCGGCGTTGTTGTTCGCCGCAATGCAATCGTTGTCTTTATGTGTGTTGAACTCATGCTCAATGCTGCAAACCTCACGCTTGTAACATTCTCTCGAATTAATGGAACACTCGATGGTCAGGTAGTTGCCTTCTTTACGATGGTTGTGGCTGCCTGTGAAGTTGTGGTGGGCCTTGCCATTATTGTGACCATTTATCGCTCACGCCGATCAGCATCTATCGATGATGCAAGTTTGTTGAAGCGATAACGATGACTACTTCAACTTCTCTTGTATATCTGATTGCCCTTCCTCTCTTTGGCGCAACCATTCTTCTTCTTGCAGGACGACGTGCTGATAAGTGGGGCCACCTGCTTGCAACTGCCATGTCTGCGAGTTCATTCGGTGCGGGCCTCTATCAACTTTCACAGATGCTTTCTCGTCCAACGGAGGAACGTGCAGTAGGTCAGAAGCTCTTCTCTTGGATTAACGTCGGCACATTTAATGTCGATGCAGGACTCTTACTCGATCAGCTCTCCATCTGCTTCGTTCTTCTTATTACCGGCGTTGGAACACTGATTCATATCTACTCAATCTCTTATATGTCTCACGATGAAAACCGTCGACGCTTCTTTGCATACCTGAACCTCTTTATTGCAGCGATGCTCCTGCTAGTTCTCGGAGATTCTTATCTCAACCTCTATGTGGGCTGGGAAGGCGTCGGCCTTGCTTCCTATCTCTTGATTGGTTTCTGGAATCAGAAGCCTGCCTATGCAACTGCTTCTAAGAAGGCATTTGTCATGAACCGCATCGGCGATATGGGACTTTCCTTTGCGATCATGATCGCCTTTGCAACTCTTGGCACAGTCTCATTTAGCGGAGTAGAAGAGGCATCACATACAGCTTCCAAAGCAGCGCTCACAGCCATCGGTGTGATGTTACTTGTTGCAGCAACTGGAAAGTCAGCGCAGTTCCCATTACAGGCATGGCTTGGCGATGCGATGGCTGGTCCAACACCGGTGTCAGCACTAATTCACGCAGCGACGATGGTGACAGCAGGCGTCTACCTCATTATCCGCTCTAACTTCATCTTTGATGCTGCACCTACTGCGCAGCTTCTCGTTGTTATCGTGGGAGCCATTACCTTGTTGTTCGGTGCCTTCATTGGTACTGCAAAAGATGACATTAAGAAAGCACTTGCTGCTTCAACGATGTCACAGATTGGTTACATGATCCTTGGTGCAGGCCTTGGACCAGCAGGGTATGCATTTGCAATCATGCACTTGCTGACACACGGTTTCTTTAAGGCAGGAATGTTCTTGGGTGCAGGCTCTGTCATGCACGGAATGAATGATCAAGTTGATATGCGTCGCTATGGCGCGCTACGTAAATTTATGCCGATTACATTTATTACCTTCGGCCTTGGCTACCTTGCAATCATTGGCGTTCCACCATTCGCTGGCTTCTATTCAAAAGATTTGATTATTGAAACTGCATTTAATGCTGGCGGAATTAAGGGAATTCTCCTTGGTTCAACAGCGCTCTTAGGAGCTGCCATCACAGCCTTCTATATGACTCGCGTTATGGTCCTGACCTTTACAAGTAAAGAGCGTTGGGAAGAGAATCAACATCCTCACGAATCTCCAATTCTTATGTGGCTTCCCATGGCAGTACTTGCCATTGGCTCTGTGACAACAGGATTCCTCTTTACACGCGGGGATGCCCTCGCTAATTTCCTTAATCCAGTCTTTGGTGAGCATGGGGAAGAACATGGCACAGAGCACCTCTTTGAACCGATTGTGGTTTCAGGGATGGCACTTGTTGCAGTAGCAATCGGTGTGGCAATTGCGATTATGAAGTATCAACTCTCTGAGGTTGATTCCGTTGCCCCACAGAATGTCTCTATCTTTACTCGCATCGCCCGTAAGGATTTGATGCAGGATTCATTTAACGAAGCAGTCTTTATGCGTCCTGGACAAGCTCTCACCTCACTTCTTGTTAAGGGTGATGAGAAAGTTGTCGATGGGGCAGTGCGTGGAGTCGCTCGCACAGCACTTGGTGCTGGCGCAGTTCTTCGCCAAACACAGACAGGATTCGCTCGCAGCTATGCAGCGCTCATTCTTATCGGTGCAATCGCTTTAATCGCTGGAATCTGGGTGGTCACACAATGAACGCGCTCACAAGCATGATGTTGCTTCCACTTCTTGGATCACTCCTGGTTGCGGTTATTCCAACGGATCAAGTTCTTCGAATCAAGCAGGCAGCACTGGGCACCACGCTATTGGTTGCCATCTCAGGTGTGATGGCGTGGTTTAAATTTGATTCAGAGAACACCGCATTCCAATTCGTTCAGATTGCGCAGTGGATTCCCTCCTTCGGTATCAATTACGCAGTTGGAGTCGATGGGCTATCACTTGTTCTAATTCTGATGTCAGTTCTCTTAGCTCCGATTGTCGTCCTTGCTGGGTGGAATGAATCTGAAGGTGGACGCTGGTCTGCCAAGGTCTTCTACATTCTTATTCTCGTCCTTGAAACAATGATGATCGGCGTCTTTGCAGCAACTGATGTCTTCTTGTTCTACGTCTTTTTCGAAGCGATGCTTATTCCTGTCTATTTCCTTATTGGCGGTTACGGAAGCGGAGAACGTTCAGCAGCTGCTGTGAAGTTCTTGCTCTATAGCCTCTTTGGTGGCCTCTTGATGCTTGCATCAATCATTGGTCTCTATGTCATCTCAGGTGCTAACGGTGGCCATACTTTTGATATTGGTCAGCTCTCTGAGATGCATAAATTTATGAGCCCTACGACGCAGAACCTTCTCTTCCTTGGCTTCTTTATTGCATTCGCCATTAAGGCACCTCTCTGGCCACTACACACCTGGCTTCCGGATGCAGCAGCGTCTGCAACACCTGGAACATCTGTTCTTCTCCTTGGCATTCTCGACAAGGTGGGCACATTTGGAATGATCCGCTTCTGTCTCACACTCTTTCCTGATGCCTCCAAGACATTTACGCCAATCATCATTGTGTTGGCAGTCATCTCAATTTTGTATGGAGCATTCCTTGCAATTGGAGCACGCGATATCAAGCGCCTGATTGCCTATACATCGATTTCACACTTTGGCTTTATCACCATGGGAATCTTTGCGATGACTACACAAGGTCATAGCGGTGCAACTCTCTATATGTTCAACCACGGCTTCTCAACTGCAGCGCTCTTCCTTGTTGCAGGATGGATGATTTCTCGCCGCGGCTCATCAACAATTGCAGATTTTGGTGGGCTACAGCGCGTTACTCCAGTGATGGCCTGGTCATTCTTTATCGCAGGAATGTCCTCCCTTGCACTTCCTGGCCTTTCAAGCTTTGTGAGTGAGTTCCTTGTTCTAGTCGGTACATATACTCGCTATCCGGTTGCTGCAATTATTGCCACATTCGGAATTGTCCTTGCAGCTCTCTACATCTTGATTCCTGTGCAGAAGGCGCTTCACGGACCTACAACTCCAGGAAATGAGAACCTTCCTGATCTCAACCTTCGCGAGAAGATTGCTATCGGACCTGTCATTGCACTGATTATCGCTCTTGGCTTCTATCCAGCACCTCTGCTGAACGTGATTAACCCAGCTTCAGCTCATGTGCTTGAGATGCAAGGTTTTACTGATCCAGTTCCTTCAGAGAGCGCAGGCAAGTAAATGTCATTCACAGCTCCGGTACTTAACTACGCACAGCTTGCTCCCATGCTCATCGTTCTCGGTGGAGCACTCATCGGTGTTCTCATTGAAGCATTTGCTCCTCGAGCATCACGCCACACATCACAGCTATTTATTACAGTGGCAGCGCTTGTGACTTCTTTTGCCGCGTTGATGCAGGTGCGCACGCAATCTTCAGCAGATGCTGCCATGGGCTCTGTCGCATTCGATGGGGCAGGAGTTCTCCTTCAAGCCTCTATCTTGGTTATTGCTCTTCTCTCAGTATTTCTGATTGCAGATCAAGAGAACTTCACAGCACTTCCTGCAGCAGTTCCTGGATCTCATGAAGAGAGAGAGTCACTACAGCTTGATCTTCGCGTCACTGAGGTCTATCCACTGACTCTCTTTGCAGTAGCTGGAATGTTGCTCTTCCCAGTTTCCACAGATTTGAT
>JBILBC010000009.1:0-26641 GCA_044353885.1 Candidatus Planktophila sp. | reverse complement strand
CAACTGTCGCTCCAAAGACAAGAGCGAGAGGTAGAGCGAGAGCAATCCCGCGCTTCATCATTGTCTTCATCTATCCTCCTGAGGTAGATTTTGGTTGAATCGTTTCAACCTTAGGGGGGAATTTAGTCGTGGTGTGACCTAGCCGTCAATGAATTTGCCCAGAAGATTGGTAACGGTTTCATTACGTTTTCACGCCTACGGAGCTCTTGATTATTGAACATTTCAACCCATACCCTAGGGACTGGCCTTTTATACTTCGACTCGATCCTCCACGGATGTTCGATTTGTGGCAAAAAGGTCATATTCTATTAAATGGATTCAATTCCACTGAGCGTAACTAAGGGCGGTTCCTGCGTGGGAAAGAATGTAAAGCGTCAATTCCCAAAGCCTTCAGAGCTTGCACCTCTCCTTAAATTTTCCCTGCCCACCCTTCGCCGCAAGAAGCGCCGTCTTGAGCAGGCCTACACAATCTGGGATCTGCGCGATATCGCAAAGCGCCGCACACCTAAAGGCCCCTTCGATTACACCGATGGATCTGCAGAAAGTGAAGTAAGTCTTGAGCGAGCTCGCCAGGCATTTCGCGACCTCGAATTCATTCCAAGCATTCTTAAAGATGTTTCAACTGCTGACTTAACTCGCACATCTCTCGGTGAAACATTCTCTATGCCTGTTGGTATTGCACCAACCGGCTTTACTCGCATGATGCAGACTGAAGGCGAAATCGCTGGAGCAAGGGCTGCAGAAAAATATGGAATTCCTTTTACTCTCTCAACTCTTGGCACAAGCACAATCGAAGATGTCGTTGCTGCCTCCCCTAATGGTCGCAACTGGTTCCAGCTCTATATGTGGAAAGACCGCGAAGGAAGTATGGCTCTTGTTGAACGCGCAAAGCGTGCTGGAGTTAAGAACCTAATGCTCACAGTCGATGTTCCTGCAGCAGGACAACGTATTCGCGATTACCGCAATGGACTCACCGTTCCTCCACGTTTAACAGCTGGCACAGTAATCAATGCAATCCCAAGACCAGCATGGTGGATTAACTTCTTAACAACACCATCTATTGAATTTGCTTCTATGAAGAATTGGGAAGGAACTGTGGGAGAGCTTCTTGACTACATGTTCGATCCCACAATGACTTGGGAAGATCTCAAGTGGATCCGTGAACAATGGGATGGAACTCTTACCGTTAAAGGCATCCAGAATCTAGATGATGCAAAGAAGGCTGCAGATCTAGGCGCAGATGCAATTCTTCTTTCAAATCACGGTGGGCGTCAGCTTAATCGCGCACCGGTGATGTTGCACTTACTTGCAGATATCAAAAAGGAATTTAAGAAAGATTACGAAATTCATATCGATACCGGGATCATGCATGGTGCAGATGTTTTGGCTGCTGTCGCACTCGGTGCTCAATTTACCTATGTGGGTCGTGCTTACCTCTATGGCCTTATGGCCGGTGGGCAAGATGGCGTAGAGCGAGCACTAGAGATTATGCGCACTCAGATGGTTCGTAATATGAAGTTACTTGGAGTCAATTCACTTGATGAGTTAACGCCGAAGCATGTGCGCTTTCTTAATCGTCAGTAATTAACGCTTTCCTGTTGAAGCACGTTCAACTAATTGTGGTTGGAAGCGAATTTGTTGATGCTCGTGTGTATCTGCTTCTTCACATTCGTTGAGCAATAAATCTGCTGCTGTAACGCCCATCTGATATGCGGGCTGAGAAATAGATGAAAGTGGTACTGCAGCTGATGCGGCAAATTCAATATCGTCATAGCCAAGAACTGAAACTTGCTCTGGGATCTTAAATTTATTCTCTCTTAAGGTGCGCATCACTCCGAGTGCAACTAAATCATTTGCGCAGAAAATCGCAGTAGGGGTTGTCTTTAAGGCTAAAATCTTCTTTGCAGCTTCTTCACCTTGAGTCGTATTCATCAGTGAAACTCGAATCGTTTCAACCTTGGCACCAGCAAACTTTGCAGCTTTAGCAACTCCTGCACCACGATCTGCAACCTGTGGGATGCTGTCAGGTCCACAGACCCAGGCGATATCGGTATGCCCAAGCCCGGTCAAATATTCAATCCCTAGCTGTCCGCCATGTACGTCATCAACTGAAACTGAGCATTGCTTGCGGCCTTTGATTTCGCGGTCGACAAGGGCCACCGCAATTCCACGATCGCGCATTGCATCTAAGCGATCAGATTTCACATTTGTCGGGGTAATGAGCACTCCACGAACTTGTTGTTCAATCAAGACATTGATGTAGCGATCTTCTTTGGATGCTGATTCATCAGAGTTACAGAGAAAAACTGCGTAATCGCGCTTAATCGCAGCATCTTCAACCCCACGGGCAACTTCAGTAAAGAATGGGTTTGCGACATCGGGAACAATTAAGCCAAGAGTTCGACTGTGGCCAGAGCGCAGGTGAGCAAAACCATTGGGCACAAAACCTAGATCTTTGATGGTGCCTTGAACGCGAGCCAAAGTCTCTGGGGCCACAACTTCGGGCCGGTTGAGAACGTTGGAGACGGTGCCGACTGAGACCTTTGCCGCCTTTGCTACATCTCGAAGGCTCACGCTCATGGGACGAGAGTCTGCTCTCATGATTGAACAGTGTCAATTGTCGAAATAGCAGATCGCGAAATTGTTATCTCTACGGGGTTGACTCACGCTCAAATTCGCCTTAGCGTCTGCCTATTGTTTATGAATCGTTTCAATCGAGGTTACCATGGAGAGAGTTGGTTTCAGGCTCAAGCTTCGCAAGGAGAAGCTTGATGAGTACGTCCTGCACCACCAAAACGTCTGGCCAGAGATGCTTGAAGCTCTCTCTGAAACTGGATGGCATAACTACTCACTCTTTCTTGATCGCAGCGATGCAACCTTGATTGGTTACTTCGAGACTCCCGACCTTCAGAAAGCTCTCGATGGAATGGCTGCAAAGGATGTCAACGAACGCTGGCAGGCATTTATGGCTGATTACTTTGAATCACTGCAAGGTCGCAGACCTGATGAAGGTTTCTTAAAGCTCGAAAATGTTTTCTACCTCAAATAACGAAGAATAAGAAGAAATGGAATACGACTATGGCAAGCACAAATGAAGTAAAAGCAGTTCTCAACCGTTTAGGTGTTGAGACTCCTTCATGGGCCTATGGCAACTCCGGAACTCGCTTCAAAGTCTTCGGTCAGCCGGGTGTGCCACGCGATCCATATGAAAAGGTTGCAGATGCGGCGCAAGTACATAAGTACACCGGTGCTGCGCCAACAGTTGCTCTCCATATTCCATGGGACAAGGTTGCAGATTACAAAGACTTCGCAACACATGCACAGGGCTTGGGTGTAAAGCTAGGAACAATTAACTCCAACACCTTCCAAGATGATCAATACATCCTCGGATCTGTCTGTGCTCCAGATCCTAAGGTTCGTGCAAACGCTGTTGCTCACTTACTCGATTGCATCGACATCATGGATCAAGTCAACGTTCAAGATCTCAAGCTCTGGTTTGCAGATGGAACTAACTACCCAGGACAAGACAACATTGCAGATCGCCAAGATCGTTTGGCTGAATCCCTTGCCAAGGTTTATGCCCGCCTTGGTGCTAACCAGCGCCTGTTGCTTGAATATAAGTTCTTTGAGCCAGCTTTTTATCACACAGATGTTCCTGACTGGGGCACATCACTCCTTCACTGCATGGCACTTGGTCCTAAGGCGATGGTTGTTGTTGATACTGGCCACCACGCACCGGGAACAAATATTGAGTTCATCGTCGCTGGTTTGCTTCGTGCAAAGCGCCTTGGTGCATTCGACTTTAACTCACGTTTCTATGCTGATGATGATCTTATTGTTGGTGCAGCAGATCCATTCCAGCTGTTCCGCATCATGCATGAAGTAAATATCAATGGTGGTTTTGATGTGGGAACTCCCGTTTCATACGTTCTTGATCAATGCCACAACATTGAAGCCAAGATTCCTGGCCAGATTCGCTCCATCATGAATGTGCAAGAAGCGGTAGCTAAGGCGGTTCTTGTTGATCAAGATGCTCTTAAGAAGGCGCAACTTGCAGGCGATGTTCTTGCAGGACATGAAGTCTTGATGGATGCATACAACACTGATGTTCGCGGGCTCCTTCGCGAATGGCGCAGCGATAAGGGAATTGATCCAGAACCAATGAAGGCGTATGCAGCAAGTGGATATGCAAAGAAGATCGCAACGGACCGCGTTGGCGGAAATCAAGCTGGATGGGGTGCTTAAGTAGATGGCGAATAAGACAATTGAAGAGTTATTGGGGCGCAGTAACCGTCTCGGGAGTAATCCAAAGTTCACCAACTATGCAGGTGGAAATACTTCTGCAAAAGGTGCGGCAAAGGATCCATCAACAGGTAAGGATGTTGAAGTCCTTTATGTGAAGGGCTCTGGAGGCGATTTAGGAACATTGAAAGAGGCAGGACTTGCCGGTCTCTATCTCGATCGCATGCGCGCGCTAGTAGATGTTTATCGCGGCGTTGAACATGAAGATGAGATGGTCGCTCTCTTTGATTACTGCTCATTCGGACGCGGTGGGGCTGCTCCAAGTATTGATACAGCGATGCACGGGCTTGTTGATATCGCACATGTCGATCATTTGCATCCTGATTCCATTATCGCCCTTGCTACAGCTGCAGATGGTCCAGCGCTGACAAAAGAATGTTTCGGAGATGAAATTCTCTGGGTTGATTGGCGCCGTCCTGGCTTCCAACTTGGTCTTGATATTGCAAAGATGGCGAAGGAAAATCCAGCAGCAAAAGGTGTGATCCTTGGCGGACATGGATTAACCACATGGGCACAGACTTCAGCTGAATGCGAGAAGCGTTCCATTGAAGCAATTGAAAAGGCTGAAAAATTCTTAGCTACAAAGGGTAGGAGGGATCCATTTGGAACACTCGTCAAAGAGTGGGCTCCGCTTTCACCGGAAGCCCGCAGAGCAAAGGCAGCTCTTCTTGCACCAGCACTCCGTGGCATCGCATCGATGGATGCGCCAATGCTTGGTGGATTTAGTGATACCGATGTAGTCCTTGATTTCATTTCTCACTCTGAACTGCCACGTCTTGCAGCTCTCGGCACATCATGCCCAGATCACTTCTTGCGTACAAAGATTTCACCGATGGTGCTTGATACCCCTGCAGATGCATCTGTGGAAGATGTTATTGCTCGTGCACATGAACTCCATGAAAAGTATCGTCAAACGTATGCTGCTTACTACAAGAAGTATGCAAAGCCTGAAAGTCCTGCGATGCGTGGAGCAGATCCACTCATCATCTTGGTTCCAGGCGTTGGAATGTTTAGCTACGGAAAAGATAAGCAGACTGCTCGCGTTGCAGGTGAGTTCTATATCAATGCAATCAATGTGATGCGTGGTGCTGAATCTGTTTCTACCTATAAGCCAATTGCTGAATTAGAAAAGTTCAATATTGAGTACTGGGATCTTGAAGAGGCAAAGCTACGCCGGTTGCCAAAGGCAACGCCGCTAGCTGGCCGCATCGCAATCGTCACTGGTGGCGGTTCAGGAATTGGTCGGGCAACATGCCTTCGCCTTGCAGCAGAAGGTGCCTGCGTTGTTGTTGCAGATCGCGATCTAGATGCTGCAACAGCTGTTGCTGCTGAGATTGGTAATTCAGATAAGGCAATTGCAGTCAAGGTAGATGTCACAGATGAAGATGCAATCATCGCAACTGTTCATGCTTCTTCCCTTGCATTCGGTGGCGTTGACCTCGTTGTCAATAACGCTGGTCTCTCACTGAGTAAGGCACTTGTCGATACAACTGTCGCTGACTGGGATTTGCAGCATGATGTGATGGCTCGCGGTTCATTCTTAATGTCACGAGAAGCGGCAAAGGCAATGATTGCTCAGAAGATGGGTGGAGATATTGTCTACATCTCATCAAAGAACTCAATCTTTGCCGGTCCTAATAACATCGCATACGGTGCAACGAAGGCAGATCAAGCACATCAGGTGCGTCTGCTCGCTGCTGAACTTGGTGCACATCAAATTCGCGTCAATGGAATTAACCCTGATGGTGTTGTTCGTGGTTCAGGAATCTTCTCATCAGGATGGGGTGCAAACCGTGCTGCTGTCTACGGTGTAGAAGAGGAGAAGCTTGGTGAGTACTACGCACAACGTTCGATTTTGAAGAGAGAAGTACTGCCAGAAAATATCGCAGCAGCGGTATTTGTTCTCTGCACATCTGATCTCTCACTGACCACCGGTCTTCATATTCCTGTCGACAGTGGAGTCGCTGCCGCATTTATGCGATAGATCTCCATGTTTGAATTTCTTGCAGTAGATCTTGGTGCAACCAGTGGTCGAGTCGCTATAGGACGGGTTGGTAGCGATTCGATCTCACTGGATGTTGTGCACCGATTTCTGCACGAAGTAATTCCACAAGAAGATGGTTCTCTCTTATGGAATTGGGATTTGATTCTCGCTGAAGTTCTCACAGGCCTGAAAGAGGCTATTAAGACATCTGACCCGATAAGCCTGGCAGTTGATTCATGGGCAGTTGATTACGGCTTTATTAGCCCCACAGGCCAGTACTTACCCCCTGTTCACGCCTATCGCGATCCTCGTAATGAGATTGCTTATCAAGAGCTCACAAAAATCATCGGCAAAGAACGCATCTATTCAACAACAGGAATTCAATTCCTTCCCTTTAACACGATCTATCAGCTCTATGCAGCGCGCGAACTTCCTGAATATAAAAAGGCCACAAAGTTCTTGATGCTGCCTGATCTTGTTAATTTTCTTCTGACCCGGAAGCTTTCAACAGAAGTCACTAACGCATCTAGCACGCAAGCTCTCAATACTCGCACCAGAGAATGGGATCGTGAATTAATCAAGCTTGCAGGCATCCGTGAGGATCTCTTTACTGAACTTCATGAACCAGGAACTCTCATTGGAGTCGTAAGCGGTTTTGATGAACTCGATGGAATTAACGTTGTGGCAACAGCATCACATGACACAGCAGCAGCCATTGCAGGAGTCCCCTTTACTAATCGGTTGACCGAGGCATATATCTCAAGTGGCACGTGGTCACTTGTTGGTGTTGAACTCGATGCACCTGTATTAACGCCCGAAGCATTTGCAGCCAATGTCACCAATGAACTTGGGGCTGATGGAACTGTTCGTGCATTGAAGAATGTCACTGGAATGTGGATACTTGAAGAATGCCGTCGCACCTGGCACCTTGAAGGTCGCGATTATGAAATGCCTGAACTTCTATCACTTGCATCTGCAGCTAAATCTTTCACAACTCTGATTGACCCTAACGATCCACTCTTTGCTCCCCCTGTTGGAATGCCAGATCGAATTCGCGCTTACTGTGTGGAGCGTGGATTGACCCCGCCTCACACAGATGGCGAATATGCAATCTGCATTCTCAATAGCTTGGCCCATGCATATAAGAAGACACTTGCTGAAATTTCTGCAGTCACAGGTCGCACCATTGAAGTGATTCACATCTTGGGTGGTGGCTCTCAGAACGACCTCCTCAATCAACTCACTGCAGATATCTGCGGAATGACTGTTAAAACTGGACCTGTTGAGGCAACTCTCTTCGGAAATATCGCAGTCCAGGCAATCTCTGCAGGAGTTGTGGCAAATCTGACCCAGGCCCGTGCTCTTGTAGCAAAATCCTTTACTTCAAAGGTCTTTCAGCCCTCTTAACGATTACCCTAGCGTTCATGAAGTTAGCGCTGGCCAGCATCTCGTATCTGATTACTGTATTTGCATTAGTACTGCTTACGGTGCGAACCCGTCTTTTAATTTCCCTCTATAAGAAGCAACAACCGGATCCAACTCGCAGCAACGATAAGTCTGCGCGATTTAAGAATATGCTCAAAGAAGTTCTGGGTCACACAAAGATGCTCAACTTCACCGGAACTGGAATTGCGCACTGGTTTGTGATGATTGGTTTCGGTGCGCTCTTTGGAACACTCGTTACTGCATACGGTCAAGTAATCAATCCGGATTTCGCACTTCCCATTATTGGCCACTTTGTTGGCTATGAACTCTTTGCCGAAGCGATTGCAGCGCTCACTGGCATCAGCATTGTGACTCTTATTGGTATTCGCCAAGTAACTCGTTTTCGGATGCTCAATCGCTTTAGCGGTTCTGGAATGGGTAAGGCGTATTACGTTGAGGCAACAATTCTTGCCATCGTCTTCTGTGTCATCGCACTGCGCGGACTAGAAGGCGCACTCGCTGGTGAAACATCATGGAATTGGCACTATGCAATCTCATGGCCAGCAGTTGTTGTATTTAGCTCAATGTCTACGGCATCCATTGAGAGCGCCATAGTTATTGTTGCAACGCTGAAAATTGTTGTGTCGATGGCTTGGTTTATTGTCATTGCATCAAATCTGACCATGGGTATTGCATGGCACCGCTTCCTGGCATTTTTTAATATCTACTACAAGCGCAATATTGATAAGCCAGCACTTGGCGCACTTCCTGAAATGCTCTCAAAGGGAAAGCCAGTTAACTTCGAAGACCCTGCAGAAGATGATGTCTTCGGTCTTGGCACACGCGGTGATATTTCATGGAAGGGCTTGCTGGATATGACCAGCTGCACTGAGTGCGGCCGATGCCAATCACAGTGCCCTGCATGGCATACAGATAAGCCGTTATCTCCCAAGCTCTTGATTATGGCGATGCGCGATCATGCGATGTCAAAGGTTGTTGAGACTGAGAATCTTGTTGGTGAAAACGCTCCTATCGACCTTGATGTCCTCTGGTCCTGCACATCATGTGGTGCATGCGTTGAAGAGTGTCCTGTTGATATCGAACATGTGGATCACATCGTTAATATGCGACGCTTTCAAGTACTTGTTGAATCTGAATTTCCAACAGAGCTCGGTGGAACATTCCGTAATCTTGAAAAGGCGGGCAACCCATGGGGTGCCAATAAGCAAGATCGCGAAGGATGGATTGCAGAGTGTGACTTCCCTGTGCGCGTTGTCAGCGGTGAACTGCCTGAAGAAGTTGAATATCTCTTCTGGGTTGGTTGTGCAGGCGCATATGAAGAGCGTGCAAAGAAGACAACAAAAGCAGTTGCAGAATTGCTACATATGGCAGGAGTGAACTTTGCAGTTCTTGGTAAGCGCGAGACTTGCACGGGAGATCCTGCGCGCCGCTCAGGAAATGAATTCCTCTATCAAATTCTTTCACAGGAAAATATTGCAACATTTAATGAGACATTTGGTGACAGGCCAAAGGGTAAGAAGAAAGTTGTTGTTACCTGCCCTCACTGCTTCACAACCATCGGTCGCGATTATGCACAGAGTGGTTTTGAACTTGAGATGTTGCACCACACACAACTTCTCAACACTTTGATTAAGGAAGGGCGCCTTAAGCCAAGCCCACATAAATCAGATAAGAAGTTGACCTATCACGACCCTTGCTACCTCGGTCGTCACAATCAAATTTATGCACCACCACGCGAGCTGCTTGAAGCAAGTGGTTGCGATGTGGAAGAGATGCCACGTAATAAGGAACGCTCATTCTGTTGCGGTGGTGGCGGTGGACGCATGTGGATGGAAGAGAAGATTGGTACTCGCATCAACCTCAACCGCGTCGATGAAGCAATTGATACGGGTGCGCAAGAAGTTGCTGTTGCCTGTCCGTTCTGTCGCATCATGGTTGGTGACGGAATGGTTGCGCGCCAATCAGATGTGGAAGTACTCGATGTTGCGCAGATTCTGCTTAGGAACGTGAAGAGCTAAGCAAGACCTTTGTCACGGCAATCCCTGCGATAAGTCCACCAAGGTGAGCGCGCCAATCAACTCCGCCGATAGTAAAACCAAGAACAAAGTTAAGTCCGATGATGACAAGGGTGCTCTTTACTTCGGCACCAATTCTTCGCCCGATGATTATCCATGAGCCAAAGAGGCCAAAGACAGCACCTGATGCTCCGATGGAGTAACCGTTATAGCCAAGAAATATCGCTGATGCGATCGATCCACCGATGAGAGATGCAAAGAAGATAATCAGAAACTTACTGCGCCCAAGGAGAGTTTCAATGGGTGCACCGAGTGAGTGCAGTGCAAGCATATTGAAAGCTAAGTGAATCGGAATTGTGCTGGAGTTATCGTGAATCAAGGCAACAGTGACGAGTCGATACCACTCGTTCGTTACCTGAAGCAGATCGATTCCATAGAGTGCAAATGTTCCGATAATCCCTGAATCAACAAGCTCCCAGAGATAAAAGGCACATATAACAGTGATCAGAGTAAGAACTGCTGAACGCTGCTTCATACGTATGAAGAATTAAGCGATAGTGACGCTATTGATTACAACAGGTGTCACAGGCTTATCTTGCGCACCTGTTGGTGTTGCACCAATTGCATCAACGACAGCCTGTGATGCTGCATCCTTAACTTCACCGAAGATTGTGTGCTTTCGGTTAAGCCATGTTGTTGGAGCGACAGTGATGAAGAATTGTGAACCATTTGTTCCAGGTCCTGAGTTAGCCATTGCAAGGATGTATGGGCGATCGAATTGAAGTTCTCCATGGAATTCATCTGCGAACTGGTAACCAGGTCCGCCGAATCCCTGACCGAGTGGGTCTCCGCCTTGAAGCATGAAGCCGCTGATGACGCGGTGGAAAATTGTTCCGTCATAGAGCTTCTCTGTTGACTTCTTACCTGTGCGTGGATCAGTCCACTCTTTAGCACCTGTTGCAAGACCTACGAAGTTCTCGACTGTCTTTGGTGCGTGGTTAGGAAAGAGTTCGATGACGATATCGCCAAGGGATGTGTGCAGAGTTGCTGTTGATGACATGTGATTTCCAATCGATGCTTGATAGTAAAAAACCCACCATAAGGTGGGCTTCTTGTGGAGACCAGGGGAATCGAACCCCTAACCTCTGCCTTGCAAAGGCAGCGCTCTACCAATTGAGCTAGGTCCCCGTATTAGAACGGGTGGGCCCAGGTGGACTTGAACCACCGACCTCTTCCTTATCAGGGAAGCGCTCTAACCAGGCTGAGCTATGGGCCCGCAAACGAACTTTCGAACGTGAGCAGAAGCGCAAGGTTACTTGAAATTCATCAAGGAGCCAAAACGGCTATGCCATAACTACAGGCGTGAACCCTACTACTTTTGCGGAGAAATCTCATCTTCGCTGTTGCAGGTCACAGATAGGAGGGTGGCACCTTCATCGAGGTTCACCAGGCGAACGCCCATTGAATCGCGCCCAGTTTGGCGCACTTCAGCAGCTGGGGTGCGCATCACGGTTCCAGCAGATGTGATCGCGAGAATTTCATCGCTATCAACTAAGACGAGAGCTGAGACAAGTGTTCCGCGAGAATCTTCATCAATCTTTGCAGCCTTGATTCCAATTCCACCGCGTCCTTGTAAACGATATTCATCAATAGGTGTCTTCTTGCCATAACCACCATCGGTTGCTGTAAAGACAAATGCACCCACTGATGTCTCAGCATCAACGCGCGACATCGTAAGAAGTTGATCGCCTGCGCGGAACTTCATACCAATCACACCAGATGTTGATCGACCCATTGAGCGCAGTGATTCATCATCTGTCGTAAAGCGCAGTGACATCGCCTTCTTTGAAACAAGGAGTAACTCATCGCCGTTTCGAACAAGGGAGGCAGAGACAACTTCATCACCTGGCTTAAGTGAAATCGCAATCAAGCCACCTGTGCGAGGTGAGTCGTATTCAGAAAGCGGAGTCTTCTTCACAAGACCATTCTTTGTTGCAAGAACTAAGAACGGTGCTGCGTTGTAATCCTTAAATGAAAGTACCTGTGCAATCTGCTCATCTGGCTTAAATGCCATCAAGTTTGCAACGTGCTGTCCACGTGCATCGCGACCTGCATCGGGAAGCTCATGAACCTTTGCGCGATAGACGCGGCCCTGGTTAGTGAAGAACAACAACCAGTCGTGAGTAGATGCCACAAAGAAGTGGTCCACAACATCATCTTGCTTAAGAGCTGCGCCCTTAACTCCACGGCCTCCGCGACGCTGTGATTTATAGAGATCAGCGCTCGTGCGCTTTGAATATCCGCCACGAGTAATGGTGACAACGGCATCGTGATCTGGAATCAAGTCTTCTGCTGAGAAGTCACCTTCGCTAGCAACAAGCTGTGTGCGGCGCTCATCGCCATACTTTGCGATCAAATCTGAAAGCTCTGTCTTGATAATCTCGCGCTGCTTAGCCTCTGAAGCCAAGATTGCATTGAGTTCAATGATGTCAGCCATCAAACCTTCATACTCATCGTTGATCTTCTGACGTTCAAGGGCTGCAATACGGCGCAGCTGCATATCCAAAATAGCGTTCGCTTGAATCTCATCAACATCTAGCAGCTTCATCAAACCTGTGCGAGCTTCCTCCGGTGTCTTAGATGCACGGATCAGTGCAATCACAGCATCGAGTGCATCCAGTGCCTTCAAATAACCCTTGAGAATATGTGCGCGCTTCTCTTTTTCAACAAGGCGGAACTTGGTGCGGCGGACAATAACTTCGACCTGGTGTTCGATGTAGTACTTGATGAATTCATCAAGGCGCAGTGTGCGAGGAACGCCATCGACGAGTGCCAACATATTGGCACCGAATGTGTCTTGCAGCTGTGTCTGCTTATAAAGGTTATTAAGAATCACCTTAGGAATAGCAGATGATTGAAGAACAACGACAAGGCGCTGACCTAAACGCTCATTACCTTCATCGCGCACATCAGCGATGCCCTTGATCTTGCCATCTTTAACAAGTTCAGCAATCTTCAAAGCTAAGTTATCTGGGTTTACTTGGTATGGAAGTTCGGTCACAACAAGACATGTGCGCTTGTTGATCTCTTCAACATTGACCACTGCGCGCATAGTCACTGAGCCACGACCTGTGCGATAGGCATCTTCGATTCCACCACGGCCAACAATGAGCGCCTTCGTTGGGAAATCTGGGCCCTTAACAATGGTGAGCATGTGGTTGAGAAGATCAGGAGCTGCCATCTCAGGATGTTCGAGTGCGTAGATCACTGCCTCGCCAATTTCGCGCAGGTTATGTGGTGGAATATTTGTAGCCATACCCACTGCAATACCTGCAGAACCATTAACAAGAAGGTTTGGAAAACGTGATGGCAATACATCTGGCTCTTGTGATCGGCCATCGTAGTTAGGTGAGAAGTTGACGGTATCTTCATCGATATCGCGCATCATCTCCATCGCAATAGGAGCTAAACGCGCCTCTGTATAACGCATTGCAGCAGCTGGATCATTGCCGGGAGAGCCGAAGTTTCCATTTCCATCTACTAATGGATAACGAAGTGACCACGGCTGCGCTAAACGAACAACAGTGTCATAGATCGCAGTGTCACCGTGTGGGTGGTAATTACCCATGACATCACCGACGATGCGAGAAGATTTGTAATAACCCTTATCTGGACGATATCCAGCGTCATACATTGCATAGAGAACACGGCGGTGAACAGGCTTTAAGCCATCGCGCACATCAGGCAACGCGCGACCGACAATAACTGACATCGCATAGTCAAGATAGCTTCGCGCCATTTCAACTTGAAGGTCAACTTTTTCGATGCGGTCGAAAGTTACTTCCTCAGGTGTTGTCTCATCGATAGCCATTAGATATCCAAGAACCTAACATCCTTCGCGTTGCGCTGAATAAATGCGCGACGTTGTTCGACATCTTCACCCATAAGTACTGAGAACAAATCATCAGCTGCTGCTGCATCATCAAGAGTTACTTGAATTAGCACGCGGTGCTCAGGATCCATCGTGGTATCCCACAACTCTTTTGCTGGCATCTCACCAAGGCCCTTAAAGCGCTGAATTCCATCTTCTTTAGGAAGGCGCTTTCCAGCATCGAGACCAATCTTGATCATGCCATCGCGCTCTCTATCGCTAAATGCGTATTCGACAGGATCTTTACCGCCCCACTTCAATTTATATAAAGGAGGTTGTGCAAGATAGACAAAACCATTTTCAATCAGTGGGCGCATAAAGCGGAAGAGAAGTGTGAGAAGCAGTGTGCGAATGTGCTGACCATCAACGTCAGCATCTGCCATCAAAATAATCTTGTGGTAGCGAAGCTTTGCAATATCGAAATCATCGTGAACACCTGTGCCAAGTGCTGTGATCAGCGCCTGCACTTCATTGTTCTGCAAGACGCGGTCGATGCGAGCCTTCTCAACGTTAAGAATCTTGCCACGAATAGGCAGTACTGCTTGATTACGTGAGTCACGTCCACCCTTAGTAGAGCCACCCGCAGAGTCACCTTCGACAATATAGAGCTCACACTTTGAAGGATCAGTCCACTGACAGTCAGCAAGCTTTCCTGGCATTCCGCGACCTTCAAGTAATCCTTTGCGATTACGCGCTAAGTCGCGCGCCTTTCGTGCTGCAACGCGAGCAGATGCTGCATCAATTGATTTACGGATAATGTCTTTACCTTCTTGTGGGTTCTGTTCAAACCATGCAGTCAGGTGTTCGTTGACAACTTTCTGCGTAAAGGACTTAGCCTCAGTATTACCCAGCTTTGTCTTGGTCTGTCCTTCAAATTGAGGCTCACCCATTTTGATAGAGACGATGGCAGTAAGACCTTCGCGCACATCATCTCCTGTAAGGCGATCTTCCTTCTTACGGATCAAACCTTGTTCTTCAGCAAACTTATTCACAACAGATGTGAGCGCAGTACGAAAGCCCTCCTCGTGAGTTCCACCCTCGTGGGTGTGGATGGTATTTGCGAAGGTATAGACAGATTCAGAGAAGCCGTTATTCCACTGCATCGATACTTCAAGTGAAAGGCGCGCCTTCTTATCTTCTGCAACAAGTGCGATCACAGATTTATGCAATTCTCCGCGAGTTGAATTGAGGTGCTTTACAAAGTCAGTAATTCCACCTTGGTATTGATAGCGCACGGTGAGTTGTTCACCTTTTTCATCAACATGGCCTTGGCGCATATCGGTAAGAGATAAAATAAGTCCGCGGTTAAGAAAGGCCATCTCTCTAAATCGCGCAGAGAGAACCTCAAAGGAGAAATCTGTTGTTTCAAAGATTTCCTCCGACGGCCAGAATTGAATTGTCGTTCCAGTCTCTGTTGTTGCTTCACCTTTTTTAACGGGCGCAGTTGGAACACCGAGTTTGTACTCTTGAGTCCAGATAAATCCATCGCGCTTAACTTTTGCAGATAAATTTGTTGAGAGTGCGTTCACAACAGATGAACCAACACCGTGGAGACCACCAGAGACTGAGTAGCCACCGTCTCCAAACTTTCCACCTGCGTGCAAGACGGTGAGAACAACTTCAAGAGCTGGTTTCTTCTCAATCGGGTGGATATCAACGGGAATTCCTCGACCGTTATCGATCACTTGAAGGGAACCATCGGCCATCAGCGTTACGGCAATCTCTGTGCAGTAGCCTGCGAGCGCCTCATCTACTGCGTTATCGACGATTTCATAGACAAGGTGGTGAAGGCCGCGCTCACCGGTGGAGCCGATATACATTCCAGGGCGCTTGCGGACTGCCTCAAGACCCTCAAGGACGGTGATCGAGGAGGCGTCATATCCGCCGGATTCCTTCTTCACATCAGCCAAGGGGGGCTCCTTCAAATGTCCTGTATGGGGCTGTAGAGCGGTAATTCCTCAACAGCAGGCTCAAATCCTATCGCTAAATGGAAAGTCAAATAACCCTGAAAAGCCTTAGGAGCGGGAAATACCGCGCGAAGAGCAGCAGGGTGAGGGTTCCCATTAAAAAGTTGTAGAAATACCGTCTCTCCACAAGGTTTATCCCCATTGTGTATGAAGTTACATCAATGTAATTCAGCGTAAAGACAGTCACTGAGTAACATCGCACGATTCTCAGCAAAGACTCAGGTTGTAAGAGGATGGTATGGCCATGGCAATTAAAGAAGTGAGTGAATCAACCGGTCAGCGCATCCTCGTTGTCGATGACGAGACAAGCATTAGCGATCTCATTGCAACAAGTTTGAAATTTGTTGGCTTCGATGTGCGCACAGCTGCAACAGGATCACAAGCGTTAACAATTGCCGAAGAATTTAAACCTCACGCAATGATTCTCGATGTCATGTTGCCTGATCTTGATGGCTTTGAAGTCTGTCGCCAGATTCGCAATGAAGGAATTGAAGTGGGAGTTCTCTTTCTCTCTGCCAAAGATGAGATGAAAGATAAGGTGCAAGGTCTGACGATCGGCGGCGATGATTACATGACCAAACCATTTAGCCTTGAAGAACTTGTTGCACGTCTTCGCGCTCTTCTTCGCCGCATCGGTGTTACCGAGCAGACAATGGATGAGGAGAAGATTCGATTTGCAGATCTTGAGCTTAATGAGGCAACACACGAAGTTCATCGCGCAGGTCATCTACTTGAAGTATCTCCCACAGAATTTACTCTCCTTCGATACATGCTTATTAATGCAGATCGCGTAGTAAGTAAGGCACAGATTTTGGATCACGTCTGGGATTATGATTTCGGCGGCGACGCTGGAATCGTGGAGACATATATTTCATACCTGCGTAAGAAGATTGATATCTATGAACCAGCACTTATTCACACTGTGCGCGGTGTTGGCTACCGACTTAGATTGCCAGCAGCGAAGTAATTCTCATGCGCTCACCCTTTGCAACGTGGAGTCTGCGCAGCAGGCTCTCATTGGGAATTGTCTTGCTCACCGCTCTGGGCTTTCTTGTTGCAAGCTTTGCTACACAATCACTTCTCAAGGGTTATCTACTCACACAAGTAGATGACCAATTGATTGCAATTTCAGAGGCAGCCATTCCTCGAATCGAGCGCGGTGGAATTGCCATTGATGAAGAGGATGATGAGCATCCTGGTCGTGGCCTTGGTCGTGGCCCTGGAGCTTCTGCACCTCTTTCTCAAATACCAACGTCAACATCGATCACACTTCTTGATTCCAATGGCTCACTTATCGGTGGCCTAGGGGGCAATTTAGGCACTCCATCAATTACTTCATACCTTGCCGGCTTATTGCCCGGCGAGGTTGCTGTCCACGGTGATGAAGCATTTACTATCCAAGCACCTGGTCCTGATTTTCGAGTGATTGCGCGGCCACTTACTTCACCATCTGGAACATTTATCGCAGCTCAAAATCTTGGTGAATTAGATAGAACGCTCTCCCGCCTCACATTCTTATTTAGTCTTATTGGTCTGTCACTACTTCTTCTGATCGCCTTTGCATCGAGATCTGTAATCACAATTGGCCTGCGCCCATTAGAAGATGCAGAAAAGACTGCAGGAGAGATTGCATCAGGAAATCTCTCAGCACGTATGCCAGATGCTAATCCTTCAACCGAAGTAGGCAGACTTGTCACATCACTGAACACAATGCTTGCTCGTATTGAAGAAGCATTTGCTGTGCGCACTGAGAGTGAGAACAAGCTGCGACGCTTTGTAGCAGATGCATCTCACGAACTGCGCACACCTATCACCGCAATCCGCGGCTTCTCAGAGCTGCATCGACAAGGTGCTGTCACTGGCGAGAAAGAAACCACTGAACTGATTGCTCGTATTGAAAATGAATCAAAGCGTATGGGCTCACTCGTGGAAGATCTCTTACTTCTTGCCCGCCTTGATCAAGCACGCGAGATGGAGTCAAAGCCTGTTGATATCAATAAGGTTGTCGAAGATGCTGTGATCTCAGCCCGCGCTGCAGGCCCAGAGCATCCCGTCACTCTCAACTCAACTAATACTGAAATCTTTACCTTGGGTGATGAAGTGCGCATCCATCAAGTAGTTGCAAACTTACTTGCCAATGCACGCACTCACACACCTGCAGGAACTGCCATCACGGTCACTGTGGGATCTACTGATAGTGGAATTGAAATAACTGTGGCCGATAAGGGACCTGGACTCAGTGCAGATGATCAGAAGAAGATCTTTGAACGTTTCTATCGCACAGATGCATCACGTGTGCGCACAGGCAGTGATGGAAGTGGACTTGGGCTATCTATTGTTGATGCTGTGATGCGCGCCCATGGTGGCAGCGTTACTGTGCAATCAAAGCCCGGTGAAGGTGCCCTCTTTACCTTGTTATTGCCCCGCAGGGCCGAGTGACTCCATCGCCTTCAAGGTTGCAATACGTTCTTGAATCGGTGGATGGGTACTAAATAACTTAGAGACTGCCTTTCCATCGAGCGGTGATTCAATCCAGATATGTGCAACAGCATTTGATTTCTGACGCACCACGGTGGAATCTGCAGCTAATACTTCAAGTGCTTTACGAAGACCTGCTGGATTTCTTGTAAAGGAAACAGCGGTCGCATCAGCGAGTGCCTCACGCTTGCGTGAGATTGCAGATTTAAGGAGCACAGCGGCAATAGGTGCGAGCATGAGAACAACAAGTGAGAATACAAGTGCCAGTGGATTGGAATTACCGCCACGATCTCTATCTCTTCCTCCACCAAACCACATCATGCGCATAAGGAAATCACTTAAAATAGCGATGGCTCCTGCTGTTGTTGCAGCAACTGCTGAGACCAATGTGTCGCGGTTTGCCACATGGGAGAGCTCATGCGCGATCACTCCTTGCAGCTCATCACGATCCATCACTTCAAGCATGCGTGTTGTAAAGGCGATGAGTGCGTGTTCAGGATTGCGACCGGTTGCAAATGCATTAGGAGCGCTATCTTCAACGATGGCAACCTTGGGCATTGGTAGACCACTTGCAATCACAACTTCTTCAATCACATTAAAGAGCTCTGGCGCATCTTCGCGCGTAATGAGCTTGGCACCTGTCATAGTCAGAACTAATTTATCTGAGCCGTAGTAAGAACCCCACACGCCAATGAGAGCAAAGCCCACTGCCATCGGCACCATCGTTGATGCCGTGCCCACACCAAAATATGTCATTGCAGCATATGCAACAAACCATGTGAGAACACCCATCGATGCCAGAAGGAAATAAGTCTTTCCTTTATTGGCAGATTGCAGTGCGCGAAAGTTATTCTCAGCCATAGATGAAATTAGAACTTAACGTTTGGAACGTTACGATCTGCAGCGTTTTCTACTTCATAGAATTCGCGAGCATCAACTTTTGCAAACCCTGCAAAGAAGTTGGTAGGCACTGTCTTTACAGCTGTATTGAGCGAGCGCACAGTGTCGTTATAGAACTGACGCGCAAAAGAGACTTTATTCTCTGTAGTAGAAAGTTCTTCCTGAAGTGATAGAAAGTTAGATGATGCTTTCAAATCTGGATATGCCTCAGCAACAGCGAGTAGTCCACGCAGTGCGTTGGTGAGTGCGCCATCAGCTGCTGCAACATCGGCAACACTGGATGCACTCGTTGACTTAGCGCGTGCTGCAACGACAGCATCAAAGGTACTCTGCTCATGTGTGGCATAGCCCTTGACGGTCTCAACAAGGTTGGGGATCAGATCTGCGCGGCGCTTGAGTTGAACCTCAATCTGCGCAAATGCCTCATCGACTGTGATGTTCAGTCGAATAAGGCGGTTGTATTGAGCAACAGCAAAGATGACAAGAAGGATGAGTGCGCCAATGACGATAAATTCCATACTTACTTCAACCCCTTTTGACTGGTTGGTATTCCCCCAGATAGAGATTATCTAGGAGTTATTTAATTTTACTCTGGTGGAAATTCATAAAGGAACGGCTTGGGGTTGGCCCGCGCTGTCCTTGATAACGTGATGCATAGATTGCTGAGCCATATGGGTGCTCAGCAGGAGATGAGAGTTTAATCAGACAGAGCTGACCGATTTTCATGCCTGGGAATAACTTCACCGGCAAGTTAGCAACGTTAGAAAGTTCAAGTGTGATGTGGCCAGAAAAACCTGGATCGATAAAGCCTGCAGTTGAGTGAGTAAGAAGTCCAAGGCGCCCGAGAGATGACTTTCCTTCTAAGCGTCCTGCGATGTCATCAGGAAGTGTGATGATTTCATAGGTCGATGCCAGAACGAATTCACCTGGGTGCAAGATAAATGCTTCGCCATCTTCGGCGATGACTTCGCGTGTGAGCTCAGCCTGTTCAATCGATGGGTCGATGACTGAGTACTTGTGATTTTCAAAGACGCGGAAGAACTTATCCAGGCGCACATCCACCGATGAGGGCTGGATCATTGCTTCGTCATATGGCTCCACGGCAACGCGGCCTTGGGTAATTTCTGAGCGGATATCGCGATCACTGAGTAGCACGGCGCGAGCCTACCTTTTAAGCGCGCAAAAAAGGGCCTTGGCACGCTTGCTTAAGTTACTGGCGGGTAGCACCATTGCCCCATGAGCCATTACACAGCCAATCTGCGCGATATCGAATTCTGCCTCTTTGACCTCTTGGGTCGCGAGAAGGTCTTAGGTACATCTATCTACTCCGACCTTGATCGCGATACAGCGATGGGGATGTTGGAAGAAATGAAGCGTTTATGTGAGAACGATCTTGCAGCATCTTTCGTTGAAGGCGATCGTGTTGGCGCAGTACTGAATAAAGAGACAGGAAATGTCAATCTTCCTGCAAGTTTTATTAAATCCTATAAAGCATATGTCGATGGTGAATGGTGGCGCCTTGATGCGCCTGTTGATTTAGGTGGAATGAAAATCCCACAATCAGTTCGCTGGGCAATTGCTGAGATGGTTCTTGGATCAAACCCTGGAATTCATCTCTATGCATCTGGTTATGCATTCGCTCACGTTGCTTATGTATTAGGAACTGATGAGCAGAAGATTATGGCAAAGCACATGGTGGAACGTCACTGGGGTGCAACGATGCAATTGACAGAACCTGATGCAGGTTCAGATGTCGGTGCAGGTCGCACGAAAGCTGTGCAGCAAGCAGATGGTACTTGGCACATCACAGGCAACAAGCGTTACATCACATCAGGCGATGCCGACTTCTATGAGAATGTCATGCACTTTGTTCTTGCACGCCGCGAAGGTGGCGGACCTGGAACAAAGGGGCTCTCGCTCTTTCTTATTCCAAAGTTTATGTTTGACTTTAAAACCGGAGATCTTGGAAAGCGCAACGGTGTCTATGTCACAGCGCTGGAAGATAAAATGGGGCTCAATGTCTCTGCCACATGTGAGGTATATCTTGGTGAGAATGAACCAGCTGTTGGTTACCTACTCGGTGATGTTCACCAAGGTATTGCACAGATGTTTAAGATTATTGAATTCGCTCGCATGATGGTGGGAACTAAGGCGATTGCAACGCTTTCTGCCGGTTACCAGCAAGCGCTTTCCTATGCCAAGACTCGCGTGCAGGGTGGCGATATGAAGATCATGAACGATAAGGCGAGCCCTCGCGTGACCATCATTAAGCACCCAGATGTGCGTCGTTCACTGATGGTGCAGAAGGCTTACTCCGAAGGTATGCGCGCACTTGTTCTCTACACCGCATCGATTCAAGATGAGATTGAGCTAGCACGAGCTGCAGGAGATACCGACAAGTTTGAAACGATGGAGAAGCTCAATGACTTACTTCTTCCTGTTGTTAAAGGTTTTGGATCTGAAAAGTCATGGACACTTCTTGGCACAGAATCCCTGCAAACATTTGGTGGCGCAGGCTTCACACGCGATTGGCCACTTGAGCAATATGTGCGCGATGCAAAGATTGATACCTTGTATGAAGGCACCACTGCCATTCAAGGACTCGACTTCTTCTTCCGCAAGGTTGTGAAAGATGGTGGTCGCTCACTTGGACTACTTGGTAAAGAGATTCAAGCATTTGCTGAAAGTGGCGGAGTTCATGCAGATGAGAAGGCAGCGCTTTCAAAGGCACTTGCTGACCTCAATGGAATTATCGGAGTACTTGTGGGGCATGCAATGGCATCACAAGAAAAGCCTGATGAGATTTATAAGGTCGGCTTGAGCACTTCCCGTGCACTGATGGCTGTTGGCGATGTGATCATCACATGGCTTCTTCTTCGCCAAGCAGATATCGCATCTGCAAAGCTTTCAGCAGGTGCTGGAAAAGATACTGATTTCTACACAGGCAAGATTGCATCTGCAAAGTTCTTTGTGACAACAGTTCTTCCTCACATCACCGCAGATCGCAAGATTGTGGAAGCAACTGATGCTGCAATCATGGAGATTCCAGAGTCCGCTTTCTAAGTAATTAAGTTAGACTCACGCAGTGCTTACCAAACATCGCGGCGAATTCCTGCTTGTTCTGGGAGCTTTCTTCTTCGCACTCTCTGGAATCGTTGTCACTGTAGTTCTAAAGCACCTTCCAGCACTTCGCTTAGCTGAGGTGCGCTCAGTCTCAGCCGTTCTCATCCTTGGCACCTATGTTCTCCTTACCCGCCCTGAAATTATTAAGGTGAAGAAATCTGAGATTAGGCGCCTTGCCATATATGGCGTTGTGGGCTTTGCCTTTGTGAACTTTGGCTATCTACTGAGCATCCAGCGCGGTGTTCCACTAGGCCTTGTCCTTATTATTGAATTCACTGCATCCATTTGGATTGCGCTCTGGATTAAATTCGTTCGTAGAGGTTTTGTCTCTAATGAGATGTGGCTTGCAGTTGCTCTCTCATTCACTGGCCTTGTTCTCGTTGCAAAGGTCTGGGAAGGACTTAAGTTTGATCTGATCGGACTTACCGCTGCAGCTCTCTGCGCATTCGCACTGGCTGCCTACTTCCTCATGAGTGAGCGCATCGGTAAGAGTCGTGAACCGATTGCAACCTTGATCTTCGGTATGGGTTTTGCATCCATCTTCTGGCTCGTTGTTCAGCCCCCTTGGACATTTCCTTTTGAAGTATTTACCGTGCAGATGGATTTGGGTGGAATTGCAGCCGGCACGATGCTTCCGGGTTGGTTATTAATAGGTGCTGCAGCAATCTTTGGAACCGTTGTTCCCTATATGTTGGTCTTATCTGGAATGAAACTCTTAACTGCATCAACAAGTAGCGTTATTGGAATGCTTGAGCCAGTAATCGCTGGAGCATTTGCATGGATCTGGTTTTCTCAGAGCTGGGATTTCATTCAACTCATCGGCGCTGCAGCTGTGCTCGTTGGAGTTTATTTAGCAGATCGCGCTAAGACTGTTGCGAGTTAAGTAACTACTCGTTCCATCCGCCATCGCCAGGAGATGATGGCTGAATATCTGAAGCACCCGTTGATTGTGTGAAGTCACGTCCTGCTCCCACATTCGGTGCCATATCGAAGAAGCGTGCAAAGTGAAGTTGTGCTGAGACTGTAATAGTTCTTGTTGGTCCATTACGGTGCTTTGCAACGATGAAATCTGCCTCACCTGATCGGTTCTGTGAGTCATACATATCATCGCGGTGGAGCAAGATAACTACGTCAGCATCTTGTTCGATAGAACCAGATTCACGAAGGTCAGAGAGCATCGGCTTCTTATCAGAGCGTTGTTCAGGTGAACGGTTGAGCTGAGAGATGGCGATAACAGGAACATTGAGCTCCTTCGCCATTAGCTTCAAGTGACGAGAGAATTCAGATACTTCCTGCTGACGGTTCTCAACGCGCTTACCTGATGACATCAGCTGCAGGTAGTCGATCACAATGAGTTTGAGATCATGGCGCTGCTTCAGGCGTCGCGCCTTTGCGCGAATCTCCATCATCGAAAGATTCGGTGAATCATCGATAAAGAGCGGTGCATCAGAGATCTCACCCATACGGCGTGCAAGCTTTGCCCACTCATCATCGCTAAGTTGCCCGGAGCGAATATTGTTAAGACCAACGCGAGCTTCAGCCGACAACATACGCATCGTGATTTCAGATTTCGACATTTCAAGTGAGAAGATCACAGCTGCCTGGTTCTCGTGAATCGCGGCATGCCGGGCAATATCAAGGCCGAGCGTTGACTTACCTACTGCAGGACGAGCTGCAAGAATAATCATGTTACCTGGATGGAAACCGTGAGTGAGTGCATCAAGATCGCGGAAACCAGATTTCACACCTTCGATACCAATGCCTTTAGAGATCGCTTCAATTTCATCGAGAGCTGCCGGTAGCAAAGTACTGAGTTGCACATAATCTTCCGATGAGCGTCGCTCTGTTACTGCATAGACTTCTGCTTGCGCAGCATCAACTGCGTCATCGACTTCACCATTTTGGTCATACCCAAGTTGAACAATCTTTGTTCCTGCTTCAACAAGGCGGCGCATGATCGCATGTTCTAAAACAATCTTTGCGTAGTAACCGGCATTCGCTGCCGTTGGAACAGATGAGATAAGAGTGTGTAGATATGGCGCACCACCTGCGCGTGCTATCTCACCGCGCTTTGTGAGCTCTGATGCAACAGTGACGGCATCGGCTGGCTCTCCGCGACCATAGAGATCAAGAATTGCATCATAAATTAACTCATGTGCTGGACGATAGAAATCGCGTTCACGTAATACTTCAACGACATCTGCGATTGCATCCTTTGATAACAACATTCCACCGAGAACAGATTGTTCTGCTTGAAGATCTTGTGGTGGTGTGCGCTCATACTCTGCACCGACTGTATTAAAGGTGGCAGCGCCTCGAGAGGTATTAGGTAGTTCTGCAATACTCATGCGACATACCTTCCTCTAATGCACTGACAAAGCCCGCTTATGCGGGAAATCTGGGTTGAAGTCAGCGTGGCCCGGAAAGCCTTCACACCTCTTAAGAAGATGTGAATGCGGGCTCCAACGGGGCAAAGGTATGTCCCACGCCTTCAGTAAGCGAGAAAGCTCTGTGATCGATGGGGATAAAGGTGGGGATAAGTCGGTGGATAAGCGTGGATTGCTGTGCATAAGGTGTTGATGAAATGTGTGTAACTGCGCGATTAGTGCCAGCACTGCGTAAAGGTGCAGGTCATGCAGGAGATGCAAGTGCACACCCTTGTGGAGGAAAGTAAATATCAGATTCTCACATTCTGATACTTATCTTTTCTTAGCAGATTCCCATTCGCTCTGTAATTTTTCAAGGGACCAATCATTCTTCATTCGCACTGAATCTACATAGCTATCAAGGAGTTTGGCGGCGTTGGAAACTGTAAGACCAAAGGCTTTCACCATTGATTGATCAGCAGTCAATCCTTCTTTAATCGCTGAATAATATGTGAGCACGCCATCGATTCCCACAAGCGCAACCAATCCCTCAAGAGCAATGGCACCGACTGGGTAAATTTCTCCCCACTTGGGGCTTTCATATACTGATCTTTCAGCTTTGGAAAAGAAATCTAATGGAGCTTGATTGCTACGCAAATCCATCGCCCAAGAAATTCTTAAATCAGAACCCATATCGGAATGTGTTCCAAGCGCTCCCCCGATAAATGATGCAAGACCCTCTTCCATCCAAGGAACGCGAGGTTTCTGGCTACTTAAGGAATTCGATAGGACGGCTTGTGCGTAATGCGTATATTCATGGGCCGGTACTTGCTTAAATCCAACATTGGTTACGCAATTACTTTCTCGAAATGCAAATGACCAGAATGGATTAGGTCCGCCATGAAATCCGGCTTGGCAAGTACCTGCAGTTATCCTTTTGAGATACTCATCTTTTCCAGAATAGTTCAGAGTATCAAGCTGTGCTGGCCACCAATTGATATCAGCAGAAATTAGAGTTGGTACTGGTGCTGATCCACTTGGAGATGTTCCCCAAAATCGGGCGCCTGCATACATACCCTTCTGAATTTTCTTTCCCCACTCAGGTGTATTGGGATCCATTCGGATATCCATTGCAAGATTTCCTTCAGGTGTAGCTGAGTATTTCTCCGACACAAATCGATATGCGCGCGAGGCAACAGAGTCATTTTCCTTGGCTAGTGGCGTCCAAATACTCTTTCCATTCAATACAGAGCATGCAGCTGGCCCCTCAATGAGTCCGACAAAAAGCCCTGAAAAAATGCATCCTGTACCAATCTTCGCCGAAGATGAAGGAGTGAGTTCGAGTTCAATCTCCTCAGGCTTACTTGGTTCTGGGGCAGAAGGTGCTGGGGTAGAAGGTGCTGGGGTAGAAGGTGCTGGGGTAGAAATTGGTTTTGATACTGGCACAGCTTTCCATACCAATTTCTTGGCAGATTTTGTGCAGATGTATTTCTTGCCTTTGACCGTTGCACTCTGATTCAGTTTATTGCAACTATCGCCTGCTTTAACAGCGGCCACCGCTTGAGCCGGGGCAAGCAGGGAAACTAGAACTAAGAAAAGTAAAAGTGTGCGTTTCATGCCCTTAATCATCGGGGTTGCTGGGAGAACTTTCAAGAGAAATAAGAAAGACCCGCCGCATATAGCGACGGGCCTTTCTCTTTAGAACTAATTAAGCAGAGACGACAGTGAGTGAAACTGTTGCAACGATGTTATGTGCAAGAGAGACCTTTACTGTGTGTGTTCCTGTCTTCTTAATGTGACCAGATGTCTTGAGGTTATGGCGATCGATATCAACACTTGTAGCAGACTTAATAGCAGCTGCAATGTCCTTATCTGTCACAGAACCGAAGAGGCGACCAGCTGTGCCGGTCTTTACCTTTACAGTCACTGTTGCCTTCTCAAGTGTCTTCTGGATCTCTTTAGCGTGATCGAGATCGCGGACTTCGCGTGCAGCACGTGCACGACGGATTCCTTCGATCTGCTTCTCGCCACCGAGTGACCATGCGATTGCGACTCCGCGTGGCAACAAGAAGTTGCGTGCGTAGCCATCTTTCACAGTGACGACATCGCCTGCGTTACCAACCTTATTT
>JBILBC010000055.1:0-7628 GCA_044353885.1 Candidatus Planktophila sp. | reverse complement strand
ACGTAGTCACCGAATTCAGCTGTGTCAGAGACTGACCAGCGCTGCTTTGCGATTCCACCTTCATACATAAGGTCAACAATGAGCTTAAGTTCATGCAAGCACTCAAAGTAAGCAACTTCTGGCTGGTATCCAGCTTCAACTAGCGTTTCAAATCCATACATAACCAACTGTGATGCTCCGCCACAGAGAACAGATTGCTCACCGAATAAGTCGGTCTCTGTCTCTTCCGTAAATGTTGTAAGGATTCCGCCTGCGCGAAGTCCGCCGATTGCCTTTGCATATGAGAGAGTCAATGGCCATGCGCTACCTGTCGCATCTTGCTCAACTGCAACGATGACAGGAACTCCACGACCTGCTGCATATTCACGACGCACCAAGTGTCCTGGACCCTTTGGCGCAACCATGCACACATCAACATCAGCAGATGGCTTGATGTAACCGAAGCGAATATTAAAACCGTGACCGAAGAAGAGAGCATCGCCCTTTTCTAGGTTAGGCAAGATTGATTCTGCATAGATATGGCGCTGCAAGTGATCAGGAGCCAAGATCATGATGACATTCGCTTCCTTGACGGCTTCTGCAACAGTTGTGACGCGAAGTCCTTCCGCCTCTGCCTTTGCGCGTGAAGGTGAACCTTCCTTCAGACCAACGCGAACATCAACACCTGAGTCGCGAAGGTTGAGTGCATGCGCATGGCCCTGTGAGCCGTAACCGATGATCGCGACTTTGCGACCCTGGATGATTGATAGATCTGCATCCTCTTCGTGATACATCGTTGCCACAGTATTTCTCCTTTAGTAGTTTCTTACTTAGTTTTGATAATCGGGTTGGGTATCGTGCACTTCTTTTGCCTTAGGCGTCACATCTTTGATGGAGATTACGCTGACTAGCTTGTCGAGCTGAGCAATGACTTGCTCGAGAGAGTGGCCTTCAACAGCTACTCCAATAATCATCTTTGAGATGGATGAATCTTCTGTCGGTCCAACGTTGAGAGTTTCAATGTTGAACGCGCGGCGTGAAAACAGGCCAGCAACGCGTGCTAGAACGCCCGGCTCATTTTCAACGAGAACTTCAAGAGTGTGTTGACGGCGGCTGGTAGTCATTAGAGCTCCTGTGAATCCCAGTCGGGCGCAGTTGCGCGAGCGATCATGATTTCATCATTGGATGTTCCAGCTGCAACCATCGGCCAGACCATCGCATCACGGTGAACACGGAAGTCGACAACCACAGGTTGATCGTTGATAGACATCGCTTTTTCAATTGTCTTATCGAGATCTTCAGGACGTTCGCATGAAAGCCCAACACAGCCCATTGATTCAGCAAGCATTGGAAAGTTTGGAACGCGCTTTGAATCAAGGGAAGTATTTGAATAACGGCTGTCATAGAACAGGGTCTGCCATTGGCGAACCATGCCGAGTGACTCGTTATTGATGATGGCAACCTTGATAGGAATGTTATTGAGTGCGCATGTAACAAGCTCTTGGTTAGTCATCTGGAAACAACCATCACCATCGATAGCCCACACAGTGGTATCCGGTGCGCCAACTTTGGCACCCATCGCAGCAGGGACTCCATAACCCATAGTTCCCGCACCGCCTGAGTTAAGCCATGTGCGTGGATGTTCGTAAGAGATAAATTGTGATGCCCACATCTGATGCTGTCCTACACCTGCAGTAAAGATGGTGTCAGTGCCAGAGATCTGTCCAAGGCGTTGGATGACGAGTTGTGGTGAAAGTGATCCATCATCTGGAGTATCAAAGCCCAATGGGTATGTTGATTTCAGTGAGTTCATCTGACGCAACCATGCAGTCAGATCTGGCTTGTTCTTTGCAAGAGCTGCTTTGAGTGCAGGGATAAGGGCTGCGATTGTCTCTTTCACATCGCCAACAACTGCAACATCTGCATGACGATTCTTGCCGATTTCAGCAGGATCGATATCTGCGTGAAGAATCTTTGCATTCGGTGCAAATGTTGAAAGCTTTCCTGTGACGCGGTCATCGAAGCGAGCACCTAAAGTAATAAGTAAATCAGCCTTTTGTAGGGCTGTTACGGCAGCAACAGTTCCGTGCATTCCAGGCATACCCATATGAAGTGGATGTGAATCAGGAAATGCACCACGTGCCATAAGAGTTGTAACAACAGGTCCGCCAAGAAGTTCAACCAACTGACGAAGCTCAGCATGAGCGTTGGCTTTGATTACTCCACCACCCACATAGAAGACAGGCTTAGATGATTGCGCAATGAGCGCTGCTGCATCGGTGATCGCCTGTGCATCAGGAGTTGTCCTTGGGTTATAACCAGCAAGCTTGATGGATGTTGGCCAGTTATAGGTAGTCATCTTCTGCAAAGCATCTTTAGCAATATCAACAAGTACTGGACCGGGTCGTCCTGTTGTTGCAATATGGAACGCCTCGGCAATTACACCTGGGATTTCATCAGGGTTTGTGACTAGGTAATTGTGCTTGGTAAATGGCATTGTGATGCCACGGATATCTGCCTCTTGGAAAGCATCAGTACCGATTGCAGCAGAAGGAACTTGACCTGTGATTGCAACAAGTGGAACAGAGTCCATCGCAGCATCCATCAGTGGTGTCACAAGGTTTGTTGCACCCGGTCCAGAAGTTGCAATACACACACCCGCGCGTCCTGTTACTTGCGCATATCCGGTTGCAGCATGACCTGCACCTTGTTCATGGCGAACCAAGATGTGGCGAATCGTTGAGTCATAGATCGGATCGTAGGCAGGAAGAATTGCGCCACCAGGAAGTCCAAACATCACTTCGACACCAGCTGCTTCAAGGCTTTTGACCAGTGAAGTAGCTCCTGTCATTTCTGTGCCGTTCGCTGTTGGAACGTGTTTCGCCATCTTCTTGCTCCTTTCTTTCTCGATCTCTGTAGAACCGTTGTTAAATGAAAAAACCCTCAGATATCTGAGGGCGCGCGTGACGTTTAGGCACGCGCTATCGAATCACCACCACTGAAAGTTCTGAAGCGCGTGTTGAAGTCATGACCGTATTCTCCATCGGAGCGGGGCTGTGAGTCAAGAGATGAGATGCACATCTCAATAAGTGAAACGATTAGTCGCAGACAGCGCCCTTGGAGGCAGAGCCCACAAGCTTTGAATACTTGTGGAGAACGCCGCGCGAGTACTTATGGGGAAGTGGCTTCCAGCCAACTTTGCGGGCTTCAAGTTCTGCAGGATCTACCAAGAGATCGAGTGTGCGATTTGGGATATCGATGCGGACTCGGTCGCCATCTTTAATAAATGCAATCGGTCCACCATCTACTGCCTCTGGTGCCACGTGTCCAACACACAGACCCGTTGATCCTCCAGAGAAGCGACCATCGGTGAGAAGAAGTGTTGTCTTACCAAGACCTGCTCCCTTGATTGCACCCGTGATCATTAACATCTCGCGCATTCCCGGTCCACCCTTTGGACCTTCATAACGAATGACGACAACATCACCTGCCTGAATGGTTCCATTTTCTAGAGCATCCATCGCAGCTTGTTCGCGTTCGAAGACGCGAGCTGGTCCTTCAAAAGTTTCAATGCCGATCCCGGCTGTCTTGCAGACAGCGCCATCAGTTGCAAGAGATCCACCCAAAATCGTGATTCCAATATCAGTAGACATTGGCTTATCCGCTGGGAAGAGAACGCTTCCATCAGCAAGCGGTGGATTGATATCCGCCAAGTTCTCAGCCATTGTCTTGCCAGTTACTGTCAGGGAATCACCATGTAAGAAGCCAGCATCAAGCAAGATGCGCAAGACAACAGGGATTCCGCCAACGCGATCCACATCGGTCATCACATATTTTCCGAATGGTTTGAGGTCTCCGAGTAGTGGAACCTTGGAGCCTATGCGATGGAAATCTTCGAGAGTCAGATCAACTTCTGCCTCATGGGCAATAGCCAAAAGATGCAGGACAGCGTTGGTTGAACCACCAAGTGCCATCAAGATGGTGATGGCATTTTCAAATGCCTTCTTCGTCAAGATATCGCGAGTAGTAATTCCCTTTGCAATCAAATTAACAACTGCAGCACCTGCTTGTTCAGCATAGGCATCGCGACGACGATCTACTGCTGGAGGGGCAGCAGATCCTGGAAGAGATAGTCCAATTGCTTCAGCAATACTTGCCATGGTGTTTGCTGTGTACATACCGCCACATGCACCCTCTCCTGGGCAGATAGCACGTTCAATTTCATCGACGCGATCCTTTGTAATCAATCCACGAGCACATGCGCCAACTGCTTCAAAGGCATCGATGATGGTGACATCTTTGCCATCTACTTGGCCAGGCAAGGTAGAGCCCGCATAGACAAATACTGATGCAACATCGATACGAGCTGCAGCCATCATCATTCCAGGAAGTGATTTATCGCAACCTGCAAAGGTGACCATTCCATCAAGGCGTTCTGCCTGCATCACTGTTTCAACAGAATCTGCAATAACTTCGCGAGAAACGAGTGAGAAGTGCATGCCTTCATGGCCCATAGAAATTCCATCAGATACTGAGATAGTTCCAAACTGCATAGGGAACCCGCCAGCATCGATAACACCCTTCTTCGATGCCTTAGCTAGACGATCCAGTGAAAGATTGCACGGAGTGATTTCATTCCACGAAGATGCGATGCCGATCTGAGGCTTTACCCAATCTTCATCGCCCATACCAACAGCGCGAAGCATTCCGCGGGCTGGTGCGCGCTCTAATCCATCGGTGACAAGACCAGAGCGGGGCTTCATCTTTGACATATGCGAATCTTAGCCTTGACCTAAATGCTTGAGTAGTAATTCTCGAACCTTGGCAGCATCTGCTTGGCCCTTTGTCTCTTTCATGACTGCGCCAATAAGCGCACCAGCTGCAGGCAGGTGTCCCCCGCGAACTTTCTCAGCAGTATCTGCCTGCTCGGCGCAGACCTTTTCGATTGCAGCCATAAGCGCTCCGTCATCGCTGACGACTTTGATGCCACGCTTTTCAATAACTTCTGCAGGCTTTCCTTCTCTAGCAATAACGCCCTCAACAACTTGGCGAGCAAGTTTGTCTGTGAGTTCACCCTTAGCAACGAGTGCCACAATTTGCGCAACATCTGCTGGCGTGATTGCAAGATTTGCAATAGCAACGTTTTGATCATTAGCAATACGTGAGATTTCACCGAGCCACCATGTGCGAGCCTTGGTGGGATCTGCGCCCAATAGAACTGTTGCTTCCACAATATCCAAGACATCAGCGTTAATCATCGCTTCCATCTCTTTATCAGGAACGCTCCACTCTTCTTTGATGCGCTTTCGACGAAGTGATGGACGCTCAGGAAGTGTTGCACGCAGCTCTTCAATCCAGCTAGCTGCAGGTGTGACAGGAACTAAATCTGGATCTGGGAAGTAGCGGTAATCCTCTGCTTGCTCTTTTGAACGACCTGAGCGAGTAAGACCTGTATCTTCTTGGAAGTGGCGAGTCTCTTGCTTGACCTTCTTGCCATCATTGAGAAGTTCTGCGTGACGAATCATCTCTCCACGGATAGCGCGTTCTACTGAGCGAAGTGAGTTGACGTTCTTTGTCTCAGATCGTGTGCCCAGGACATCTGAACCAATTGGCTTTAATGAGACGTTGGCATCGCAGCGAAGTGAGCCTTGCTCCATCTTCACATCAGAGACCTTGAGGCCACGCAAGATATCGCGCAGCTCTGCAACGTATGCCTTAGCAACTTCTGGTGCGTACTTGCCCGTGCCAGGAACAATCTTGGTAACGATCTCCACAAGCGGAATACCTGCACGGTTGTAATCAAGGAGTGAGTAATCAGCGCCATGGATACGACCCGTTGCCCCTCCCACGTGAAGTGACTTACCGGTGTCTTCTTCCATATGAACGCGCTCAACTTCAATGCGGAACTGCTTTGGACCTTCATCGGTATCAATCTCAACATCGACATACCCGTCAAAACAAATAGGTTCGTCATACTGTGAAATCTGGAAGTTCTTTGGCATATCAGGATAGAAATAGTTCTTACGTGCAAAGCGGCTATAGGGAGCAATCTTGCAGTTCAGTGCCAGGCCAATCAGAATCGTTGATTCAATCGCCTTTTCATTCACAACAGGCAGTGCTCCAGGAAGAGCTAAACAGACAGGACATGTCTGAGTATTGGGTGCTCCACCGAACTCTGTGGCACAAGAACAGAACATCTTGCTGGCAGTATTGAGTTCAACGTGAACTTCAAGACCTAATACGGGATCCCACTTAGCGATTACTTCCTCATATGTTGGAAGAGCCATTACTTTGCTCCCTTCAACTCAGGAGCTTTTGAAAGAATCGGTGCGCCCCACTTTGTAAGAAGTGCGGCCTCAAGTGCTGCGCCTGCTTGATACAGACGTTGATCCTGCATTGCAGGAGCCATGATCTGGAAACCAACAGGCAAGTTATCTTCATCAGCAAGTCCTGCAGGAAGTGACATTCCGCAGATGCCTGCAAGGTTTACTGGAATTGTTGCCACATCACCCAAATACATAGCCATCGGGTCATCGACCTTCTCGCCAATCTTGTATGCAGTAGTTGGCGCAGTGGGTGAGACAAGAACATCTGCCTTGGTAAATGCCTTTGCATAATCTTGAATAATCAGTGTGCGAATCTTCTGCGCACTGCCGTAATAGGCATCGTAATAACCTGATGAGAGCGCATAGGTGCCAAGGATGATGCGGCGCTTAACCTCGCGACCAAAACCAGCATCGCGCGTTGCGCTCATGACTGCCTCTGCTGATGCGCCATTGACATCACCTGTGCGAAGTCCATAGCGCATGGCATCAAAGCGAGCGAGGTTAGAAGAACATTCCGATGGAGCGATTAAGTAATAAGCAGCAAGTGCGTATTCAAAGCTGGGGCAATCTACTTCAACGATCTCTGCGCCAAGGGATGCAAGTACTTGTAGTGATTCATCAAAACGTGTCTGCACGCCCTTTTGATATCCCTCTCCCTGCAACTGCTTGATAACGCCAATCTTCATTCCCTTAACATCACCGCTCTTTGCAGCAGCAACAACTGCTGGCACGGGTGCCTTAATGCTTGTTGCATCCTTTGCATCATGTCCTGCCATCACTTCGTGAAGCAGCGCAGTATCTAAGACTGTGCGACCAAAGGGTCCTGCTTGATCAAGACTTGATGAATATGCAATCAAACCAAAGCGAGAGACTGCGCCATACGTGGGGCGAACTCCCACAATTCCTGTCAGCGCTGCAGGTTGGCGAATAGATCCACCAGTATCTGAACCGATTGCAAGAGGTGCTTCAAAGGCCGAGACAGCAGCAGCTGACCCACCTGATGAACCACCTGGTGTGCGGGTTAAATCCCACGGATTAAATGTGGGACCGTAACCAGAATTCTCTGTCGATGACCCCATGGCAAATTCATCCATGTTGGTCTTGCCCATAATGACAACACCGGCAGCTTTAAGTTTGCTGACAACAGTTGAGTCATAGGGAGGAAGCCATCCCTGCAAAATCTTTGAACCTGCAGTAGTAGGAACACCTTTTTGTGCAAGAACATCCTTGAGAGCAAGTGGAACACCTGCGATAGGAGAGAGCTTCTCACCACTTTTGCGACGAGCATCCACATCTTTTGCTTGTGCAAGTGCACCGGCAGAA
>JBILBC010000054.1:0-7768 GCA_044353885.1 Candidatus Planktophila sp. | reverse complement strand
AGACGAGGCTCTTGTGCGTGCTGTGCAATCACGCCATCAAACTTCTTCACATATTCAAGGGCGCGTCTCATAACGAGTGGATCAAAGACGCAATGTCCATCATCACTAAAGACACGAACGCGAGCAACCGAATCAGCCATTGCTCCAATTTCAGCAAGATGTTCGCCCTCTAACCCACGTGTAACAGCTCCAATTGGAAAGACATCAAGTAACCCAGCAGATTGCCCAAGTCGGTATACCTGTTCAACTACGCCTGCAGTATCTGCAACCGGTGAGGTATTGGCCATCGCACTCAGCGCTGTAAATCCACCTTTTACTCCAGCTCGAGAACCAGACTCAACAGTCTCTGCATCTTCTCTTCCTGGTTCGCGAAGATGCGTGTGAAGGTCAACAAGTCCGGGAAGAACAATAGATTTTGATGCATCGATGCATTTGGCATCTTTATCTTCAATATGCTCTGCAATCTGGGCGATCACACCATCTTTAATCAGAAGGTCAGATTTTCTTCCATTAGGAAGTGTTCCCCCTTGAATAAGAATTGAAGTACTCACTCTGACGCTCCGATCTCTTGAGAACCTGCAAGAAGCATGTAGAGGATAGCCATGCGCACGCTAACGCCGTTTGTGACCTGCTCAAGGATTACTGAGCGAGCACTATCTGCGCTATCTGCAGTAATTTCCAACCCTCTATTCATGGGGCCTGGGTGCATCACAATTGCTGTGGGTTTCATCTGTGCAAGGCGATCTTTATTGAGTCCGAAGTAGCGAGAATACTCACGAGCATTGGGAAAGAAGAGTTCGGTCATTCGCTCGAGCTGAATACGCAGCATCATCACCGCATCTACCGTGGCAATCACCGAATCAAAATCGTATGAGACCTTTACAGGCCACGATTCAACTCCCACGGGTAGAAGAGTCGGAGGGGCAACCAGTGTTACCTGAGCTCCGAGCTTAGTGAGAAGCAGGACGTTAGAACGGGCCACTCGTGAATGCAATACATCGCCCACTATTGCGATGTGTAACCCGGTGAGGTCATCTCCCCCGTGAGCTAAATGTTTTCTGATCGTGAATGCATCAAGGAGCGCTTGACTTGGGTGCTCATGTGTTCCATCACCAGCATTAATCACAGAGCCAGTCATCCACTGACTATCTGCAAGTCGTTGAGCAGCACCTGATGCGCTATGACGGATGATGACTGCGTCAGCTCCCATTGCCTGCAAAGTTTGGGCTGTATCTTTTAAGGATTCGCCCTTGCTCACACTTGAGCCTTTAGCTGAGAAGTTAATTACATCTGCTGATAGTCGCTTGGCGGCTGCTTCGAATGAGATGCGAGTACGCGTTGAATCTTCTGCAAAGAGATTGACGATTGTGCGTCCTCGAAGCGTTGGTAGCTTCTTCATTGGACCATCGGAGACTCGGGCTAACTCCTCTGCAGTATTGAGAATTTGCAAGGCTTCGACCTTGCTCAGGTCTGCGATAGAGAGAAGATGGCGCATTATTTGCCCCCTTCTTCAAGGGAAACTGCATCAAGGCCATCGAGTTCAGTGAATTGCACTTTGATAATTTGGGTAGGCGAAGTCGGAAGGTTTTTGCCCACATAATCTGCCTTGATAGGTAGTTGTCGATGGCCGCGATCGACTAGGACAGCAAGCTGTACCGTCTTCGGCCTTCCAATCTCCCCCAATGCATCGAGTGCTGCGCGAATTGTGCGCCCTGAGAAGAGAACATCATCGACAAGAATCACGTTGCGATCTTCAACGCCGAGTGATGGAATCGTGGTCGGCATCAGCGCTCGTGGTGGACGCATTCGAAGGTCATCACGGTGGAGAGTGATATCAAGTGTTCCCACCTGGACGGGTTTTCCTTCAATGGCTTGCATATTCGCTGCGATGCGAGCTGCTAAGTGAGCACCTCGTGTGGGAATTCCAAGGAGAGTGATCGAATCCGAACCAGAGTTACGTTCAAGGATTTCGTGGGAAATGCGGGTAATCGCTCGTGCCATATCTGGCGCCGGCAGGGCAAGGCTCATGTCAATCTCCTTCCCCGCCTCGCAGGACGGGTCGTTAAAGGATGTTGGCGCATTGTAGCACTTAAGTTCGGGTCTCTGTGGATTGCCTTGGCGCGCGCCAGCACGACTGACTTAGCGTGACCGATATGAATACACAGATAACAATCCAGCAGGTCTCCGCCCGATTACGGGCTATTCGCATCTCTCGCTCACTCTCGTTAAGTGATGTGGAAGCGCTCAGTAAGGGTGGACTCAAAGCAGTTGTTCTCGGTTCGTATGAGCGAGGCGCCCGAACCTTAAGCGTCAAGCGCGCAATCACGATTGCTGCACTCTATGAAGTGCCGCTCTCCCAACTCTTCACCGAAGAGCTTCCTGTGGAAGTGATCTCAGCTGAGCGCACAGTCATTGACTTGCGAGCAGTCAATAAGCGCGCACATGATGCAACGCATCCAAGTTATGCGAACTATCTCCTTCTGGCCCGATTAGCGCAAAGAGTTGTCCGCTCTCGTCAAGATTGGAATGGTGAAGTCTTATCCATTCGTCACTCAGATATGGAAACTATCTCAGTTCTCTTTGATCAACCGATTTCCCACGTCCTGCAATGGATGGAGAGTGAAAAAGTTCTACTTAAACTGCGATAGTACTAGATGGCAATGCTGTCTTTGATGGATGAGATGCGTCCTAGAACACCATGGATATAGCCTGCAGATTCATCGGTTGAAAGCTCTCGCGCCAAAGTCAGCGCTTCATCAATGGCGATTCCATCATCAAGATCTGCACTCCATACGATTTCATAGATTCCAAGGCGCAAAATATTGCGATCTACCGCAGGTAAGCGATCCATATCCCAGCCTTGGGCGTAGGTGGTAATGAGCTCATCAATCTTGCGCTTGTTCTCTGTGACGCCAGCAATCAGAAGCTTTGTAAATTCTCGGATAGGACGAGCATCCGGCCCTTCTTCGATGACATCACGTAGAGATAAGAGATCTGCCGCAGAAGTGCTGCGGATATCAGCCTCATAGAGTAAATCAAGAGTCTGTTTGCGAGCTTTACTGCGAGCTGACACTAGTTGGCGCGACCCTGATATGAACCATCGCGTGTGTCAACAAGAACGATTTCATCCTGCTTGATAAAGAGCGGAACCTGAATCTGGATACCAGTTTCAACTGTTGCAGGCTTTGTTCCACCGGATGAGCGATCGCCCTGTAGACCTGGTTCCGTGTAGGTGATTTTCAGTGGAACAGATGCTGGCAAATCAATATAGAGAGGGTTTCCGTCATGGATAGCCACAATCGCTTCAGTATTCTCCAGCATGTAGTTAGCTGCATCCCCCACAGTTGCTGCTGAAATATTCATCTGATCGAAGTTGACGTTATCCATAAAAACAAAGTCATCACCTTCCTTATAAAGAAAGTTCATTTCGCGCTTTTCTAGAATTGCAATCTCAACCTTGACGCCTGCGTTATATGTCTTATCGACAACTTTACCTGTCAATACTTGCTTGAGTTTGGTGCGAACGAATGCAGGACCTTTACCTGGCTTCACATGCTGGAATTCAACAACTGTCCATAACTGACCTTCAATATCAAGGGTCATGCCATTTTTTAGATCATTTGTTGTTGCCACGATAACTCCAGTTCATGCCTTCGCCAATCGAAGGTCAATAGAGCGCAGAGTTTACCGTATGTAATTAGGCGAGTAACGCCTTCAGGGCAATGAGCGCTAAGACGTATGAATTAGGACCAAAACCACCGATGGTTCCATTGGCTACCCCTGAAATCACAGATGTGTGACGAAATTCTTCACGTGAAAGTGGATTCGATAGATGAACCTCAATAAGAGGAGCTTTGACTAACTCTGCAGCATCACGAATTGCATATGAGTAGTGAGTAAATGCTGCTGGATTGATGATCACTGGAGTCTTGGTATCAGCTGCTTCATGAAGCCATCCAATAATCTCTGCTTCATCGTTGCTCTGCCTGACATCAGCTTCAAACCCATGTGTCTTTGCGGCGCTCTCGATATGAGCGACAAGTGCTGGATACGTCATATCTCCATAGATAGAAGAGTCACGAATATCAAGACGCCCAAGATTGGGACCGTTGAGTACTAAAACCTTCATTGGCTTAGCCTCTCATATGCGGCAATAAGCTCGCTCTCAATTGGATTTTCCAATCTCTGTGTCTTGCCGATTTCAGTAATCACTACAAATCGAAGGGTATTTCCACGGCTCTTCTTATCGAGCTTCATTGCCGCAAGAAGTTCTGGCCATTGCGCCCCTTTATATGTCACCGGCAAACCCAGACGCGAGAGAGTCTCTATATGCAACTTACTCAATTCAGGAGAAATCAGAGAAAGACCTTCGGATAGGTATGCGATAAAGGCCATGCCGATGGAAACGCATTCGCCATGACGCAATGAATACTTGGATGAGAGCTCAACGGCGTGACCAAATGTGTGACCATAATTGAGAATTTCACGATCGAAACTTTCCTTAAAATCACCAGAGACGACGCGTGCTTTAACGGCAACTGATCTCTCAATCAATTCAACGGTGAGCTCGCGTGATGCACGAATATCTGCAAGTGACTTAGAAGCGATGAGGTTCAGAATCTCACCATCTGCAATGAATCCACACTTCACAACTTCAGCTAGTCCTGCTGCAAAATCGCGATCTGAGAGCGTTCCAAGCCATGAAGGATCAATCAAAACTGCAATTGGTGAGTGAAATGCTCCAATGAGGTTTTTGCCGTAGTCGCTATTGATTCCTGTCTTTCCGCCAACAGCTGCATCGACCATCCCGGCAACGGTTGTGGGAACTGCAATCCAATCCATCCCGCGAAGCCAGCTCGCAGCAAGGTAGCCTGCAAAGTCAGTGACTGCTCCCCCACCAATTCCAACAATGAGATCTGCGCGAGTAAAGCCAGCAGCCCCCAACCAATTCCATGCTTGTGCAAGCACCGCTGCTGATTTACCTGCCTCCCCATCTGGAATGGGGAGATAGAAGAATTCACAATCTCCAGCTTCCAATTGGGGAATTCGATCCTTCATTGATTCGCTGAAAACGACAGCAACGCGAGCATGGCCCTGAGCCCGATCACTGAGCGCAGTAAGGTAGTCAACATCGATCAAAACATCGTACTCGCGATCTGCACTGACATGAATCTTCTTCACTTGAGCACCTCAAGAATCTCATCCACTATCTCAGTTTCGGATTTTGTGTTCACATCGATGACTGTATCGGCAATTGATTCATAGATGGGACGTCGCGCCTCCATGAGTGTTTGCCATTGGCCTCGTGGGTTATGCAGCAAGAGCGGACGATCACGATTGAAGCCAATGCGGGGCGCAACAGTTGCCAATGAAATATCTAGATAGACGACGGGGGATGCAATTGCGCGTAGCGCTGATTGAGCATCCATGGATATAGGAGCGCCGCCACCTAGTGCAAGGACAGTTCCATCGGATAAGAGTTCATTGCGAAGTACGCCCTTTTCTAGGAGACGAAAAGCATCCTCACCATCTTCAAGAAAAATATCTGACACTGTGCGGCCAGTTTCCTCTTCAACCACTTGATCAGTATCTCTAAATGCAATATCCAGACGCTTAGCTATCAATTGACCAATCGTTGTCTTACCCGAGCCCATGGGGCCAATCAAAATGACGCGAGGAGCCATCGTAATTATTTGAAGCGTAGATTCTTCATATAGGACTCGAAATTGCGTCGAACTTCTTGAACAGAGTCGCCACCGAATTTTTCAAGAACTGCCTCGGCAAGAACAAGGGCTGCCATAGCTTCTGCAACCACACCGGCTGCTGGTACAGCGCAAACATCTGAACGCTGATTGATTGCCTTTGCTGCTTCACCAGTCTTTACATCAATGGTGTCCAGTGCCTTAGGAACAGTTGAGATAGGTTTCATTGCAACCGATACGCGAAGAATTTCACCGTTAGACATTCCACCTTCAGTTCCACCAGCACGGTCTGTGCGACGCTGGATTGCACCACCTGAACCGCGTTCAATCTCATCGTGGGCTACAGAACCACGACGTGTTGCAGTTCTAAATCCATCTCCAATTTCAACACCCTTAATTGCCTGGATACCCATCAACGCTCCGGCAAGGCGCGCATCAAGGCGACGATCCCAATGAACATGTGAACCTAATCCAGGTGGGAGGTTATATGCCAATACTTCACAGACTCCACCAAGGGTGTCGCCGTCTGCGTGAGCAGCTTCAATTTCGGCAATCATCAGAGCACTGGTTGCTGGATCTGAACAGCGAACTGGATCATCATCAATTCTCTTCATATCGCCTTCACGTGGCATCTCATACAAATCAGGAATGCGCACTGCTCCAATAGAAACAACGTGACTCAAAATCGTAATGCCCACAGATTGCTCTAAAAATTTACGAGCTATGGCGCCCAACGCAACACGAGCAGCTGTCTCTCGCGCGCTTGCGCGCTCAAGGATTGGTCGCGCATCATCAAAGTCATACTTCTGCATTCCAACCAAATCAGCATGACCTGGTCGTGGACGGGTAAGTGGTGCATTGCGAGCAAGGTTTTCAATCTCTTCGGCAGGAACGGGATCTGCCGACATTACCTTTTCCCACTTAGGCCATTCACTATTTCCCACTTGCACTGAGATAGGTCCACCTTGTGTAATACCCAAACGAACTCCACCAAGGATTGTGACTTTATCTGCTTCAAAGTTCTGCCTTGCTCCGCGACCAACGCCTAAGCGACGTCTTGCTAAATGGAAATCAATATCCTCGGTTGTGACTGCAACATGTGCTGGCATGCCTTCAATAATTGCCGAGAGGGCTTGGCCATGAGATTCACCTGCAGTAATCCAACGCATAGGCGTATTCTTGCAGAAAGAGGCTCCATCGTGCGTCTTATTAGAGAATGCTCAAGGGTCTTACTGCGAGAACTGCGCCACATAGCGCAGGGGCAAAGGCAATCTCGCCTTTCATCGAGCGAGTTCGCATGTAATGGATGGCTATAGAGACACCCGAAATGATGCAGACCATTTCAAGATATCGGATCACACTGCTTCCTCCGACTACGCAATTGACGATGACGATTACTAGCTTCACATCGCCTAAACCACACTTTGAAACGAGGTGAAAGAGAAAGCTGATGAGGACACTCGAAAGAAGAAGTAGCGGCTCAAAGGTTTGAGGCAAGATTGCTAGAGAAATCAGAAGCAGTAGGAATAGACAGAAATTGGGAATTCGGCGCTGCCTTATGTCAATAATCGAGATCAAAAGAAGTAGAGCGAGAATCACTCACGCAGAATATGTAAGGAAGAGGACGCGAATTCGGCCCTGTGGATTAACGAGCTGATTTACGAAGCACTGCTCGGAGATGAGTCGACAGCGCCTCGCGATCAAAGTTAATATCAAGAACGAGGGCGAGTTGATCGACTCCTTGATACATCAAAAGTTCTAGTCCGTTGATTACAGTTCCACCGCTATCGCTCCAGCGTTGCGCCAACTCAGTGGGCCAAGGCTTATAGATCACATCAAAGAAAGTTGCATGGATGCCTCGGTTCACAGAACCTGCCAGAAGATCTGCAGCCCCCGCAGGCGTTGTATTGACCACCAAGTCATACGCGCCGAAATCGACATCAGAGGACCAACGGTGATATTCAAAGTGAGAATGCGCAACTGCAGACTCCAAAGCCTCTTGTCGCAAACTTGAACGGCCTAAGACATGAATGTTCTTCGCAATGGAATCAAGTGAGCCTGTGACA
>JBILBC010000103.1:0-3615 GCA_044353885.1 Candidatus Planktophila sp. | reverse complement strand
GTTTTAAGAGTTCTTCCCGATTCTCGCTCTGCAACCCACTTACATTCACTCATGAAGAGCTCAATTCTTCTCGATTCCACGCTTGAGAGATCAGAGCGCTATCGAAACTTCCTACAGATTCGAAACGGTCGAGAGCTAATTGTTATTGGAACGCGAAGTGCAATATTTGCACCTATCGCAGACCTAGCTTCCATCATTGTTGTAGATGAAGGCTCCGAGAGCCACTATGAACCCCGAACCCCGGGATGGAACGTTAGGGATGTTGCGATTCTTCGATCGATGCAATCAAATCTATCGCTGAGCTTTGTTGGCTACTCACCGAGCTCGGAGGCGGCTCGACTGATTGAAACTAAATGGATGGAATACTCGGCCTCGAAATCTCGCGTGAACGTGTCAGCCTTTGCTCAGATTCACGGTGAGCTATTGCCAAGTCGTTTAATGTCCGAGATTCGCAAGGCGATGAAGGTTGGACCAATTCTTTTCCTGTCTCCGCGCAAGGGGTACTCGCAGGCGATCACCTGTTCTAAATGTCGCAATGTGGCTCTCTGCTCATGTGGAGGAAAGCTCACACAGAAGAGCAACCAGTCTGCTGTGCAATGTGTCATCTGCGCTCAATCTGTCGCAGAATGGAAATGCACCTGGTGTCAGGGAACAACTCCATTTCTACTCGGGCGAGGTAGTGAACGCTTTGCATATGAAATTGGTGCTGCATTCGCCGGAACGGCGATAGTCCAGTCATCTGCAGAAAATATGATTGACAAGTTTGAGGAGAAGTTTGGCTTTGTTATCGCAACGCCAGGTGCTGCACCGATTGCAACACATGGCTATGCATTGGTGATCATTCTTGAGGGAGAGCGATTCTTTACGCAATCAGATATTCGAGCTCATGAACGCAGCCGCGAGATCTTCTTCTCCACTGCAGCCCTTGCATCAGAGAAGGGCTCAGTAGCACTGGTGATGGCGAGTGATCATCCAATTATCGGCGCAATTGCCTCATGGAAGCCATCATTGATTTCACAACGCGAACTACGTGAGCGGTTAGAGGTTCATCTACCTCCATTTACCCGCGCTATTACCTTGGATATCGATAGTTCAGAGTCACAATCGCTGCTTCGAGGATTGAGGAAATCTCAAGAAGATGGCCGCCTTCCTGCCTCCACAACAATTCTTGGACCATCACAACTGAAGGCAGATGTGGATCGCATTGTCGTATTGACGCCGTTAGTCGATGGTGAAGAACTCGTTTCGTTGCTGCACGAATTCCAGCGCAGGAGAAGTTCGTCAAAGAAGACTCTTGCATCTATACGTATTGATCCATATTCACTATCTCGATAGTAGGATTAGCGCATGTCCATCAAGCCAATTCGCCACTTCGGAGATCCCGTCCTAGTGACACCGGCCTCTGAAGTAATTGACTTCGATAAAGAGCTACGCGTGCTGGTCAAAGATCTCACCGAAACAATGCTGGACGCGCCAGGTGCAGGCTTGGCCGCTCCGCAGATTGGCGTACCCCTTCGAGTCTTCGTATGGGATGTTGATGAAGCACTCGGTCATCTCATCAATCCCACGTTGGAACTCAGTGAGGATATGCAGGATGGTGATGAGGGATGTTTAAGCTTTCCAGAGTTGGTCTATCCAACTCCTCGCGCATTTAGAGCAGTTGCTAAAGGTTTCAATATGCATGGAGAAGCTGTGACCGTTGAAGGTACCGAACTTCTTGCTCGAGCCCTGCAACATGAGACGGATCATCTCAATGGCATCCTCTTTATTGATCGACTGTCAGAGGATGATCGCAAGTTGGCAATGAAAGAGATTAGAGAATCCGATTGGTTTGGAATGGCTAGTGCAATCGGTGGTCAGCCACAGATCAAAGTATCGCCGCATGATCTCTTTGGCAGAGGGCTGTAATTGAAGATTATCGTGGCGGCTACGCCAGAAGTTGCAGTTCCAACTCTTAACTGGCTACTCGACTCTGAACATATTCTTGCCGCGGTAGTCACCCAGCCCGATCGACCTGCAGGTCGTGGTCGCGAACTCAAGGAGTCTGTTATCTCAGAGTGGGCGAGAGAGAATTCGGTTCCCTGTTTCAAACCAGTGAACGTCGCAGAGACCGCACTGCTCGTAAAAGATTGCGATCTTCTTCTGACCATTGGATATGGAGTTTTACTTCCTGCTGAGATTCTTGGATTACCTCACCATGGATGCCTCAATCTGCATTTCTCACTCCTCCCACGATGGCGAGGAGCGGCGCCGGTTCAACGAGCCATAGAAGCGGGGGATTCACTCTCTGGCGTAACTGTCTTCCAATTAGATGAAGGAATGGATACTGGACCAATATTTTCCACCAAGAGATTCGCACTCGATGCTGACATTACAAGTGATGAGCTCTTCACTGAGCTAGCAGCTCTAGGAGTTGAAGCTGTTGAAGAATCTTTACGGGATATCTCTGAAGGGAAAAGGCCGATTGGCCAACCAAAAGAAGGCGCAACAAGGGCGTTGAAGATTACGAAACAAGAGTGTGAGATTGATTGGAGCCAAGACGCGCAAACCATCTCGCATAAGATCCGTGCCTTCACTTCAGTACCTGGTGCTTGGACTCATTTTCGTGCAGACACAGTGAAGATTGACTCTGTCGCAATTACTGAACTCTCATTTGCTCCTGGTTCTATCCAGGTAGTCGATAAGGTGCTCGTTGTTGGTACTGGTTCTCAGGCGATATCGATTGGATATCTGACCCCGTCGGGTAAATCACGGATGGATGCAAATTCGTGGCTTAATGGAGCTCGCATCGCAGAGGGCGATCACTTTGGTTAAAGCCCGTAGGGATTCATTTAAATCACCTAAGCCAGATGCCCCACGCGTTCTGGTCTATGACATTTTCTCTGAGGTCAATCGACGTGGGGGATACTCGAACCTTCTTCTCCCACAAGCGCTCAATGCGAGCAATTTCGAACAACGAGATAAGGGATTTGCGACAGAACTGCTCTATGGCACTTTGCGTATGCAGGGGCGCCACGATTACATCCTCGCTCAGGTTCCAGATCGCCCTTGGAGTGAAGTTGATGAGGGAATCGTAGATATTTGTCGCTTGGGTGTTCATCAACTCTTTGAAATGCGCGTTGCAACCCATGCAGCTGTTTCCGCAACGGTTGAGCTAGCACGCAAAGTCATAGGTGAATCGAAGGCATCATTCGTCAACGCAATTCTTCGCAAGGTCAGTGCCAGGTCGCTGGAAGAGTGGATGGAACCAGTTCTTTTGATGAGTGATCCTGTATCACGACTATCTATTCAATACTCACACCCTGAATGGATTGTCTCTGCCTATTTTGATCTTCTGAAAGACTTCGACCGTGTTGAAGCAGAACTGTCTGCAAATAATGTCCCGGCAATGCCAACACTTGTCTCATGGCCAGGATCATCAACGCAGGAAGAGTTGGTCGCTGAAGGTGGAGTAGCAACTCGGTATTCACCCTATGGCGCAAAATTTGATGGACCACCGGGGTCTCTTGATCTCATTCGCCATCGAAAAGCTGGCGTTCAAGATGAAGGGTCGCAACTAGTCGCTCTTGCATTTTCGAATGCAACACAATCGGCGAAATCCGTTCTTGATCTCTG
>JBILBC010000114.1:0-2640 GCA_044353885.1 Candidatus Planktophila sp. | reverse complement strand
GCGCAGGTCCTGGTGGAAAAGCCGCGCTTATCTCTCATATCTGTGATGTTGAAGGTCGTGATTTCGTTGCCAATGAAGTATCAGAGGCTCGGGCAAAGCTTGTGAAGAATGTTGTAGGAAAATTTCCTGTCTGGGTAGGCGATGGCAGAGAGATTGCCTCACATGATGAGCGCTTTGATGCGATTATCGCCGATGTTCCATGCACCGGATTAGGCGCACTACGTCGCCGTCCAGAGGTGCGATGGCGCAGAACGCTGCAAGATTTGCGAGCATTGACTGAGTTGCAACTAGAACTATCCAACGCAGCTATTACAGCACTGAACGCAGGAGGAATATTTGCCTATGCAACCTGTAGTCCTCATTTTGCTGAAACCTTCGGTCAGGTGAAGATGATTGTGAAGGCGCATCCCGAACTCAAACAAATCGATGTGAGCCCTTATCTGCCCGCTAGTTTGCAGGGCGCGGTACGGGATAAATGTATGGCACTGTGGACGAGCGTTCATGACACCGATTCGATGTTCCTGGCACTCTTTAAGAAGAGCACTTAGGCTTATCTCGTGAGTTCCCATATCCGCATTACTCCAAGCATCCTCAACGCTGATTTCTCACAACTCGATGCTGAGATTGCCAAGATTGCATCAGTAAGTGACTACATCCATCTTGATGTGATGGATAATGTTTTTGTCCCAAATTTCACCTTTGACTTCGATGCAGCTTCAAAGATTATTCGAAGCTCGCCAATTCCTATCGATTCGCACCTCATGGTTGCCGATGTTGATCAGATTGCTCTTGATTATGCTCAGGCCGGCTCTGCGAGTGTGACTATTCACGCCGAAGCCACCCACGACATCGCAGCCACTCTTAAAGGGATCAAAAGCCATGGCGCACGAGCTGCACTTGCTCTGAAACCTGGAACTGAAATCGAAGAGTATGAAGATTTCGTGGATAACGTGGATATGTTCTTGATCATGACTGTGGAGCCGGGCTTTGGTGGGCAGAAGTTCATGGATTCAATGATGGATAAGGTTCGAAGAACTCGAAAAATTATTGGTTCACGTCCTATTTGGCTTCAAGTAGATGGTGGAATATCGCTTGAGACGATAGAAATTGCTGTGCAGGCGGGTGCGGATACCTTTGTTGCTGGAAGCGCTGTCTTTAAAGCTGAAGATCCTGCGCAGATGGTTATTGCCCTTCGCGAACGAGCACTGTCCAGTAAACTGCAACAATGAAAACCTTCGACTCTCTCTGGGCTGAGCTGGCACAAAAGGCCATCAGCAGACCAGAAGGCTCTGGAACTGTTGCCGCACTTGATGCTGGTATCCATACCATTGGAAAGAAGATTCTTGAAGAGGCAGGTGAGGTGTGGCTTGCAGCAGAGCATGAATCAGATGAGGCCCTAGCAGAGGAGATCAGTCAGCTGATCTACCATCTGCAAACTCTCATGCTTGCACGAGGCTTGCAGCCAGATGATATTTACAAGTTTCTATAGGAATTGCTAGGGGAGAAGATGTTAAGAATTGCCGTTCCAAATAAGGGCTCACTTGCTGATTCATCTATCGCCATTCTCAAAGAGGCTGGCTATCGTCAGCGCACCGATTCAAGAGATTTGGTTCTCTCAGATCCAGATAATGCGGTCGAGTTTTACTATTTGCGTCCGCGAGATATTGCAATCTATGTGGGCTCAGGTGAATTGGAAGCGGGCATCACAGGTCGCGATCTCCTCATTGACTCAGGTGCGCCAGCGGAAGAAGTTCTTGCACTGGATTTCGGGGGTTCAACTTTTAGATTTGCAGCTCCAGCCTCTACTACTTGGAAGCCATCAGATATTTCGGGAAAACGTGTTGCCACCGCATATCCAGGACTTGTAGAAAAGCACCTGAAGGATTTGAAGATTTCAGCATCTGTCGTTCGCCTCGATGGCGCAGTAGAGAGCAGTGTTCGCCTCGGCGTAGCAGACCTGATCGCGGATGTTGTCAGCACTGGAAACACTCTCAAGCAAGCAGGTCTGGCAATCTTTGGAGAGCCCATTCTTGTTTCAGAGGCAATTCTTATCAAACGGGCAGGATCAGTACTCCCTGCTGAACTTGAAATCCTTCTGCGACGCTTGCAAGGTGTCGTGACTGCTCGCCAATATGTTCTTCTTGACTATGACATACCAACATCAGGTTTAGATAAGGCATGTGCAATCACGCCAGGTCTTGAGTCACCCACGATTTCACCTCTACAAAAACCAGACTGGGCTGCAGTACGCGCAATGGTTTTACGTAAAGACACCAACCGACTTATGGATGAGTTATGGGCGTTAGGCGCCCGCGGAATTCTTGTTACCGACATTCACGCCTGCAGACTCTAACTATTTGCGGATCGCGCCTGCTTCTTCAACCTCTTCACGTGTAATGCCTAAGAGGTAAAGAACAGAGTCAAGATACGGAGCGCTCACAGAACTAGCTGCGGCAGCTTTAACCGCTGGCTTTGCATTGAATGCAATCCCCAGACCTGCGATAGAAATCATGTCGAGATCATTGGCACCATCACCAATTGCAATGGTCTGCTCGAGCTCAACGCCTTCAATCTTTGCGAAATCTCGCAGAGCGGTCGCCTTAGCAGCTCGGTCAATGATTGGCTCTATTACCTTGCCAG
>JBILBC010000053.1:0-7976 GCA_044353885.1 Candidatus Planktophila sp. | reverse complement strand
GACAAATCCACTTCCATCGGTGCTGCTGATAGACCAATTGCCATCTCTTTTAATCATTGTGTTTCCAGATTGAATTCTCTGAGTAAGCGCATCTGCCTCAAAGCCAAGACTCAATACTTCCTCTTTGAGAGGCATCGTCAGAGAGAGGTAATCAAATTCTGTAGATCGCATCTCAATAAATTTACCCAGGGCGCCAGATGCCACCTTGATCGCTGAATACGTTCCTTCGATACCTAGGAATTCAAAGGCAGCCTTATGAAGGACAGGAGAGAGCGAGTGCGATATCGGTGAACCGAGCACTGCACCACTAATCACTTGTCGCTCCTAAACTTGCCAGCACGTAAATTCTTCTTGTATTCAATCTTCCAGTTGTTGAACTCGTTAATATCGCTTGTGAAGCGGGTATCAGACGGTGCAACCGTAATGAAAAAGAGCCAATCCCCTTGTTCTGGGTTAACTGCCGCGCGCAAAGCATCTGAACCCGGATTGTTGATCGGACCCGGAGGTAGGCCATAACGCTTATAAGTATTGTAAGGCGAGTTTATGAGAGTTGCCTGTGTGCTTAGGAAGATATTGCCTCGAGCCTTCTTCACATAGTGCACCGTTGAATCAAATTGCAGTGGCATCCCCTTAGTCAGGCGATTGCGAATTACTTGCGAGATCTTCGTAAAGTCCTGGGTATTTCCCTCGGCCTGAACGAGGGATGCAATAATCAAGAACTGTTGCGGCGTGAATTTCTCCTTTGAGGAGTAGAAGCCAGCCTTTTGCATTTCCTTCTCGGCGCGATCGACCATGCTCTGTATCGCTGGCAAAGCCAGCGTTCCCTCTTCGAAACTGTACTGCGCAGGAAAGAGAAGTCCTTCAAGGGATGTAAATCCCTTGGGCTTAACAACATTTCTGATTGCACTAGCAACATCTCCCTTAGCCATCTTCGCTCTATAGAACTGAGGAATTATTTCAGAGAACCAGGCTCCTTCAAAGATGCTGATTAATCCCGTAATACGTGATGCATCAAGCAACTGTTCTAACGCCTTCGTTGCACAAATCTCGCGATCAATTTCATGGTTGCCCGGTGCAACCTTCTGCGATTGGGCGTTGCCGACAGCAACTCTGAAGTATGCCTCAGCTGATTTAACGACACCCGCTGCCTCGAGTGAAGCGGCTATGGATGAACCTGATTCACCGGAGACAATATTGATATTTACTCGCTCGGTCGAGGCGCTAGAACATGGGTAATCCGCAGCTGTTGAACCCGGAATTCGTAACGAATGCAATGTGAAAGTTACGGTAAAGACGAGAGCCAGTGCCATTGCTATACGAAAAAGATGCGAGCTATGCCAGATTTTCACGAAGTAGTCCTTGTTCAAGAATTGCGACAGCTGCCATGGCATCAATGACAGATTTGGAATCTCGCGTAGAAACGCCTGCCTCTTTCAACTTCTTCTGGGCACTAACCGTTGATAGTCGCTCATCGACGAAGACGACAGGTAAGTCTGTAATCGATTGCAGTGATTGAGCGAAGCTTTCAGCCTTCTGCGCGCTCTCTCCCTTAGAACCAGACATATTCATGGGTAGTCCTACAAATATACGAATGGGTTCGTGTTCTGCGATGAGTGCAGAAATCTGATCCAGCAAGTCTCTGCTCTTGCTATCTAAGACAGATAGGGGCGATGAGAGAATTCCATCCGGATCACAGAGGGCGACTCCTGTACGAACATCGCCATAGTCAAAAGCGATGCGCCGACCTCGCTGCGTCATTTACTTTCCAGAGATTGAATCGTTGATAGCAGTCAGAGCTGCTTGAGACTTTGAAGAATCTATTCCTCCGCCTTGTGCGAAATCATCTTTACCGCCACCGCCGCCGCCAAGGATTGTTGAACCAATCTTCACAAGTGCGCCAGCCTTCAATCCTGCAGCCTTGGCCGCATCACTCACAGCAACCACAAGAACTGGTTTTCCATCATTGGAACTAATCAAAGCCACTGCAGATTGTGGCGCGCGAGCCTTGAGGTCTAATGCGATCTTGCGCAGATCGTCACCAGTAATTCCATCAGGAAGAATTGCCGTAACAGTTGATGTGCCATTGAGAATCTTCGCAGTATCAGCGAGTGCGCCAATCTGTCCCATGGCTTGAGCTGAACGAACTCCAGCAAGCTCCTTCTCAATATCCTTAATCTTTGCAAGGAGATCTGAGATCCGTTCAGGAAGCTCTTCCGTGCGAGCACCCTTAATGATTTCAGTGAGTGAATTCAGTAGAACGTGCTCGCGAGCTAAGAATTTATAGGCATCTACTCCCACAAGAGCTTCGACGCGACGAACACCTGCGCCAACGGATGACTCACTGAGTAACTTCACAACACCGAGCTGGCCAGAGCGCTCGACGTGAGTACCGCCGCAGAGTTCACGAGCCCAATCCCCCACACTGACAACACGCACTTGATCGCCGTACTTCTCACCAAAGAGCGCCATAGCGCCAATTTTCTTTGCAGCATCTTGCGTCATTGTCTCTGCAGTAACTGCCAAGTTATCCAGGAGAAGGGTGTTCACGCGAGATTCAACTTCATTGAGAACTGAATCAGGCACCGCTCCCGTTGATGGGAAGTCGAAACGAAAGCGCCCAGGTGAGTTCTCAGAACCAGCCTGTGTTGCTGTCTCTCCTAGAATTTCACGGAAAGCTTTATGCACCATATGGGTTGCTGTGTGAGCGCGGGAGATTGCATGGCGACGTTCAAGGTCAATTGCGGCAAGTGCTGCAGAACCTGTCGTTACTTCACCCGAAATAACTCGACCACGGTGAACAGATAGTCCATTGACCGGGGTCTGCACATCATCGATTTCTACAACCGCTCCATTTGAGAGCGTGATGCGACCGCCATCTGCAAGTTGTCCGCCACCTTCTGCATAGAAAGGCGTGCGATCGAGAACGATTTCAACCTCTTGACCTGATACTGCTGATGCAACGCTGATACCGTCAACGAGAATTCCATTGATAGATGACTCAGATTCATTCTGCGTATAACCAACGAAGGTAGATGCGCCTTTAGAATCTGCAATCTTCTTGTACTCAGAAACATCTGTGTGGCCACTCTTCTTAGCCTTCGCATCAGCCTTTGCGCGATCACGTTGTTCATTCATCAGTCGGCGGAATCCATCTTCATCGACGTCCAGACCTTCTTCGCGAGCCATCTCAAGAGTTAGATCGAAGGGGAAGCCGTAGGTGTCATGGAGTTTAAAGACTTCATCCCCTGGAAGAACGCTCTTCTTGCTTGCCTTCAGTTGAGTCGATGCAAGATCGAAGATTGTTGTTCCAGCCTTGAGAGTCTGAAGGAAAGACTCTTCCTCAGCCACAGATACTGCCAAGATTCGCTTTTGATCAGCAATCAACTCTGGATATTGAGGACCCATTGCACCGATTGCAGCAACAGTGAGTTCAGACATGATGGGATCATTGACTCCCATAAGTCGCATATTACGAATAGTTCTACGCATCATTCGGCGCAGCACATAACCACGGCCTTCATTGCCGGGAGTTACTCCATCGCCAATGAGCATCGCCGAAGTTCGTGCATGGTCTGCAACAACGCGCAGTGAAACATCGGTTCCTTGTGCTTTTCCATATTTAACGCCAGAAAGAGCAGATGCTTTTGTGAGAATCTGCATCGTTGTATCAATCTCGTAGATATTCTCCACGCCTTGCAAGAGCGCAGCTGTGCGCTCTAGTCCTAAGCCAGTATCAATACTCTTTGCGGGAAGCTCACCAAGGATTGGATATCCATCCTTACCGCCACCTGCGCCACGTTCGTTCTGCATAAAGACGAGATTCCACACTTCCATATAGCGGTTCTCATCTGCAATCGGGCCGCCTTCTATTCCATATTCAGGGCCACGGTCGTAATAGATCTCAGAGCAAGGACCGCATGGGCCTGGAACTCCCATAGACCAGAAATTATCTGCCATATCGCGACGTTGAATACGCTCGCGTGGAATACCAATCTTCTTATGCCAAATATCTGCCGCCTCGTCATCATCGAGATAGACAGTTACCCACAAACGCTCTTCGGGGAAACCGTAACCACCATCGTTAATCGGACGAGTCAATAACTCCCATGCAAGTGAGATTGCACCTTCTTTGAAGTAATCTCCGAATGAGAAGTTTCCGCACATCTGAAAGAACGATGCATGACGCGTTGTCTTTCCGACTTCATCGATATCAAGGGTTCGTACGCACTTTTGCACAGATGTTGCACGCTTATAGGGAGGAGTTACCTCACCTAAGAAGAATGGCTTAAAGGGAACCATTCCAGCGTTTACTAAAAGTAGGTTGGGATCATCTGCGATAAGAGAGGCCGATGGAACGACAGTGTGCTTTAAGCCCTGACGGTTTTCACTCTCAAAAAAGCGCAGCCAGCGCGAACGGATTTCGGCGGATTCCACTAGTCAGATTTTTTCTTCGACTTGCGGCCTTTACTGAGAGTTGCAGCGCCAAGAAGCGCTCCAGCAACACGTCCAGTCGGACTTTCCATGAAACCAGTTGTTGCACCAGTGACCTTGGACGTGACCTCTTCAACATTCTTAGTGATCTTTGCGATGCTCTCAAGAGGGCCATTGATGAGCTCAAGAGTACGTGTTGATTCGTTGAGCAATGGTGTTGTGTCATCTGTGAAGGCTTTGAGTGAGACCTTAGCCTCATCAATAAATCTGCTCACGCGAAAGACTGTGTATGCAATGGCAATGGCAATCACGAATAGTGATACCGCCGCAATAATCGTTGCAATTCCGCCTGGACCCATAGTTATTAGCCTACCTGACTTACTCCTTAGGAGGAGTCCAATCGATGGCAGCTTCCTTTCGTTGCGCAGGAGTAATAGGAGTTGGTGCACCCGTCAGTGGATCTCCACCGCTTGCAGTCTTTGGGAATGCAATCACTTCACGGATTGAATCAGAGCCAGTCAGCAGTGCGCATACGCGGTCTAGGCCGAGTGCGATTCCGCCATGAGGAGGTGGACCGTAATTAAATGCTTCGAGAAGGAAGCCGAACTTGCTCTGGGCTTCTTCATCAGAGAGACCAATAACAGTAAAGACATCCTTTTGAATATTGCGATCGTGAATACGAATGGACCCGCCACCGAGCTCTGTTCCGTTAAGAACAATGTCATAGGCGTAGGCAAGTGCTGTTGCAGGATCTGACTTAAAGGTCTTTGCAAACTCTGGCTTTGGACCAGTGAAGGGATGGTGCACCGCAGTCCATCCACCATTATCTGTTGGCTCAAACATCGGAGCATCAACAACCCAGACAAATTCCCATGCACCTTGGCTAATCAGATTGCAACGCTTTCCAATTTCAAGACGTGCAGCACCTAGTAGTTGTTGTGATGAAGCACGATCTCCTGCTGCAAAGAAGATGGCATCTCCTGGCTTTGCACCGACAAGGGCCGCAATTCCAGATTGTTCTTCCTCTGAAATATTCTTTGATACAGGGCCTCCGAGTGTGCCATCAGCATTTACCAAAATGTAGGCAATGCCTTTAGCTCCACGGGCTTTTGCCCAGTCTTGCCACGCATCGAGTTCGCGACGAGGAGAGTCTGCTCCCCCAGGCATAACAACAGCACCTACATACGGTGCTTGGAATACGCGAAACGGTGTTGTCTTAAAGAAGTCAGTGACTTCAGTGAGCTCGTATGCAAAGCGAAGATCTGGTTTATCTGAGCCGTAGCGATCCATTGCATCTGCATATGTCATATGTGGGATGGGAGTTGGGATGTCGTATCCCACAGCTTCCTTCCACACCTTCACCAGAATCTTTTCAGCAACAGCCAAAATATCTGCTTGATCAATAAATGACATTTCAATATCAAGTTGGGTGAACTCCGGTTGGCGATCCGCACGGAAATCTTCATCGCGGAAGCAACGAGCAATCTGGTAGTAACGCTCCATACCAGCAACCATCAAGAGCTGCTTAAAGAGCTGTGGTGATTGAGGAAGTGCATACCAACTACCCGGTTGCAGGCGCACCGGAACTAAGAAGTCACGCGCGCCTTCTGGTGTTGAACGTGTGAGATACGGTGTTTCGATCTCAAGAAACTCAAGACTCTCCATCACATTACGAATCGTTGATGTGACCTTAGAACGAAGGCGCAAGTTTGCTGCAGGCCCTTCGCGGCGCAGATCAAGATAGCGATAGCGAAGGCGCACTTCTTCAGAAATCTCAGTCTCACTGCCTGAATCAACAGGAAATGGCAGTGGAGCAGATTCGCTCAATACAACAACATCATCGCCCATAATTTCAATGGCACCTGTTGGAATATTGGAGTTTTCATTTCCTGCAGGACGCAGCGCAACTTCTCCAGTGATTTGAAGACACCATTCAGCGCGAAGTTGACCCGCCATCTTTTCATCACGGATAACAACCTGCACAGAACCTGTTGCATCACGAAGATCGATAAAGGCTACGCCTCCGTGATCGCGACGACGAGCAACCCAACCAGCCAAAGTGACGCTCTGACCTACATGAGAGGCGCGAAGAGATCCTGCGTCCTGGTTTCTTAACATCGTCAAAAGCCGCCTTTAAATGATGGTGAATTAGAGCGAGAGTGCTCGCCGTAATTCATCCTGTAATTGGGCAATCTTAACGGAGGATGTAACCCCATCTGACATCCTCTTGAGTTCAACAAGACCGGCCGTGAGTTCAGATTCGCCAAGAACTATGACATAGCGCGCACCTGACTTATCAGCTGCTTTCATCGCACCCTTCAGGGCTCGATCTCCGAAGGCAATTTCTGTGCGGACTCCCGAAGAACGAAGATCTTGAGCAATAACAAGACTCCGCTCCTTTGCCTCATCCCCCAAAGGAATGATGAAGAGGTCGGATGAGAACTCTTGAGATGGCACAGTTGACTCAGCAATCGCTGCAAGAAGTGCGCGATCTACGCCAAGTCCAAAACCAATTCCGGACAGTGATTGACCACCCAGAGTTTCCATCAAGCCGTCATAACGACCGCCACCACCGATGCCACTTTGGGCACCGAGATCTGGATGAATAAATTCAAAAGTAGTTCCGGTGTAGTAATCAAGACCTCGCACCATGCGAGGGTTAATTGTGAAGGCGATTCCCATGGCGCTCAAATATTTTTGCACTGATGCAAAGTTCGCAGCAGACTCTGGCGATAAGTAATCCAGCAAGATGGGAGCCTTCGACATAGCCGCTTGCATCTCATCCCTCTTATCGTCAAAGAGCCGTAGCGGATTGATCGCTGCTCGCTCCTTTGTTGCCTCATCGAGTGTCAGCCCTGCAATAAATTTCACAAGATCTACGCGATGAGCAGCTCGTGATTGCGCATCTCCCAGGGATGTAATCTCTAAACGGTAATTCTTAAGTCCTAAGTTCTTAAATCCACGATCTGCAATAGCAATGACTTCAGCATCTAACGCCGGATCTTCAATACCAATAGCTTCGATTCCGACTTGATAGAACTGACGGTAGCGACCAGCTTGTGGTCGCTCGGCACGGAAGAACTGTCCTGAGTACCAAACCTTGACAGGCAGTTGTCCACGATCAAGATTCGCCTCAATAACTGCACGCATAACTCCAGCAGTTCCTTCAGGTCGCAAAGTGATCGAACGTCCACCACGATCTTCAAATGTGTACATCTCTTTTGAGACCACATCAGTTGATTCACCAACGCCACGACTGAAGAGATTGGTATCTTCAAAGACGGGAAGTTCCATCAATTGATAGCCCGCATCCTTGGCAGGTGCTATCAACTGCTCACGAACCCATTCAAAAGATTGGGATTCAGGAGGCAGATACTCGCGCACGCCCTTGGGTGCTTGGATCTTCTCGAACTTCATGAGGTCAATTCTTTCAGATAAGGGTTGTTTTTTCGCTCGAATTTAATCGTGGTCTCGGGTCCATGTCCTGTGAGAACTCGTAAATCATCAGAAAGAGTAAGAACTTTCGTTTTCAGGGTCGTAATCAT
>JBILBC010000057.1:0-7417 GCA_044353885.1 Candidatus Planktophila sp. | reverse complement strand
TCATCGCTGCAAAGAGTTCATATCCTTCGCGCTGATATTCAACGAGTGGATCACGCTGTGCCATGGCACGAAGACCGATTCCCTCTTGGAGATAATCCATCTCATAGAGGTGCTCGCGCCATTTGCGATCAAGGACAGAGAGCAGAACCTTGCGCTCGAGCTCACGTAGAACATCGGCTCCAAGATCTTCCTCACGCTTCTTATAGGCAGCAGCTGCATCATCAAGGATGCGTGCCTCAAGGAAATCAACATCGAGTGCAGCAGATGATCCGACCTCAGCGATAATTTGTTCGGGTGTAAAGGAAATTGGATAGATCAGTTTGAGAGCAGTCCAGAGTTCGGCCAGATCCCAATCTTCACCAAAGCCTTGTGCAGCAGCTGCGCGAACATATGCAGAGATCGTATCTGCCATAAAGTCATTGACCTGCTCACCGATATCTTTACCTTCAAGTACCAAGCGACGCTCTCCATAGATTACTTCGCGCTGGCGGTTCATGACATCGTCATACTTCAAAACATTCTTACGAATTTCAAAGTTCTGAGCTTCAACCTGAGTCTGTGCTGAGCGAATCGCATTAGAGACCATCTTGGATTCGATAGGTTCATCTTCAGGAAGACCTGCAGCTGCCAATACGCGCTCAACAATTCCTGAATTAAAGCGGCGCATTAAATCATCTTGGAGTGAGAGATAGAAACGAGATTCACCAGGATCGCCTTGGCGACCTGAACGTCCACGTAGCTGATTATCAATACGGCGTGATTCATGGCGCTCAGTTCCTAGAACATAGAGACCGCCGAGTGAGATTACTTCTTCATGCTCTCTAGCGATGGCATCTTTCTGCTTTGCAATCTCAGCAGGCCATGCAGCTTCATATTCAGGTGCGTTATCAACAGGTGAAAGTCCACTGCGTTGGAGTTCGAAATCTGCCATGAACTCAGGGTTTCCACCGAGCATGATGTCAGTTCCACGGCCTGCCATATTTGTAGCAACTGTGACTGCGCCCTTCACGCCTGCGCGAGCAACGATTGCTGCTTCGCGCTCGTGATGCTTAGCATTCAAAACTTCGTGAGGAACGCCAGCTTTCTTTAAGAAGGCAGAGAGTTCTTCAGATTTTTCAACGCTGACTGTTCCAACCAATACTGGCTGACCCTTACGGTGGCGCTCGACGATATCGCGAGTTACTGCTGCAAACTTTCCAACTTCAGATTTATAGACCAAGTCTGCTTGATCAAGGCGTTGCATATCGCGGTTTGTAGGAATGGGAACAACACCGAGCTTATAAATTTGGTGGAATTCTGATGCCTCAGTCATTGCAGTACCTGTCATACCTGAAATAGTTTCGTAGAGACGGAAGTAGTTCTGCAAAGTGATGGTTGCCAGAGTCTGGTTCTCATCCTTAATTTCAATACGCTCTTTTGCTTCAAGGGCCTGGTGGAGACCCTCGCTATAGCGACGACCGGCCAACATACGGCCTGTGTGCTCATCAACAATTAAGAGTTCGCCATTCATGACGACATAATCCTTATCGCGCTTGAAGAGCTCTTTAGCGCGTACTGAGTTATTCAAATAGCCAATGAGCGTTGTATTGGCAGCCTCATAGAGGTTCTCAATCTTGAGAAGTTCTTCCACCTTTGTCACGCCATCTTCAAGGATGCCGATGGTCTTCTTCTTCTCATCTACTTCATAGTGCGTATCGCGCTGGAGCTTGGTGGCAATATTTGCAAATTCCACATACCACTTCGTTGCCTTATCAGCGGGTCCGCTGATGATGAGAGGCGTACGAGCTTCATCGATAAGAATGGAGTCCACTTCATCGACAACAGCGAAGAAGTGATCGCGCTGCACGCAATCCTCCAGAGACCACGCCATATTGTCGCGAAGGTAATCAAAACCAAATTCATTATTTGTGCCGTAGGTAATATCTGACAAATATGCAGCGCGACGCTCTGCAGGAGTCATGCTGTTGAGAATTACGCCAACGCTTAAACCGAGGAAGCGATGGATGCGACCCATCCATTCACTATCGCGCTCAGCAAGGTAATCATTGACGGTAACGACGTGAACGCCCCGACCTGCAAGAGCGTTGAGATATGAAGGCAGAGTTGAAACGAGAGTCTTTCCTTCACCTGTGCGCATTTCAGCGATATTTCCGCTGTGAAGTGCTGCTCCACCCATTACCTGAACATCGTAATGGCGCTGGCCCAATGTGCGCTGGGCAGCTTCACGGACAACGGCAAATGCTTCAGGCATCAGGTCATCAAGAGTTTCACCTTGTGCAAAGCGTGACTTAAATTCATCTGTCTTTGCGCGAAGCTGCTCGTCAGAAAGTGGAGTAATTGATGCTTCAAGGGCATTGACCTTGTCGACGATCTTGCTCAAGTCGCGAAGGATTTTGCCTTCGCCAGCTCGCATGATTCGATCGAGAATTGAAGCCATCGGTCTACCTTCCAGTTGCTGTACTACAGGGCGCTAAATCAACCCCCTTATCGTAGGGGTTCTGCAACGCAGGCTGTTACGCCAGCTGCCACCTCAATGCCCAAAACACGCAGGGCTCGCGCAGCTTCATGCAGAGTTGCCCCTGTTGTGACGAGGTCGTCAATCAAAAAAGCCTTTCCACTCAGATATCTGCGCCCTTTCAGTGCTCCTTGTAAGTTTTCCATTCTTGCTCTCGCATCAAGGGAAGATTGATCTCGCACCTTTCTCACATGGATGAGATTTTCATATGTAGGCAATCCAGTGCTCATGCTCAGTTGCTGTGATAGCTCCACCATAAATTGCCTACCGCGTAATCGTGCGATGCTAGGACGAGATGGGATTGGAATAAGAATCCCCACACCTTGCTCTTTCACACAGTGAGAGAGCGCCTTGGTCAGTGCATCGAGAATTAAATCATCTGCCTGAACCTGGCTATTCTCTTTTGCTGCAAGAAGTACCTTGCCTGCGATTGGTGAGTATTGAATGGATGAGTAAATGGGCAAATGATAATTATTGCGGGAGTTGCTCTTAAAAATATGTGGGTGCCATTGACTGCGGCAGAGAGAACAGATGGAAAGACCTAGGGTCGAACAGCCTAAGCAGCGAACGGGGAATATCAGCTCTTGCAACGCTCGAATGCTTCTCACTCAGGCATTGTGAGTGAAAGGTGAAAAGAATTTATAGGTAGAAATTCTCTTCGTGGAAATCTTTTGGCGCAGCCTTAATGGGCCTTCCTTCAATAGATTCTCCCGCTTTACGTGGAAGGGTAAGTACAAATTGAGCGCCGAGGCCAGGTCTGCCCCACGCATCGAGTTCACCGTTATGAAGTCGGGCATCTTCTAGCGCAATGGAGAGACCAAGTCCTGTGCCTCCACGAACTCGAGCACGAGAAGGGTCTGCGCGCCAGAATCGGTCAAAGACTCGGATTAGTGATGATTCATCAAGGCCAGATCCAAAATCTCGAACAGCAATTCCGACATCACTTTCAGTTGCAACAATAGTGACGATTACTTGTTGACCATCGGCGTGATCGAGGGCATTGGATAAGAGATTGCGCATAATGCGCTCAACGCGCCTGATATCAGCTTGGATAGCAACCTTTGGTAGTTCAGAGATAACTCGGATTCCAGATTCTGTATCAATGTCACCTAGCTCAAAATCCTTCACGCATTTTTGGACAAGGGCCACGACATCAAAGTCGACGGGCTCTAAAACTGCCACCTCAGCATCAAATCGACTGACTTCAAGGAGATCTTCGAGTAAGCGCTCAAAGCGGTCAATCTGCGCAGCTAAGAGTTCAGAACTTCGCGCTACTAATGGATCAAATGATGTGCGCTGGTTATAGATAACTTCCGATGCCATACGAAGGGTTGTTAAAGGGGTGCGTAGTTCATGAGAGACGTCAGAGACAAAGCGTTGCTGGACTCGAGAGAGGTTTTCAAGGCGAGTGATCTGCTGCTCAATAGATTGCGCCATCTCGTTATATGAATTGGCAAGAGTTGCCATCTCATCTTGAGATTCAATCTTCATACGCTGGCTGAAATCACCTAAGGTGAATTGTGTTGCGATGCGCGCCGCATCACGCACGGGCCTGACAACCTGCCTGACCACCAGCCATGTAATCAAACCAATCAGGAAGATCAGAGCAAAGCCTGTGAAGATCAGTGAGTTTCTAATCAGCCCAAGAGTTGCTGTCTGATTTTCAAGAGAGAAGACGATATACATTTCATAGAGTCCCCCTGAAGGAATGTTTACTCTCTTTCCCACAATCAGCACCTGTCGAGATGTCCCTGAGTTCTCCTGCGCCTTTGCATAGCCGCTTTCGATCTCCGTCCCCGATACGACACTCTTTCTTAGCGCTTCAGGGATTGAAGAGCTCTTGATACGCGCAGATGCCATCTCATAAGAAACCTTTTTATTGTTATTTGAAGCAACTTTAAGGAAGATGATTTCTCGTCGGGCTTCCTTGACTACCTGGGTAGTTGCATTTACAACGATGTCAGCAAGAATTTTCTTACGTGCCTCTGTTGTTGAATCACGAGAGATTGCCAACTTATATTCAGCATCGAAGAAGGTGAACTTAGATTCTGAGATGGCAGAGTTAAAGCCTGCTGAGCGAAGACCGTCGGATAAGCGTGAATTAAGGGCAGAACCTACTAAAGAGATAACGCCCAAAGAAAGTAGAACAGTCGAGAGAATAACTTTGGTGGCAAGTGATTGCGATAACGCCCGACGAATGCCCTTCATGGAGTGTGAGCCCCTTTACGCTGGGCCGCCCGCCTTATAGCCAACACCGCGCACAGTCATAACAATTTCAGGATGTTCAGGATCATGTTCAATCTTTGAGCGAAGTCGCTGCACGTGAACATTAACTAGACGAGTATCGGTGCTGTGGCGATAGCCCCAGACTTCACTCAGGAGTGCATCACGTGTGAAGACGCGACCAGGATCTTTTGCAAGTGCTACCAGAAGATCAAATTCAAGACGTGTGAGCTGAATAGATGTCGCACCACGATGGACTTCATGTGCAGTCACATCGATGCTCAGATCTCCAATAGTTAGTAAACCTGTGACATCAGCATTCGTGCGACGCAGACGTGTGCGAATTCGAGCTATGAGCTCTGCCTTATCGCGAAAGGGCTTTTGCATGTAATCATCTGCGCCAGCTTCAAGGCCGCGGACAATATCTTGTGTCTCACCTTTAGCACTGAGCATGACAATAGGAACCATTGATTCTTGTCTAATTAATCTGCAGACCTCAATGCCATCAATTCCTGGCAACATCACATCGAGTAAAACGAGGTCTGGAGGATTATTTCTAAATACCTCCAGCGCCTCATCTCCACGACTGACAAGATCTACATCGAAGCCTGAACTTGTGAGAACAATTCCAAGCATTTCTGCGAGGTCTTGATCGTCATCGACGACCATAACCAAGGTCATTTATGAACCGTGCTCCCAAGAGTTGAGGTACATATCTTGTGCGGGTGTAAGTGTGTCGATGCGTCCACCCATTGACTTGAGCTTGAGTGAAGCAACTTCCTTATCAATGTATGTAGGAACTTCGTGAACACCAGCTGGAAGATTCTTTGCCTCCTTCACAAGGTATTCAGCTGTAAGTGCCTGATCAGAGAATGACATATCCATTACTGATGCAGGGTGACCTTCTGCAGCTCCGAGGTTAACAAGGCGTCCTTCAGCAAGGAGAAGAAGGCGACGGCCATCCTTCATGACGTATTCGTCAGTCTGGTGACGCATCTTTTCATTCTTCTTTACTGAGTTCTGCTCAAGCCATGCAACATCAATTTCGATATCGAAGTGACCTGAGTTAGCCATGATTGCGCCATCCTTCATCACTGCGAAGTGCTCATCGCGAAGAACATCGCGGTTACCTGTAACAGTGATAAATACATCGCCAACCTTTGCAGCATCAACCATTGGCATGACGCGGAATCCCTGCATCATTGCATCAAGTGCCTTTGTTGGATCGATTTCAGTAATAACAACATCTGCACCCATACCCTTAGCGCGCTCTGCAACGCCCTTACCGCAGTAACCAAATCCAGCCACGACGACGATGCGTCCTGCAAGAAGGAAGTTAGTCGCACGGAATACAGCATCAAGTGTTGACTGACCTGTTCCGTAACGGTTATCGAACATGTGCTTTGTATCGGTGTCATTGACAGCGATCATTGGGAAAGTAAGTGCTCCATCTTTTGCCATCTGGTTGAGACGGATAACTCCAGTTGTTGTCTCCTCGCATCCACCAGCGATATTTGGTAGAAGTTCCTTACGAGTTGTGTGAAGTGTGTTCACGAGGTCGCAACCATCGTCAAAGACTTGGTGTGGATTGATATCAAGTGCTGCGTTGATATGTGCGTAGTAACCATCGCGATCGACTGAGTTACGTGCGAATACTGAAATACCGTATTCGTGAACAAGCGCAGCTGCTGTGTCATCTTGCGTTGAAAGTGGGTTTGAAGCACAGAGTGCGATATCAGCGCCTCCTGCTTTAAGAACGCGCATCAAGTTTGCAGTCTCAGTTGTGACGTGCATGCAAGCTGCAATGCGTACGCCTACGAATGGCTGTGACTTCTCAAAACGCTCACGGATCTGTGCAAGCACAGGCATGTTGCGTTCTGCCCATTCAATCTTCTTGCGGCCAGCTTCAGCAAGTGATGCATCTGCAATGTCATGCTTTGGAATAGTTGTGACAGGTGTCATGTGTATTTTCTCCCTAGTGTAAAAACGGCTGTTTTATTCGCTTGACCTTCGGCGTAGGGCTCTACTGTGCTAGTCGGCTATGGACATAGGTTAGTGGAAGGCGCTAAAAAAGGTGAAAAGGGCTTAAGCACGAATCGTGTTAAGTACATCATCTCGAACCTTCTCCATGCGCGCAGCCGTTGAAGCCTCAACGTTGAGTCGAAGCAGGGGCTCGGTATTGGATGCGCGGAGGTTAAACCACCAGGTATCGCCATTGATGGTCAGTCCATCGAGATGATCGACTTCAACCCCATCTTTCTTTCCATAGATTCCTTCAATGGTATCCATCGCAGCTTTTGCATCAGAGACCGTTGAATTGATTTCACCACTTGAGTGATAGCGATTAAATGGAGTCAGAAGTTTCGATAGTGAAGTTTTAGTTTCACCCAGAGCTGCAATGGCATGCAGGGCTGCAAGCATTCCAGAATCTGCTTTCCAGAAATCACGGAAGTAGAAGTGGCCAGAGTGTTCCCCACCAAAGACTGCATTTGTCTCAGCCATAAGTTTCTTAATATAAGAATGTCCTACGCGAGAGCGAACTGCGGTGCCACCATTCTCCTCAATAACTTCTTTCACGGCTCTAGATGAAATCAAGTTATAAATAACGTTTGATGATGGATAACGCTTGAGCTCGCGAGAGGCAATGAGCCCTGTCAGAGAAGAAGGATTAACCAATTC
>JBILBC010000007.1:0-29331 GCA_044353885.1 Candidatus Planktophila sp. | reverse complement strand
AACAAAGAGCACAGAACCTAAGAAGAGTTTCCCGCGCGAGCTAGAAAATCCTGCGGCAAATGCGAGATAGCCGGGCACAAGCGGAAGCACGCAGGGAGAGATAAAGGAGATGATTCCAGCAAGGACAGCAATAGGAAAAGCGGTCAGCAGGAAACCATCCATGATGTGGTTGACGACAAATTCAGTCATTCCGCTCTCACCTCTTCGATGAGTTGAGTAAGAGATGCAACTGTGACCACACCTGAAACTCGTGATGCGACCTTGCCATTGCGATCAATAATCACAGTTGTTGGGATTGCGTTCGCTGGTAGTGACTTACTAAATCCGATAAGGATTGAATCATCAATTAGCGTTGGATATGGGGTTCCACGCTTTCGCGAAAATGCCTCAGCATTAACAGGGTTATCGCGTGTAAGGATTCCAATGAATTGAACATCAGAGAATGTGCGAGAGAGTGCTGACAGCGTTGGCTCTTCTGCTCTGCATGGTGAGCACCAAGATGCCCAGACATTAACTACTGCAATCTTGCCCGGGGTATAGGTGAAATTTGTTCCGTCTAAAGTCATCCCTGACATTGCAGGAGCTGCGATTCGGTTGCCCTCTTTCATCTTTGTGATTGCACCACTTCCAGCAATAAAACTCTCTTCTGCCTTTGAAGCACCACCATTGCTGCATCCAGATAGAAGTAGTACCGATGCAAGGGCGATGGCGAGTTTTTTCATATCACTTCGGTGGAAGCAGATGCTTTGCAGGTTCGGAATATGAAGTGCCAGAAATCATTCCTTCATCATCAAAGTGAACGCTTGTTACAGATGCCAATGTGCATTCGCGCTTTCGTGGGTCATGCAACATGCTTCGGCCTTCAATGGCACTTCGCAGAATCCAGATAGGTAGTTGGTGTGAAACGACTATTGCATCTTTGCCTTTTGCAGCCTTGTTGGCATCAAAGATTGCAGCAAGCATGCGAGTGATTTGCTCTTCATATGGTTCTCCCCATGATGGCTTCCACGGGTTATAGAGATGACGCCATGAAGATGGATGCTTAAGAACTCCACTACCTAACTCAAATGATTTTCCTTCAAAGATATTTGCAGCTTCAATCAGTCGATCATCGGTCTTGATTTCAAGTGAATGTGCGCGAGCTATGGGCGCTGCTGTCTCTTGTGCTCGCTGTAGTGGTGAAACGTGAAGAGCCCCGAGATCAATTGATTTGGACCATTCACCAATTGTTTGCGCCATATCTTGTCCGCGCTGTGAAAGTCTCCATCCAGGCTGACGTCCATAGAGAATCTTGTTGGGATTCTCTACTTCGCCATGGCGAATGACGTGGACTGTTGAACTCATGGAGTAAGCATAAAGCGTCGAAAAACGGCTTCAATCGCTAAGGTAGTGACATGGCACTCACCTCGAAACGAGCAGCCTTCTTCGATGTAGATAACACCCTTGTTCGAGGGTCCACGCTCTACTTCCTTGGAAGAGGCATGTACCAGCGTGGGTTCTTCACCAACGCTGATATCTCTCGCTTTGTTGTCGCCAATATTCGATTTCGTATGACGGGCACTGAGAAAAAGGAAGTCATCGAGAAATTCCAAAATGCAGCTACGGATTTTATCGGTGGCCATGCAGTGGATGACATCAAAAAGATTGGCGAAGAAATTTATGATGAATTCGTTTCGCCCAAACTCTGGCAAGGAACATTTGAAATTGCGAAGTCACACCTAGATAAAGGTGAAGAAGTCTGGCTTGTCACAGCTGCTCCTCAAGATATGGCAAACATTATTGCTCAGCGATTAGGTCTGACAGGCGCACTTGGCAGTAAGGCGCGAATTGAAAATGGGATCTATACCGGCACGCTAGATGGCAAGCTCCTGCACGGAGCTGAGAAAGCGATTGCAATTCAAGGTTTAGCCAAGGAACATGGTTTCGATCTCGAGGATTGTTACTCATACTCCGATAGCCACAATGACATTCCATTGCTGCAAGCAGTGGGGCATCCTTGTGCAATTAATCCAGATGCAGTCTTGCGCATTCGCGCACTTGCTGAAGGGTGGCCTATCCATGATTTCCGTCGCGCACGTTTTCTCAATCGATTGCTCGGCCCTGCAGTAAGTCGACTTGCTGCACTTGCAACCTTGCTTACTCCTCGCAAGCGCTAGATCTGCCCGCACTGCACCTCAATTAGCGCACACACCTGACTTACGGCTATCGTTGGCAGGTTATGGAAATTCGCTCTTACGCTGACTATCTACGCGGGCTCGATGATGCCGCTTTAATTTCCATGTTCTCTCACCGCCCCGATCTTGTAACCCCGGTTCCACCAGATATGGCAAGCCTTGCTGTGCGCGCATCATCTGCACCCAGCCTTGCTCGCGCAGTAGATGCGCTCAATAAGTGGCAACTCCAAGTTCTTGAAGTCTGCGCAATTCTTGCCGAACCGTTTTCAGAGAAAGATGTCACTGCACTCACAGAGAAATCAGCGCTCTTTGTTCTTCCTGGACTTATTGAGCGAGGCCTTCTCTATGCGGATAAAGATGGACTTCGCACCCCCACAACTCTCAAAGAGGTTCTTGGTAATGAGATTGCAGGCCTTGGCCCAGCATCTATGTCGAAGTTAAAGTTAAAGAAGTTAGATGAAGTCCCTGCTCCATCAAAGAAAGTTCTTGAAGCGATGGTCTGGGGACCACCTCGTGGATCGATTGCAGATATTAAGAAGCCAAGTGTGGGAGTTGCGTGGCTCCTTGAAGAAGGTTTCCTGATTCCATTTAACCAGCAGACAGTTGTTCTTCCACGCGAGGTAGCAATCTATCTGCGTGGCAATACAGTCCATCGCGAACTCGAAACTTCTCAGCCATCAGTTACCGGCAGCAAGCGTGATATGCGAAATGTGCAGCTTGCAGCGATAGCAAATATCACTACATTCCTGCGCTGGACCGAAGAAGTACTCAATTTCTGGGCGCAAGAGCCAGCAACCGCCCTTCGTTCAGGTGGTCTTGGTGTTCGTGATCTGAAAGATCTGTCACTGCACCTCGGCGTCGATGAATCATGCACCGCCTTCGTTGCTGAAGTTGCTTACCTTTCGGGCCTTCTAACGATTGATCCTGATGACAAGATTTTGCCAACCCACCAATTTGATATCTGGTTGACGCAGAACGCATCGAGTAAGTGGCAGCTACTGGCATCAGCATGGCTGAGCACTTCTCGCGTCTCAGGTCTTGTTGGAAAAGAAGGCAGCAAAAACGTTGCACCACTTGGGCCAGAGCTTGATCGTTCATCTGCTGCAACTACACGTGGCTTAGTACTGACACTCTTGCAAGAGAATTCTCAAGTAGCAGTTGATATTGATTCTCTCTTTGCTGCAGCTACATGGCTTGCACCTGCAAAGCGTGCAGGTGGTTTACAGAAGGATTACATCATCTGGGCAATGCGTGAAGCCGAGTGGCTCGGCATTACAGGACAAGGTGTTTTATCCTCCTATGGCGCTGACTTCCTTGAAGGTGGAGATAGCTCATCCGTCGATAGCGATCTACCTAAGGCTGTTGACCACATTCTTATTCAAAGCGATAACACCGCAATCGCTCCAGGACCACTTGAGCATGAGGTCGCACAAGAGTTAGCCCTCATTGCAGATGTTGAATCTCGCGGTGGCGCCACAGTCTTTAGATTCTCTGAAGGATCTATCCGCCGTGGACTCGATCATGGTCGCACTGGTGAAGAGATTTCAAAGTTCCTTACAAAGACTTCAAAGACTCCCATGCCACAACCACTTGAATATCTCATTGCAGATGTTGCAAAGAAGCATGGAAAGCTCCGTGTAGGAAATACAGCATCCTTTATTCGCTGTGAAGATTCTGCATTGATTACACAAATCCTTGGAGATAAGCGTCTTGATATTCTTGGACTACGAAAGATTGCACCTGAAGTTCTGATCTGCGGCCATGATGCAGCAGAGGCGATGAATATTCTGCGTAGTTGTGGTTACTTGCCAGCAGCAGAGGATTCACGCGGACTTCTCTTAAGTGGTCCACGCATTCAACGTGCTCAGACAAAGGCGCGTCCCCCTCGCATCATCGGAGAGTATGAACGTCCAGATGAAATTGCCATTGAAGGCGCCCTTCGCGCACTGCGCACAGGAGAAAAATCCAGTCGCAAGCAGAGCACTATGCGAAACATTGCAACCGAAGCACTTGGTTCACTTCCAAGGTCAACAGCAAATGAAACTCTTGAGCTCTTAAGTGATTACCTGCAGAATCAACCGAGTAAATCACTGTCTATTGGTTATGCCGATAACAATGGTTTGGTTTCACACAGAATCATCGATCCTTTGAAATTATCTGCAGGTTCTCTTGTTGCGCGCGACCATGCCACTGGTGAAGTGCAGACCTTCAGAATTGCGCGTATTACGGGAGTTGCTGCCTTATGACGAGCGAGAAAGCCTCCGAATACGGCAGACTTGAGCCTATGTTGGCACCCCTTGAAGCTCTCGTTCGGTGTGAATCTCCCACTGAAGATCTTCAAGCATGCCGCGAGGTGGTTCGTCTTGCGAGCGATATCGCAACACGTGTTCTTGGAGTTCCTGCACAGATAAAAGAGATTGAAGGACGCCCCGTATTTTGGTGGGGAGCAGAAGAGCCAGAAGTTTTAATTCTTGCTCACCTCGACACCGTCTGGCCTCATGGTTCCTATGAGCCACTCTGGGAGATCAAAGGCGATGTTCTGCGTGGTCCTGGAACCTTTGATATGAAAGCTGGATTTATCCAAGCGCTCTACGCACTCAAGGGTATTGAAGGATCTGTCGCTCTGGTTGCAACAACAGATGAAGAGACAGGTAGCCACGCATCCAAGGCGCTCATTAAAGATCTCTCTTCAAAGGCAAAGGCAGTCCTTGTTCTTGAAGCATCCCTTGATGGCAAGGTGAAGACGGGCCGTAAGGGAACTGCGATGTATCAAATCAAAGTGCTTGGTCTTGCAGCTCATGCGGGTCTGGAACCTGAAAAAGGTGTGAATACAACAACAGAGATTGCTCATGCCATCTTGGCTCTTTCATCACTTGAAAACGCAGAGCATGGCACCACCGTTGTCCCCACACTTCTTCATTCAGGCAATACAACGAATACTGTTCCTGATGTTGCAGTTCTTGATATTGATGCGCGTTCATTTTCGCAGGCAGAGCTCGAGCGCGTAGATGTAGCCATTAAGAAATTCACAGCTGTTAATCCAAAGGCTCGCCTTGAAATCACTGGAGGGCTCAATCGCCCGCCATTGCAGCCATCATCAACAAAGGCTCTCTATGAACGCGCAGAGAAAGTTGCTGCAGCAATCGGGATGAAGCCGCTGGGATGTGCTGAAGTAGGAGGAGCTAGCGATGGCAACTTCGCAGCAGCAGCTGGTGCGCAGGTACTTGATGGCCTGGGCGCTGTAGGCGGCGGAGCACACGCTCCCACTGAATGGGTGAGCATCTCTTCCATGCAAGAACGCAGTGATTTCCTGCATGCCTTTATCAAAGATCTACTAGCGAAGGATGTTTCATGACCGATGGGCCACTGATTGTCCAGAGCGATAAGACACTGCTTCTAGATGTTGATCACGTTCTCTCAACTGAATGCCGCCGCGCAATCGCACCCTTTGCTGAACTCGAACGTTCTCCTGAACATATTCACACATACCGCTTAACAAATCTAGGTCTCTGGAATGCACGTGCTGCTGGCCATGATGCCGAGCTCGTCATCGATACTCTTATTAAATATTCACGCTATGCAGTTCCGCATTCATTGCTCGTAGATGTTGCAGAAACCATGTCGCGCTATGGTCGCTTGCGACTTGAAGCAGATCCCGTGCACGGACTTATTCTCGTCACGACTGATACAGGTGTGTTGGAAGAAGTAATCCGTGCAAAGAAGATTGCACCACTTCTTGGAGTTCGCATTGATAAGGAAACTATTGCTGTTCACCCAAGTCAGCGTGGACAGATTAAGCAATCACTTCTTCGCCTTGGTTGGCCAGCAGAAGATTTTGCAGGCTATGTCGATGGACAAGCACATGACATCGCACTCAAACAAGATGGATGGAAGATTCGCCAATATCAAGAGCATGCTGCAGAAGGATTCTGGCATGGTGGCTCAGGAGTTGTAGTTCTTCCCTGTGGTGCTGGAAAGACCATTGTGGGCGCAGCAGCGATGGCACATGCCAAGGCAACAACTCTTATTCTTGTGACAAATACAATCGCTGCTCGTCAGTGGCGTGAAGAGTTACTAAAGCGCACAACTCTTCTTGATGAAGAGATCGGTGAATATTCAGGGGCTAAGAAAGAGATTCGCCCTGTCACTATTGCCACATACCAAGTGATGACGAAGAAGAAGAACGGTGTCTATGCCCACCTGGATCTCTTCGATACTCATGACTGGGGACTGATTATTTATGATGAAGTGCACCTACTTCCCGCACCTATCTTCCGCTTTACTGCAGATATTCAATCGCGTCGCCGCTTAGGGCTTACTGCAACTCTGGTGCGTGAAGATGGCATGGAAGGTGAAGTCTTCTCACTGATTGGTCCAAAACGTTTTGATGTTCCGTGGAAAGAGATTGAAGCACAGGGCTATATCGCACCTGCTGAATGTATTGAGGTCCGTGTGAACCTCACGGAGGCAGAGCGTCTTTCCTATGCAACTGCTGAACCGGAAGAGCGTTATCGATTCTGCGCAACAACTCGCACAAAGCGTAATGTTGTCGAAGAACTTGTGGCTCACCATGCAGGAGAGCAAGTACTCGTAATCGGTCAATATATTAATCAACTCGATGATCTCTCTGAAACTCTCGGTGTTCCACTCATTAAGGGTGATACGCCACAGAAGGAACGTGAACGTCTCTTTGCAGCATTTCGAGCTGGTGAAGTGACATGCCTTGTTGTTTCCAAGGTTGCCAACTTCTCAGTAGATCTTCCAGAGGCAACAATTGCAATTCAGGTATCAGGTGCATTTGGTTCTCGCCAAGAAGAGGCGCAGCGCCTGGGGCGCATCTTGCGACCTAAGGCAGATGGTCGTGGAGCGAAGTTCTACTCTGTTGTCTCACGTGACACTATCGATCAAGATTTTGCACAGAACCGTCAGCGCTTCTTAGCTGAACAGGGTTACTCCTACCGAATTATTGATGCCGACGATGTTTTTCAAGGGAAGTTCTAAAGCGTTCAGGATTTATCCGATAGAAGTCATGGTGCTCGCCATCGATATGAATCACAGGAACTTCATTTCCATATAGCTTCTCCAGTTCAGAGTTGCCATCGATATAGATAATCTCAATCTCAAATGCGAGTTCTTCGCGCATGCCTTCTAAGGTTTTCACAGCATCTTCACAAAGATGACATCCGTGGCGAGAATAGACGGTGACCATGACTGCATTCTCGCATCCTGATAGCGTTACCCGCTATGAGAGGCCAGATAAGACGGAGTGGATCTTTCATCCTCGTTTTAGGCCTATTTGCTTCACTCCTTCTTCCCACGCAATCTGTTGCGCTCTCCAATTTCAAAGTAGCTCCTTCTACTGTCTGGGGTTACACATACGCAGGTAAATCCACCGGAACAACGCAAACTCGTCCGCCTAAAGTTGCTTACTTCGAACAGAAATCAAAATTCGTAGTTAATTATAAAAACTTTCCTGAATGGGCTAAGAAGGATTTCCAAGCAGCAGTTGATATTTGGGGAGCAAATTTTGCATCTGATGCTCCCATCACGATTGACGCTTCATGGGGACGCGCAGGTGGCTATGGAGTTCTCGGGAGTGCTCGTCCTGGAAATTACTACTCTGGTTTTGATGGCGCACCTGATCAAAGTCTTTGGTATCCATCAGCACTTGCAAATGCACTGGGTGGAAAAGATTTAGATCCGGGAAATCCAGAGATGGTCATCCAAGTGAACTCTGTTGCCAATTGGAATACGCGCAACGATGGAGCTCCACGTGCAAATGAGTATGACCTTCAATCAGTCTTTCTCCACGAGATGGGCCACGGATTAGGTTTCTTATCAACTGATTCTTATGACCAATTCTTTGGTTACGGAACTATTGAACAACCAACTCCCTATAACGCTTATGCACAACTTCCAGATGGTCGCCGCTTATCTGATCTGCCATCACCATCGATTGAACTCGGTAAGGCGCTGACATCAACACTTGTCTGGGCCGGTCCACTGGGAATGGCAGCTAATGGTGGACAAAAACCTATTCTCTATACGCCAGCGCGCTATGAAGAAGGCTCATCTGTTAGCCACCTTGATGAAGCAACCTATTCAAATTTCGGTGCGAATTCAATCATGACTCCCAATCTTGATGCAGGTGAAATCTTTAGAGAACCAGGATCACTGCTTCTTGCGATGATGGAAGATCTACGACGCAAGCCACCTGTGGGTCTTGCTGTGGGTGTGCCACAAGTAGTGCGTAACGCTGCTGCCATCATCGCCGATAGCTCTGCAATCATCACCTTTGATCCACCAGCAAATGCACGAACAGCGCAGATCACTAGTTACTCAGTTCGTAACCTCAAAACGGATCAGGTAAAAAGCTCAACTGAGTCTCCAATAATCTTCACAGGGCTAAAGAACGGCACCAGCTATAGCTTTAGCATCGTTGCATCCAATACCAATGGAACTTCCGATGCAGTTATTACCGCCCCTATGACTCCACAGGTTGGCTGGAAGAGATTTGTTATCGATGAGAAAGCTGATGCAAAACATGTCACCAGCACAATCTTTAATGGCAAACCACTACTTGCATATACAGATAGCAAATCTGGAATCCTTAAGCTTGCCATTTGGGATGGAAAGTCGTGGAAGAAGTCCACAGTAGATGGTGCAGGTGGCACTGCAGGACGTACTAAGGAAGCAATCACAAGCCCTATCTCGCTCTGTGTGAACGGTTCAGGTCTTGCGCAAACTCTTCACATCTTCTACTCCGAAAGTGGAGATCGAGATCTGCGCTATGCCACCTATGACGGCAAGAAGTTTGTCTATGAGATAGTCGATGGCAACGGTGTGCAGGTAAATGATTACAAGGATCCTGTTCGTGTGCGCACGGGTAGTGATGTCAGCATCTCTAACGCATGTGTAGCAACATCAGGTGGGATCCAAGTCTTCTATCGTGATGAGAGCCAAGGAATTCTTTTAGGAGCGACAAAGACTAAAGGCAGCTCTAAGTGGAGTTATGAACTTGTCGATGGAGATCGCAAAACTGATGGTCGCAGCACAGGCGATGTTGCCTTCCACCTCAAGGCGCTCTTCGATGGAAAGAAAACTTATGTTGTCTATGACTCAGTTCTAACAATCAGCCAGAAGAAGCAACCCACCTCCGGTGAGGTGCGCGTTGCCTCTCGCACAACACTTTCTAGTGATGCATGGAGCTACTTCAATATCGATACATCGGGAAGTGCAACGCCAATGACTGGCTTTGATGTCTCGATTGCAAAGACTCTCAATGGAATTCAGGCCACCTGGCTCATCTCATCTCCATCAACTGCGCCCGCTCCCAATCGAATTCGTTGGAGCGTGGTGCAAAACCCACCAACGCAGAACGTTGCAACCAGTGAGCTCTATGGCGCCCCAGGCAAATACCTCAATACCGATGGATCATTTATCGCATATAACTGCTACCAGCGTCTATGTGTTCTCGATAGTGCAAGAGCAATTCCAACAATCAAGTTAGTTTCTACTGAACAAAACCCCAATGGCGTTGCCTCTGCCTGGGTTACTGTCGATCGCGTGCGCTACGTAGTGGCCGGATATAAAGGCCAACTCTCCATGTTTCGCCCTTAAGGCAGTTTAAAGAGCGCAACAGTTTGAGTAGCAGTCTTTGCAAGACCCACAAGTCCTAACTCTTTTGAATAACTCAAAGAAATTGGTTCTGAAATCTCTGAAGAGCCATATGCACCAGCAATCACACCTTTATTACTCAGTGCAAGAAGCAGAACTGAAGCACTGGTTGGTTTCCAACCAATAACACCTGTGACGGCTGAGCTTGAGGAAATCGCGCCATATGTTGTATTTGCAGACGTTAATACTGTTGAAGTTCCAAGAGATGGAACTCGCATCGTCCACGTTGGTGCAAATGCCATGGTGAACTTTGTGAAGGCAGTTTCAATAATTTTTCCACTCTTCACAAAACCAGTGAGTGCAAGAGTTGAATCGGCAGAGAGCCATGCGCGATTTGCTTTGGGGGCCGAGCTACGAACGACAGATGTGATAGCTCCCGTCTTTGAAACTCGAATCAACACACCATCGCGCACTCCAGCTAACTTCTTGCCTGCCAAAGTTTCTGCGCTACTTCCAAAGACCGAGACTGAACCGTCGGTATGGCGAACAACTGTATTGAGCGCAGTCTTCGACGTTCCAATGGATAAGACCTTGCCAAATACTCCAGTAGATGTAGCGCTCACAACGAAAGGTTTATCGAGTAATTGGCCAACAATAGATACTCCATTTGCATTGACTGAGATCGCATTAATCAACGCTGGAGCGCTTTGGGAGAGCGTGTAGGTACCTAAGAGATCACCCAGTGGTGAGACTTTCCAGAGAGTTAAGAGATTCATATCTGCGCGAAGTTTTGTGACTGGCTCTGCAATCACTCCATCAGGATTTTCTGCCTGAATGGGAGCTGTTGCACTATCAACCGCTACCTGCACAGATGATGCGCCTGCAAGCCACACATTGCCGAGTGGATCGACGGCAGAAGCTAGAGCAACTTCATCAACGCCTGAATCAATCGTCTTCTGCCATAGCTGTGTACCGCTGATATCCATCCCCGTAAGGAGAATATTTGAGTTCACACCATCTGTATTGCTCACAGTAACAATCGTCCTACCTGTGACAACCATGGCTTCAGCGCTCACTGTTGCAATGATGCTTAACTTCTTCACAGCAACAGATTTAGGTGCAGCAACTGCTGGTGATATTCCAACAAGCAAAAGTGCAAGGAAGAGGGCAAAACGTTTCATTATTGTGCGAGTTCTCCAGCGCGACGAGCAGATGCTGCCATTGCATCTGCAACTATCTGAGAAATTCCTGCTTCATCAAAGACAGCAAGTGCTTCTGCTGTTGCACCTTTAAGACTCGTTACCTTTTCACGAAGGCGAGAAGGGGTGTCCCCTGACTCATCAAGAAGTGCTGCAGCACCCACAATGGTTTGAATTGTTAGCGTTGTTGCATCTTCTTTTGAAAGCCCCATCGCAACCGCTCCATCGACCATCGCCTCAACAAATCTAAAGAAGTAGGCAGGCCCTGATCCACTCGTTCCAGTGAGGGCATTTTGTAGATCTTCAGGGATTTCAATCGCCTTACCTGTTGAGGCAAGTAGTGATTGAACAAATTTCTTCTGTGTATCCGTAATTCCTGCGCTGAGTGAATACCCAGCCATTCCCTTGCCAATCAGGGTTGGAGTATTGGGCATCACACGAGCAATGAATTGGTGGTCTCCAAGGCCTGCTGACATTGCCGCAATTGTCTTGCCAGCAAGCAATGAGATGACAAGGGCGTCACTGCGAAGATGAGGCGCTATTTCAGGCATCAAATCTGCAAGACCTTGAGGTTTGATGCCAAGGAGCACCACATCACTAGTTCGTAGGGCCTCATCCAGAGTCTTAATAGTGATTGAATATTTAGTAACTAATTCATCGCCTCTTTCAGAGCGGCGGACAACTGCAGATATGGAAGATGCAGGAGCTCCAGATCGAATGAGGGCAGCGATAAATGCTTCACCCATAACTCCGGCACCAACGACTGCTATCTGATTAGCCATGGCGAAAGAGTACGCGTAGGCTCTGCGACTATGTCAGAGATAAAGCCAGGTTTTGCGCGCGACTGGGTCGAATTTGCAGATCCCAATGATGAAGAAGAAATCTTCAAATGTGACCTCACCTGGTTGACCTCCTTCTGGACCTGCATCTATGGCGATGGCTGCCAAGGTGTATTTAAGGACCGTCCTAACGATGGATGCTGCACAGAAGGTGCGATGTATTCAGATGAAGATGATGAAGAGCGCGTTCGCAAAGCAGCAGAATTTCTTACTCCTGAGATGTGGCAATTCTATGAAGAAGCTCGCCCTAAGAAGCCGGGTGGAAAACTTCGCATTTCAGATCTTGATGAAGATAAAGATCGCAAGACTCGCACAGTCAATAATGCGTGCATCTTCCTTAACCGTAAAGGTCATGAAGCTCCAGGATTTACTGGTGACTTCGGTTGCGTACTGCACCACCTTGCACAGAAGAGAAATATTCACTTTGTAGATACAAAGCCAGATGTATGTTGGCAATTACCGCTTCGCAGAAGTTTTGAAACTCGCGAAGTCGGCGAGCGCGAATATTCAGTCACAGTCATCGGCGAATACGAACGCCTAGGTTGGGGCGATGGCGGAGATGATTTCGATTGGTACTGCACAAGCAATACCGATGCTCACGTTGGTAGTGAGCCTGTGTATATCTCCAATAGGGCTGAGCTTTCGCAGTTGATGGGTAAGGATGCCTATGCAATCCTTGCTGAGCATTGTGATCGCCGCGTCCAAGGTATCCGCGATGCTCAGGCACGCTCACTACCTCTCTTTATTATTCAACACCCAGCCACACTCGCTGCCGGCAAGTAGTCAGCGCTCTCCTCTAACCTACGACTATGGCCAAGGTTGAGAAGGAACCCTTTCGTTGCTCTGAATGCGGATGGGCATCCCAGAAATGGGTTGGACGTTGCGGTGAATGCCAAGCATGGGGCTCTGTTGAAGAGTTAGCAGCGCCTAAGAAACTCTCACTCGTTGCAGGCTCTGTGACATCTAAGGCAACTCCTATCGGCGATGTTGATCTCTCATCTGCTCGTGCACGTGCCACAGGTGTCTCTGAACTCGATCGCGTATTAGGTGGTGGTTTAGTACCAGGAGCAGCAATTCTTCTTGCTGGCGAACCTGGCGTTGGTAAATCAACTCTTCTCTTATCAGTTGCGGCGCAGAGCGCTGCTAAAGGAATTCCTGCTCTCTATATCTCAGGTGAAGAATCTGCCTCCCAAGTGCGCCTACGAGCAGAACGAATTAATGCAGTCGATCCCAAGTTATTTCTTGCATCTGAAACTGATTTAGGCGCAGTCATCGCCCATATCGATGCAGTAAAGCCTGAGCTTCTAATCATTGACTCCGTGCAAACAATTGGTTCCTCAACTGCCGATGGATCCCCCGGTGGTGTGACACAGGTGCGTGAAGTTGCTGGTGCACTCATTCGCATCTGCAAAGATCGCGATATCACACTGCTTCTCGTTGGCCATGTCACTAAAGATGGATCTATTGCAGGCCCAAGACTTCTTGAACATATCGTCGATGTTGTTCTGCAATTTGAAGGCGAGCGTCATTCACGTCTTCGCCTAATTCGCGCCATTAAGAACCGCTTTGGTGCAAGTGATGAAGTGGGATGCTTTGATTTAAGTGATACAGGCATTGAAAGCGTTCTCGACCCCACAGGGCTCTTCACATCACGCCACGCAGAACCAGTGCCCGGCACATGTGTCACCGTCACACTCGAAGGGCGACGTCCACTTCTTGCTGAAATTCAAGCACTTGTCAGCGCAGGTCGCGAGAACGATTTCGGAAATGCACGTCGCGTCACAAGCGGCCTTGATTCAGCCCGCACATCAATGACACTCGCAGTCCTTGAACTTCGTGCACATATCCGCGTGGGCGGTCGCGATGTCTATGCAGCAACTGTGGGTGGCATGAAAATGTCTGAGCCTGCTGCAGATTTAGCTCTTGCACTGGCTGTGGCATCTGCTGCCAAAGGTTTAGCGCTACCAGCCGATCTTGTTGCCATCGGTGAAGTCGGCCTTGCTGGTGAGATTCGCAAGGTAAGCGGTGTCTCTCGTCGCCTTGCCGAGGCATATCGCCTTGGATTTAAGCGCGCACTAGTTCCAGCAGGTTCTGATGTGAAGATTGATGGAATGGAAATTGTTGAAGTCTCTCGTCTTGATCAAGCGCTGCAGCGAGTAAAAATCACTGGCGAATAATGCTCGAGAAAGAGATTATTTCTTGGTTTAAGAAGGATAAACGAGATCTTCCTTGGCGCAAGACTGACACATGGGGCGTTCTGGTTTCAGAATTTATGTTGCAACAGACTCCAGTCAACCGAGTGCTACCTGTTTATACCGAATGGATGAAACGCTGGCCCACACCCGCACTGCTTGCCAAAGCAACTCCTGCACAAGTCATTACTGCGTGGGGCAGGCTTGGATATCCACGTCGAGCACTGCGATTGCATGAATGCGCAAAGGTAATTACTACCCAATACAAAGGCGTTATTCCACGTGATGAAGCAGAGCTACGTAAGCTCCCTGGCATCGGTGAGTACACAGCAGCTGCCATGGTTGCCTTTGCATTCGGTGGTCGCTCACTTGTATTAGATATCAATATTCGAAGACTCTTTGCTCGCATCGTTGATGGCGTTGAATCCCCCAAGCTCTCTGCAACAAAAGATGAGAAATCTCGTTATGAAGAACTAATCCCTAAGAAGGATCCGCACTTGTGGGCTGCTGCAACGATGGAGCTTGGGGCACTTGTGTGCACATCACAATCTCCGAAGTGCGGTATCTGTCCCGTTGCTAACGAGTGCACATGGCGAAGCCTTGATTATCCAAAGTCAGATGTCGTAAAGCGCACGCAGAGTTGGCATGGAACAGATCGACAATGTCGCGGAACTGTTGTGCAGGCGCTGCGTGAGAATGATGTGCTCACTAAAGCTCAAATCACACAGTTGTGGGATGTTCCATCACAGCTTGAGAAAGCGCTACTGACACTTCTTGATGATGGACTTATCGAATCTCGCGGCAAGAATAAATATTCACTGCCAAGAAATTAAATTAAGCAGTAGGTGCTTCGGCTAAATCCCCTGGGCTATCCGGTGATGCAACCTTTGGAGAACCTGTAAAGGTGAATTTCGCTTCTGCGCCTTCGCCTTCAACATCGACCACAATGATTTCACCAGCCTTAAGCTCGCTAAATAAGATGCGTTCTGAAAGTGAATCTTCGATTTCTCGTTGAATCACGCGACGCAATGGGCGCGCACCAAGTAGTGGGTCATACCCACGCAGTGCAAGGAGATCCTTAGCAGCCTGTGTGAGTTCGATTCCCATGTCCTTAGCCTTCAAACGCTCATCAAGGTTCGCAATCATGAGATCAACGATGTGAATAATCTGTTCTCTTGTGAGCTGGTGGAAGACGATGACATCGTCGATACGGTTAAGAAATTCTGGGCGGAAGTGGTTCTTGAGTTCATCTTGAACCTTGCCCTTCATGCGATCGTAATTCGTTAAATCATCATCAGCGTTGGAGAAGCCAAGCCCGAGTGACTTAGAGATATCGCGTGTTCCAAGGTTGGTTGTCATGATGATGACAGTGTTCTTAAAGTCCACTGTGCGCCCTTGTGAATCTGTCAGGCGACCATCTTCTAGAACTTGAAGAAGTGAGTTAAAGATATCTGGGTGAGCTTTTTCGATTTCATCAAAGAGCACAACAGAGAATGGACGACGGCGAACCTTTTCAGTCAACTGTCCACCTTCGTCATAACCGACATACCCTGGAGGTGCTCCGAATAGACGTGAGGCTGTGTGACGCTCTGAGTATTCAGACATATCGAGTTGAATCAACGCTGTCTCATCACCAAAGAGGAATGAGGCAAGTGTGCGAGAGAGTTCAGTCTTACCAACACCTGATGGGCCAGCGAAGATAAATGAGCCGCCAGGACGCTTTGGATCTTTAAGACCTGCACGAGTACGGCGGATTGCTTGTGACAAGGCCTTAATCGCTTGATCTTGACCAATAACGCGACGGTGGAGTTCATCTTCCATACGAAGAAGTCGCGCAGTCTCTTCTTCAGTTAACTTAAATACTGGAATACCGGTAGAAACAGAGAGCACCTGGGCGATGAGTTCTTCATCGACTTCAGTGACCTTATCGAGATCTGTTGCCTTCCAATTCTTCTCAGCTTCCTGCTTCTCTTGGATAAGAGTCTTCTCCTTATCGCGAAGAGTTGCAGCGCCTTCAAAATCTTGTCCATCGATTGCAGACTCTTTAGCTTTGCGAGCTTCAGCGATCTTGTCATCGAATGCGCGCAGTTCAGCAGGTGCTGTCATGCGCTTAATGCGAAGACGTGAGCCTGCTTCATCAATAAGGTCAATTGCCTTATCCGGAAGGAAGCGATCTGAGACATAACGATCTGCAAGGTTTGCAGCAGCAGCCAGTGCACCATCGGTGATCGAGACGCGGTGGTGAGTTTCATAGCGATCGCGAAGACCCTTAAGAATTTCGATGGTGTGAGCCACTGATGGCTCCTTCACCTGAATTGGCTGGAAACGACGCTCAAGAGCTGCATCTTTTTCGATGTGCTTGCGGTATTCATCAAGGGTGGTTGCACCAATTGTCTGGAGTTCACCACGAGCAAGCATTGGCTTTAAAATGCTTGCAGCATCGATAGCACCCTCTGCAGCTCCCGCACCTACGAGTGTGTGAATTTCATCGATAAAGATAATGATGTCACCGCGAGTTTTAATCTCTTTAAGAACCTTCTTCAGGCGCTCTTCGAAATCTCCACGGTAACGTGAACCGGCAACCAACGCACCTAAATCAAGTGAGTAGAGCTGCTTATCCTTGAGCGTTTCAGGAACATCGTTCTTTGCAATAGCTTGGGCAAGACCTTCAACAACTGCAGTCTTTCCAACACCTGGTTCGCCGATTAATACTGGGTTGTTCTTTGTGCGACGTGAGAGAACTTGCATGACACGTTCGATCTCTAATTCGCGACCGATTACTGGGTCAAGCTTTCCTTCACGAGCAGCTTGTGTGAGGTTGCGACCGAATTGATCAAGGACGAGAGATGTTGATGGAGTTCCTTCTGCAGGACCACCTTGTGCAACGGTCTCTTTTCCTTGGTATCCAGAAAGTAATTGAATAACTTGTTGGCGCACGCGATTGAGATCTGCACCGAGCTTTACGAGAACTTGAGCTGCAACGCCTTCGCCTTCGCGAATAAGTCCAAGAAGAATATGTTCAGTTCCAATGTAGTTATGGCCAAGTTGAAGTGCTTCACGTAGTGAAAGTTCTAGAACTTTCTTGGCGCGTGGAGTAAAGGGAATGTGGCCACTAGGTGCTTGCTGTCCTTGACCAATAATTTCTTCTACCTGTGCGCGAACGCCTTCAAGTGAGATGCCGAGTGATTCAAGACCCTTTGCAGCAACGCCTTCACCTTCATGGATAAGACCAAGGAGGATATGTTCTGTGCCGATGTAGTTGTGATTGAGCATGCGTGCTTCTTCTTGAGCTAGGACAACAACGCGTCGAGCTCGATCGGTAAAGCGCTCAAACATGGGCAGAACTCCTTCTATTTAAGTGGTGCTGCGGTAAGCCTATAACCCAGCGTGGGCAGGGCGCGAGGTGGATAGCGTCTATGTCATAGAACCCCATATATAGGGGCGATATTCCCGCCCCCTGGCTAGAGATTGAGGAGCATGCGGGTATTGCCGAGGGTATTGGGCTTTACCGCCTCGAGATCAAGGAATTCGGCAACACCTGCGTCATAGGAGCGCAGGAGCTGCTGATAGACATCAGGGGCAACGGGTGTGCCATGAATCTCAACAAAACCATGGCGACCGAAGAACTCGGTTTGAAATGTGAGACAGAAAATTCTCTCCACACCGATTTCACGAGCACGTTCAATAATGCGCTCTATCAACTTGTTGCCAATACCTTGCTTCTGCAAACTCTCTTTCACGGCAACTGTGCGAACTTCTGCCAGATCTTCCCAGAGCGTGTGAAGTGCTCCACATCCCACAACGTTTCCATCCAGCTCTGCAACAGTAAATTCTTGAACACCTTCATATAAAGTCACAGTCTCTTTTGCAAGCATCTGACCAGGGGCAGCATAGGAATCAACGAGTTCGCGAATCGCCTTCACATCAGAAGTTTTAGCAGGGCGTATTACTAACATGCTTAATCAGCTTCAGGTTTTACAAGTGGGAACAAAATAGTTTCGCGGATACCAAGACCAGTCAGCGCCATGAGAAGTCGGTCCACACCCATTCCCATTCCGCCCATAGGTGGCATTCCAAATTCCATAGCACGTAAGAAATCTTCATCAACCTGCATCGCTTCTAGATCACCCTTTGCACCGAGCTGTGCTTGTTCGATCAGACGCTCACGTTGAATAACAGGATCGATAAGTTCTGAGTAACCAGTTGCTAGTTCAAAGCCATCGACGTAGAGATCCCACTTTTCAACAACTCCAGGTGTTTGGCGATGTGCGCGAACAAGCGGTGAAGTGTCAACTGGGTATCCCATAACAAATGTTGGCTCAATTAATTTATCTTGAGCAACATGTTCAAAGATCTCTTCGGCGAGCTTGCCTGTTACCCACTTTGGGTCAATCTTCATACCAAGCTTTGTTGCATACTTTTTGAGCTCATCGATGGAGGTAAGCGCTGTTACCTGCTCACCCACACCTTCAGAGATTGCGTCATAGAGTGAAATCTCTTTCCATGTGCCACCGAGATCTGCTTGGCGACCATCATGATGTGTCACCACATGTGAGCCAGCAACTGCCATGGCAGCGTTTTGAATAAGAGAACGAGTGACATCAGCGATGGAGCGCCAATCGCCATAGGCCATATAGGACTCCACCATTGCGAACTCTGGTGAGTGAGAAGAGTCAGCGCCTTCATTACGGAAATTTCGATTGATTTCAAAGACTCGCTCAATGCCACCGACAACGCAGCGCTTTAAGAAGAGTTCTGGCGCAATACGCATATAGAGATCCATATCGTATGCATTACTAAAAGTCTTAAATGGTCGAGCTGTAGCTCCACCATGCATCACCTGGAGCATTGGTGTCTCAACTTCAATAAAGCTTTCGCTATTAAATGTCTCTCGCAGGGAGCGCATCACAGTAGGGCGCATACGTGCTGCCACGCGCGCTTCAGGGCGGACAATCAAATCCACATATCGCATGCGAACGCGAGTCTCTTCAGACATTGGTTTGTGATTGTTAGGCAATGGGCGTAGAGATTTAGAAGCTAGAGCCCATGAGTTTGCGAGGATGGAAAGTTCACCACGCTTTGAGGTAATGATTTCACCCGTCACAGAGACCATGTCACCTAAATCAATATCTGATTTCCATGCATCAAGTTGATCTTCTCCGACTTTATCTAGAGATAACATCGCTTGAAGTTCAGTGCCATCGCCTTCGCGCAGAGTTGCAAAGCAGAGTTTGCCTGTGTCGCGCTTAAAGATGATGCGCCCTGTAAGGCTTTCGATATCGCCGGTGGCCACATCAACATCAAGGCTTGTGTACTTCTCGCGTACTTCTTTCAATGATTTTGTACGGGCAACTGCAACGGGATATGGCTCAATTCCGCGCTCAATGAGGCTCGCACGCTTCTCGCGACGAATCCGAAGTTGCTCGGGTAGGTCATCCTCTGTGGCGGGCGAGTTATCAGTTGTCATAGTGCAGTGAGTCTACCTTTTCAGGCTACTGATTCTTCTCATGAATAAGGCGAAGCCCAATAAGAGTCAGATCTGGCTCATGCTCATCGATAGTTTCAGAAACTCCAATGATGAGTGGAGCAAGGCCACCTGTTGCAATCACGGTGGGAGCATCGTCGTAATCCTTCGCCAATTCTGCGGTGATTCGATCAACGAGACCATCTACTTGTCCAGCAAATCCAAAGATTGTTCCGGATTGAAGAGCTTCAACGGTGTTCTTACCAATGACGCTCTTGGGGCGAACAAGTTCGACTTTGCGTAGCTGAGCAGCGCGAGCAGCCAGCGCATCCACTGAAATTTCAATTCCTGGAGCAAGTGCTCCACCAAGGAATTCACCTTTAGGGGAGACGACATCGAGGTTGGTTGATGTTCCAAAGTCCACAACGATTGCTGGACCTCCATAGAGAGTGTGGGCAGCAAGAGTGTTCACAATGCGATCTGCGCCAATTTCCTTGGGATTATCAACGAGTAGCTGAACACCTGTCTTTGTTCCTGGTTCAACAATTGTGATTGCAATATCACTGAAATAGGAGTTGATCATCGTGCGAAGTTCACGAAGAGTTGCAGGAACTGTGGAACAGATAGCAAGGCCTGTGAGTGTGTAGCCGCTGATGAGTGCGCTGTATTGGAGCCAGAGTTCATCGGCAGTAGTGCGTGGGTCTGTCTTCACACGCCATGACTTAATGAGCTTATCTTTATCAAAGATCCCCAGAACTGTATTTGTATTTCCCACATCGACTGTCAATAACATGATTACTCCGCTCTCAGATCTAAACCGATATCAAAAACAGGTGCGCTATGAGTAAGTGCACCAATTGCTAAGAATTGAACTCCTGTGAGCGCATACGCCTTCGCGTTATCAAGTGTTATCCCACCTGATGCCTCAAGCTTGGTTGCACCAGCCACGATAGAAACTGCCTCTGCGCACTGTGCTGGACTCATATTGTCGAGCAGTACTAAATCAGGCTTTAAAGGCAAGGCTTCGCGAAGTTGATCCAAGGTATCAACTTCAATTTCGATCTCAGTGGTTGGAAACTTCTCGCGCACCTTAGAGAATGCCTGCGCAACACCACCTGCTGCTGCAATGTGATTATCTTTAATGAGCGCAGCATCGCTCAGTGACATGCGGTGATTCGTTCCACCACCCATGCGCACTGCATATTTCTCAAGTAGTCGCATCCCTGGAGTTGTCTTGCGAGTATCGCGAATTATGCAATTGGTCCCTGCAACAGCATCAACCCATGTTCGAGTAAGCGTTGCAATTCCACTGAGGTGACCTAAGAAATTAAGTGCTGTGCGCTCTGCAAGAAGAATTGCGCGAGTATCACCGCGCACCGTCATCAAGACCTCTCCTGACTTAACGGAGGCACCATCTTTCACAAGTACTGCAATATCAGTCAGTCCCACTTCTTCAAGAACCGCACGTGCCATATCAATGCCTGCAACAACGCCAGATTTACGAGCAGTGAAATCTGCAACTATTTTTTCATCGCCAGATACCGTTGCCACAGATGTGATGTCTTGGCCGCCTTGCAAATCTTCAGCAAGAGCTCTCTTAATCAAGTCGCGATCAATCATTTTCCAACCTCCTGATAGCCACTTGTCCAATATCCAGCTTGATCCACTTGCTGCACAATGCGCTTTTTCCACAGATCACTTGTCTCAGGGAAATCTTCACGCCAGTGAGAACCACGGGTCTCTTGGCGAATAAGTGCAGCCTTCACAATAGTTTGTGCGAGCTGGAAGAGATTTGTTGTCTCCCATGCCTCAACACATGGCTGTGTGCTCTTTCTATCTTCAATACGAGTTAAATCAGAACTTGTCTTAAGCAATGAATCCGATGATCGCAGTACTCCTGCACCTCTACTCATACTCACTTGAATGTCATGGCGCACTTGTGGATCAAGCAGAATTGCTTGAGATGCATTCACCACTGGTTCACTTTTCTCAGGCAAGTTCTCTGCAATGTTGGCTGCAATACGTGCGCTAAATACAAGGCCTTCAAGGAGAGAGTTAGAGGCAAGTCGATTAGCTCCGTGCACACCAGAACATGCTGTTTCACCGCATGCATAGAGGCCATTCACACTTGTGCGGCCATTGAGATCAACGCGTACTCCCCCTGATGCATAGTGCGATGCTGGAGCCACAGGAATCAAATCTTTCAGCGGATCAATGCCGTGTGAAATGCAGGATGCATAAATAGTAGGAAAGCGTTCTTTAAATCCTTCAAGGTGGCGAACATCAAGCCAGACATGATGAGCACCAGTTGTATTCATCACGCGCATGATTGAAATTGCCACCACATCGCGTGGTGCAAGTTCAGCAAGTGGGTGAATAGCTTGCATGAAGCGCACGCCTTTATCGTCTACGAGATAAGCACCTTCACCACGCACTGCCTCACTAATGAGAGGCTGCTGTCCTTCAGAATTATCGCCTAGCCATAGGACTGTTGGATGGAATTGAATAAATTCAACGTCAGCTACTTTTGCACCTGCACGAAGAGCAAGAGCAACTCCATCACCTGTTGAAACAGATGGATTTGTAGTCTGCGCAAAAACTTGGCCTAGTCCACCTGTTGCAAGAACAACAGCACGAGCAAGGCCTCGACCAACTCCATCGCGACTACCAGCACCAATGACGTGAAGAGTTACGCCGCACACTTCACCAATATCATTTTTGAGCGCATCAAGAACCAGTGCATGTTCGACAACTTCAATCTCTGGATCATCATGCACCGCAGCAAGAAGTGCGCGAGAGACTTCGGCACCCGTTGCATCACCGCCTGCATGCAGGATGCGATTGCGAAGGTGTCCGCCTTCACGAGTCAGCGCTATTTCACCGCTATCTTCTTTATCAAAGATTGCTCCGCGCTCGATTAACTTACGCACCGCTTCTGGGCCTTCGGTAACAAGAACGCGCACCGCATCAACATCACACAGACCAGCACCCGCTACGAGTGTGTCCTTCTCATGTGCCTCAGGTGAATCACCATCGCCTAGGGCTGCTGCGATACCGCCTTGAGCCCACTTTGTTGAGCCTTCATCAACGCGCGCTTTTGTGACAAGCAAAACTGATAATCCATATGTTCGACATTGCAAGGCAGTCGTTAATCCTGCGATACCTGAACCCACAACGATGACATCAGCTGTGGCAGTCCAGCCAGGAGTTGGCGCTAGTAACTTCATGCGCGATTTCCCATGGAGACATTGTCAATCAAACGCACACCATTTATCCACCCAGCAACAATCGCACGGATATCTTGAGTATCTAATTGAGCGTGAGCAAAGGTCTTCTCATCGATGAAATCTGCATAATCAAGAGTGAAGGCGCTCTCACTAGCCAAAATCTCTCGCAATTCACTTTCAGAGTTCGCTTGGGTGAGAGCTCTATAGATCACTTGTGCGGCGCTTCGACCTTCTTCGGTAAGTCGCATATTGCGAGATGAGAGTGCAAGACCATCACCTTCACGAATGGTGGGTGCTGTAATAATTTCAATATCTCCTGCAATCGTCTTGATTAATTGCAACTGCTGAAAATCTTTCTCACCAAAAATCGCTACCTTTGGTTTAAGTAACTCAAAGAATTGATGAACAACGGTGAGCACGCCATCAAAGTGGCCAGGTCTAGATTTACCTTCATAGATATCGCCCATCGGCCCTGCAGATTTCTTGGTATACCCATCGGGATAAATCTCTGACTGTGTTGGAAGCCAGAGATGTGTCACTCCAGCAGCATCGGCAATTGCAATATCAATATCTGGTGTGCGGGGATACTGTGCTAAATCTTCTCTATTCTCAAATTGCAAAGGATTGATAAAGATACTTGCCACGACATCATCACTATATTTCTTTGCAAGTGCGAAGAGTGAAGCATGGCCTGCGTGCAGAGCACCCATAGTCGGAACAAATGCGCAGGCAGAAGGAAGCTGGCGAGCATCTGTTACTACTTTCATGGCTCCAGTCCTTTCAGGTACCGGGCAGGCAGTGAGTTAATTCTAAGGCGTTAGGACAGTTGCTCCAAAAGCTCAGAGATTTTGCCGTGTGTAAGAAGCAGGGCATCAGGTTCAATCTCATGCCATGGTTCTAAGACAAAGCGACGTTCAAAGGCGCGTGGATGAGGAAGCTCAAGTTCTGCGGCGCCACTGAGCAGAGCGCCATATTGAATGAGATCAAGGTCTATGGTGCGAGGTCCCCATCTTTGAATGCGCTCACGCCCCAGTGATTTTTCGATTCCATTCAAGAGCGAGAGTAAATCCATTGCAGGTAAATCACTTTCAAGGATGCAGACTGCATTGATGTAATCAGGTTGTTCTGGACCACCGACTGGTTTAGTGGAGTAGTAAGAAGAGACTGCGATGACATCCGTTGATTCACGCAACATCGCAACTGCTAAATCCATCTGCTCTTTCGGATTGCCAATATTGGCACCGAGTGCAACTACCGCCTTCATCGGGTAATAGTGACCGAAATATCAGATGCTTGCGCAGAAATCGGTGCCTTAGGTTTATGGACCGTGACTGCAATATTGGAAATTTCTGGATGTCCACCCTTGATGCGATCTGCAATACGTCCTGCAAGTCTTTCAATGAGTTGAACTCGCTCACCTGTTATCTCTTCAACCACGATATCGGCAAGTGCTCCGTAATCAATGGTGTCCGCTAAATCATCGCTCACACTTGCGCGCGATAGATCGAGATGAATTTCTAGATCAACAAAGAAATCTTGTCCGTCCTTTGCTTCATGATCAAAGACTCCGTGATATCCAAAACCCCAAATCCCTGTAAGAGAGATGACATCACTCATGAGCGAATCGCTTCCACATTTGCCTTCACGCCATGAACTCTAACTGCCCAGATGCCTTTGCCGACAAGTGATTGTGTCACTGCGACGGTGGCTTCCTCTCGCTCATCGGGATGGTCTCCCCCTAAGAAACGTTTACGTGAATGGCCAATCAATACCGGATAGCCAAGTGCTACAAATTCATCAATCCGGTTGAGGACTTCCCAGTTATGTTCAGGGTTCTTTGCAAAGCCAATACCTGGATCCAAGATGATGTTCTCGCGCTTCACACCTGCAGCAAGTGCCTTATCGAGTTGAATACTTATCTCCTCAATTACTTCAGAGACCACATCACCATAAATAGCCTTCTCATTCATATCTTTTGAATGCCCACGCCAATGCATCAGTGTGTATTTACATCCCAGTTTTGCCACAGTTGAAAACATCTCAGAGTCTGCAGCTCCTCCGCTGACATCGTTAACGATGGTGGCTCCTGCTTCAACGGCGAGTTTGGCTGTTGTTGCGCGCATAGTGTCAACACTGATTGCAACGCCCTTCTTTGCAAGTTCACGAATGACAGGAATAACTCGTGCTTGCTCTTCCTCTTCTGAAATACGATCAGCGCCTGGCCGTGTGGATTCACCACCCACATCGATGATGTCAACGCCATCGTCAATCATTTCAAGACCATGTGTGATTGCTAGAGATTCTTCATAATGCAGACCGCCATCGGCAAAAGAATCTGGAGTGACGTTAAGAATGCCCATCACCAACATGAGATTTTATCGATTCGTAATAAGGCTAATTGCTTCAGCACGGGTCGCTGCATCACGCAGAACACCACGAACAGCTGAAGTTGTAGTGCGCGCCCTAGATTTGCGAACTCCACGCATCGACATACACAGGTGTTCGCAATCAATAATGACAATAACACCCATAGGTTTAAGGATTTCGACAAGGGCATCAGCAATTTGAGTTGTGAGACGCTCCTGCACTTGAGGGCGACGGGCAAAGAGATCGACTAGTCGAGCAACTTTGGATAGACCTGTGATCTTGCCGCTGGGGATATATCCCACGTGTGCAACGCCATGAAAAGGAGTGAGGTGGTGTTCGCAATGAGAGAAGACTTCAATATCGCGAATGATGACAAGCTCTTCATGACCGATATCAAAAGTTGTTGTTAATACATCTTCTGGCTTCTGCCATAGTCCTTCAAAGTTCTCCTTAAATGCACGTGCCACACGTGCTGGAGTCTCTTTAAGACCTTCGCGTTCAGGATCTTCACCGAGCGCTAAGAGAAGTTCACGAACAGCTCTCTCTGCGCGCTCTTGATCATAGGGATGCGCAGCACGTCCATCGCCAGGCCCCATTGAGACGGATGAAATATCAGTCACTCGACGTTGCCTTCTTCACACGACGTGATTTGCGAGGAGCATCTTGAGGTGTTGCTCGCTCCGGAATATCTACAGGCGGTTTTGCAGAAGGCAAACGATTTTCCGAACCTGTCCATGCAGGACGGTTAGGCCATGACTTTACCTTCGCAAAGATTGCAGCAATCTCTTCTTTGTTCAGGGTTTCCTTTTCAAGAAGTTCTAGAACCATTTCATCAAGGATGGTGCGATTTGCTTCAAGGATGTCATACGCCTCTTGATGCGCAGTCTCGATGAGTTTACGAATCTCACGATCGACAATTGCCGCAACGTTCTCGGAGTAATCACGTTGGTGTCCGTAATCGCGACCCATAAATGGTTCGGATGCATCGGTGCCAAGCTTGATTGCTCCGATTGCCTCAGTCATTCCATATTGAGTAACCATGGCGCGAGCAAGAGCAGTTGCCTTCTCAATATCGTTAGAAGCACCCGTTGATGGATCGTGGAAGATGAGCTCCTCTGCAGCGCGGCCGCCCAGTGAATATGCCAATTGATCAAGTAATTGGTTACGGGTTGTTGAGTACTTGTCTTCATCAGGAAGAACCATTGTGTAACCAAGCGCGCGACCGCGCGGCATGATCGTGATCTTATGAACAGGATCTGTGTGTGGAAGTGCGTAGGCGACAAGTGCATGTCCTGCTTCGTGATAGGCAGTAACGCGACGCTCTTCCTCTGACATCAAACGTGATTTACGTTGTGGTCCAGCCATGACGCGATCGATTGCTTCATCAATCTGTGTATTGGTAATTGTCTTCTGGCCTTCACGAGCAGTAAGAAGTGCTGCCTCATTCAATACATTGGCAAGGTCTGCACCTGTAAATCCTGGTGTGCGACGCGCGTATGCAACGAGTTCAACATCTTTAGAAAGCGGCTTGCCTTTTGCATGCACTTTGAGAATATCTTCGCGACCCTTGAGATCTGGGCGCTCAACTGGAATCTGACGATCAAAGCGACCAGGACGAAGAAGTGCTGGGTCTAGAACATCAGGTCGGTTAGTTGCCGCAATCAAAATAACTTGGCCATTTGCTTCAAAGCCATCCATCTCAACAAGGAGCTGGTTCAGAGTTTGTTCGCGTTCGTCGTGACCGCCACCCATACCTGCACCGCGCTGGCGACCTACTGCATCAATTTCATCTACGAAGACAATTGCAGGTGCATTCGCCTTTGCTTGATTAAAAAGATCGCGCACGCGAGCTGCGCCCACTCCAACAAACATTTCAACAAAGTCAGAGCCAGAAATTGAATAGAAAGGAACTTTTGCTTCTCCTGCAACTGCGCGAGCAAGGAGAGTCTTTCCTGTTCCTGGAGGACCGTAGAGAAGAACGCCCTTAGGAATCTTTGCACCAAGAAGTGCGTACTTCGCAGGATCTGCCAAGAAATCTTTAATCTCTTCAAGTTCGGCAATCGCTTCATCAGCGCCTGCAACATCATCAAAGGTATTTTGTGGAACATCGTTATCTTGAAGCTTCGCGCGAGATTTGCCAAATGAGAAGACGCGGTTTCCGCCTTGCGCATTGCTCATCATGAGGAAGAACAAGAATCCAATAATCAGAATTGGACCAAAGGTAAAGAAGAAGGTCGTTAGGAATGACTGCTTGGGAACGCTCACGCTCCAACCCTTTGCAGGTGGGTTTGCAGTCAGCGCATCAATCAGGTTCGGCTCTTGGCGTGCAATATAAGAAGCTTCAACTTTCGTTGCGCCCTTAATGGTATTTCCACCAGAGAGAATCAAGCGAATCTTCTGTGATTTATCAACTAGAACTGCAGAGTCAACTTGTGACTTCGAAATTGCATCGATTGCTTGTGAAGTCTTGATTTCTGTATAGCGATTGGCAGCATTAGTGATCTGCCCAAAGATTGTGACACCAAAGATTGCAACGATGATCCAGAATAGTGGCCCACGGAAAATCTTCTGCGAGCGAGTAAGAGGTGCCTTCTTGCCGCCATCCTTATTGGTTGGCTTGGCAGCCTTCTTGCCTGTGTTCTTCTTCAATTTGTTTAGTGGGTTTTGGGAAGACATAAAGTTCCTTATGAGTACATGTGCTTAGCAAGCACACCGATAAATGAGAGGTTGCGGTACTTCTCGTCGAAATCAAGTCCATAACCCACGACGAATTCCTTAGGAATATCAAAGCCAACATACTTCACATCAACATCAACTTTTGCAGCTTCTGGCTTGCGAAGGATTGCAAGGATTTCAACGGATGCAGCACCACGAGAGAAAAGGTTCGACTTAAGCCATGAAAGTGTCAGACCTGTATCAACGATATCTTCAACAATCAACACATGGCGACCAGTGATGTCGCGATCAAGATCTTTAAGAATACGAACTACGCCGCTTGATTTAGTTCCTGAACCGTAGGATGAAACTGCCATCCAATCCATCTCGATATGAATTTGCATCGCACGAGTGAGATCTGCCATCGCCATGATTGCGCCTTTGAGCACGCCGACAAGAAGTACATTCTTATCTTTGTAATCTGCATCAACGCGAGCTGCGAGTTCTGCAATCTTTGCTGCAAGTTGATCTTCTGTTGCAATTACCTTTTCAACATCGGTTCCGACTGCTGCTAAATCCACGTGGTCTGCTCCTTGATACTTAGGGCTGGGCTAAGAGCGAAAGTCTGCCCGAAATTCGCTCAACCTTCACACCACCTGGAAGGCTCACCTCCCCTTGGCCGCGCCAAGAAGTGACCAGCGCCTCAACAGCTGCGAGGTGTTCGGCTGTAATTGAGCCTGAAGGGGCGCCAGCAGCATAGAGAGCAGCTCGCAGCACACGAGAGCGGATTGCTCTGGCAAGGCTGGAAAGGTGTTCGCAATCGAGATCTGAAAGGTCAGATGCTGAGATTTCACTCTGTGCGATCTCATCGAGGGCATCGGCATCATCGCGCAAAATCGATGCGCTGCGAGCAAGTGCTGCTGAAATTCCAGGTCCTAACTTTTCCTCCATCAACGGCAGAACTTCTGTGCGAACTCTGACGCGAGAAAATTCAGTATTGCTATTATGCGGATCATTCCACGCATCGATTCCTAGTTCCTTGCATGCGCTCACAGTTTGCGCGCGAGCGATATGTAATAGTGGGCGAATATAGATTCCATTTTCCATCGCCATACCTGAGAGTGAACGAGTTCCAGATCCGCGAGCAAGTCCTAATAAAACAGTCTCAGCTTGATCATCTCGAGTGTGACCTAAGAAGACTTTTGCTGCCTTCTCTTGCGCAGCGCACGCACCAAGAGCTTGATAGCGTGCATCACGAGCGCCAGCTTCGAGGCCGGACTCAGTAGTAACCACAACTTTCTGAGTAAGAACTTTGCCATAACCCATCTCCTTCAATTGCTTCTCAACTTTTTCTGCCTGCGCACCAGAACCACTTTGTAATTGATGATCGATAGTCACGGCAATGGCAGTAATCGCACATGCCTTTGACTCAGTAAGAATTGCAGATGCAAGTGCGAGTGAATCAGCGCCTCCAGAGACAGCGACCAGCACAACATCACCGGCTTCAAGCCGTGCAAGGTGTGGCTTTACAGCGTTGCGAATAGCAACGATGGCATCTGTCATAGGTGAAGGTTAGACCCGACCACCAAATGGCATA
>JBILBC010000056.1:0-7568 GCA_044353885.1 Candidatus Planktophila sp. | reverse complement strand
AGATAGATGCACTAATCACAGCACTTGTTGCTGATGAGACATAGCGCATCGATGCAGCAGTCACAGCTGGAAAGCTCACTGCAGCTCAAGCAACAACTTTGAAGTCAACTCTGACAGCTCATGTGACAACTGAAGTTAATTCAGTTCGTCCTATGGGACCAAAGGGTGGCGACAAAGGCGATCGTGGTCATAGTGGACCAAAAAATGGCGGCAAAGGTGGAGCAATGGGTTCACAAACTCTGACTCTGCCAGCACCACCAAAAGCATAAGAACTTTGTACATGTAGTACCTCCTTGGGTAGAAAAACCCGTCACGTGAAAGCGTGGCGGGTTTTTCGTTGCCCACCCCCACCATGCTTCAATTGGCCATGCGCATTCACATCGGTAGCGATCACGCAGGCCTTGATTTCAAGAATGAACTGATCACCCACCTTGTGATGAATGGCCATGATGTGACTGACCACGGCCCCTATGAATATGACGCACTCGATGATTACCCAGATTTCTGCATTCCATGTGCGCAGGCTGTGGCAAAAGATGCAACATCGATGGGCATCGTTCTAGGTGGCTCAGGCAATGGCGAGCAGATGGCTGCCAATAAGGTCAAAGGAATTCGCGCAGCACTTGTCTGGAGCATTGAGACTGCAAAACTTGCGCGCGAACATAACAATGCAAATGTCATCGCAGTCGGTGGACGTATGCATGAATCAGATTTTGTGAAGCAACTCATTGACACCTTTATTGCAACGCCATTTCCAGGAGATGAGCGCCATGTGCGCAGAATTGAAAAGGTTGGAAATTACGAAGTAACCGGTGATCTCTAAGCTTTGAAATATTTCAGGTCATTGACCTGGTGATCTTTGGTAATTCCTTGTCCTTCAAATCTCGTTACAGGTCTCCACTCAGGTCTTACAACGAGCCCGCCGGTAAAGAGCGGGGAAGCTGCAAATACTTCTTGGATGTATTCGGCATAGGGAACCCAATCGGTGGCAATATGAAAGAAGCCCCCATCTTTAATCTTTAGGTGTATCAGCTCCAAGAATTCCTTATTGATAATGCGCCTTTTATTGTGGCGCTTCTTTGGCCAGGGATCTGGAAAGAACAGGTGCACGCCATCTACTGATTTATCGGGAATCATTGTCTGCAAGATTGGATGTATATCGCCTTCGATGATGCGGATATTAGGAAGTGCGAGCTCTTCAACACGTGCCATCAGCTTTCCAATGCCTGGCTTATGAACTTCCACTGCAAGAAAACCAGTATCGGGAAAATCTCGACCAATGAGGGCTGTTGCCTCCCCCATGCCAAATCCGATCTCAAGAATTACTTCCTTTGAATCTGGGAAGAGTTGAGAAGGGGAAATGGGGGTGAGGGAGTAATCGATTCCATATATCCCCCAATACTTATCAAGGGCGCTCTGCTGGGGACCTGTGATGCGCGTTCCGCGTATGCGATAGCTGCGAATCGTGGGTTGTTCCATTCCACAATCCTAACTTGTGACGGATGCGCGAGTTGGTGGTTGGATAAGGCGATTACATAACCCTAAGGAGCACCCGTGCCAGGCACAAATATCAAGCAGGTTGAAGCAGCAGAACGTTCATCACTCATCAAAGTCTCTCGCTACTCAATCGACCTAGACCTCACAACGGGCGCTGAAAACTTCCGCGTGAAGACAGTTGTGCACTTTGCAGGTCTGAAGCCTGGTGCAACAACCTATATCGACTGTGTCGGTAGCAAGGTCATCAGTGCAAAGCTCAATGGCGCAGACTTTGATCCTAAATTCGATGGCGAAACAATCTTCCTTCCTGCAATTGCTGCAGAGAACGTTCTTGAAATTGAGCACGATGGCATTTATTCAAACTCAGGTGAAGGACTTCACCGCTTCGTTGACCCTGCAGATAATGAGGTCTATCTCTATACGCAGTTTGAAACAGGCGATGCTCGCCGTATGTATGCATGCTTTGATCAACCAGATCAGAAGGCAACATTTACGATCAGCACAATCACGCCTAAGCATTGGGAAGTCATCTCCAACTACGGTGTTGAATCAACAAAAGAGTTAGACGGTGACCGCAAGTTCACACAATTTGCCGAATCTCAGGTCATTGCAACCTATGTCACTGCAATCGTTGCCGGTGCATATACATCTGTCCATGATGAATACAAGGGAGAGAAGACCATCCCTCTTGGTATCTATGCCCGTAAATCATTCTTTAAATATGTTGATGCTGAAAATATCTTTGAAGTGACCAAGCAGGGTTTTGCCTACTTTGAGAAGACCTTCGGCCTTGCCTATCCATTTGGTAAGTACGACCAGATTGCAGTTGCTGAATATAACTGGGGTGCGATGGAGAATGTCGGTTGTGTGACATTCCACGAAGATGTCTTGATCTTCCGTTCCAAGGTCACAGAGCGCAACTATGTAAGTCGAGCAACCACAATCCATCACGAGATGGCGCATATGTGGTTTGGAGACCTCGTCACTATGAAGTGGTGGGAAGATCTATGGCTCAATGAATCATTTGCTGAATGGGCGTCTTACCAATCTGTCTCTGAATCAACGAAATACACCCACGCCTGGACTGAGTTCAACTCACTTCGCAAGAACTGGGCATACCGCGTGGATCAGCTCACCACTACTCACCCGATTGCAACTGAGATGGAAGATCTCGATGCAGTGCGCACCAACTTCGATGGAATCTCTTATGCAAAGGGCGCATCTGTCTTGCAACAACTTGTTGCTCACGTTGGTCGCGATAACTTTATTAAGGGACTTCGCCTCTACTTTGCAAAGCACCAATATGGCAATACAACGCTGAAAGATCTCATCGATCAATTAGAGGCAGCATCGGGTCGCGACTTAACTCCATGGGTCTCCACATGGCTTCGCACAGCAGGTGTGAACACGCTAAGCCCAGTCATTGAAATCAATGGCGATTCCTACAAATCTATTTCGATTAAGCAGATAGCACCTGCGATGCCGGTAGGTTCCAAGGAACTTCGCCCACACCGTCTTCACGTAGGGCTCTTTGATATCAATGGCGGCAAGCTCTCACGTCGCACAAGCGTTGAACTCGATGTTGCAGGAGCACTGACTGAAGTCACTGAACTTGCGGGCCAAAAGCTTGCAGATCTTGTTCTTATCAACGATAAGGATCAGACCTATGCAAAGCTTCGCTTTGATGATCGCTCCATCGCCACAATGAAGAGCCATCTTGGAACTCTTGATGATTCACTAGCCCGCGGACTTATCTGGGCATCTCTCTGGGATTCATGCCGAGATGGTGAGCTATCAACCTCTGATTACGTCACCATCGCACTGAACGCCTTGAAGACTGAATCAGATATCTCCATCGTTGCAGCAACATATATTCAATTTGAGACAGCAATCTGGGCATATGCAGATGCTGCAAAGCGCGATGGACTACGCACACAGGTTGCTGATGCAACTGCTGCAATGCTTGCAGCAGCAAAGCCTGGCAGTGATCACCAGATGCAATTTGCTCGTGCATTTGCTAACAATGCAATCACACCAGCTCATATGGATAAGATCAAAGCGATTCTTGATGGGTCAGAAAATGGTCTTCTCGTTGATGCTGAAATCCGCTGGTATATCTTCATCTGCGGTGTTAAGCGCGGAGTATTTGGACCTGCTGAAATTGATGCAGAGTCAGCTAAAGATAAGACAGCTCATGGCAAGCAATACAACGCCTATGCCTATGCTGCCCTTCCTACCAAGGAAGCGAAGGCGAAAGCATTTGCATCCATCACCACAGATAACTTATCTAACACAATCCACTCCTATATGAGCCGTGGCTTTAACGAAAATATCCACCACGAACTACTCACAGGATTTGTTGATCCCTACTTCGATGCAATCTTGAAGGTCTGGGAGACAAAGGGATTTGAAATCGCAGAATCAACTGCCACGCTGCTCTTTCCAGCATGGGTCATCAGTGATGAAACTGTGAAGAAGGCTCAGCACTGGCTTGATGTCACCGGCAAGGATGCATCTAATGCACTGCGCCGTTCAGTGACAGAAGGTCGCGATGCTATGTCTCGCGCGATTAAAGCTCGCGCTGCAGATAAGTAATTACTCGATCGAGGTAATAATTGAAGTAGAGGCTGAACGCTTCTTCTTTTCGCCCGTTAGCGCCCAGACGATGAGTGATATCCCAAGAAATAGCGCGGTGGGTGCTGCAACAAAGTAGGTGAAAGTTTGTAGCGCGGTCAGTCCTTGCCCAGGCATTGCACCAGGTTCTTGATTAATTCTTGGAGCCAGTACTGCGACCTGAGAAAGTGTCTTGATCATGTGCTCATTCTATGCAGTGGCTGCAGCGACGCCAAATGGCTCAAGGTATGGAAGCCATCTGGATTCGGTGCGACCTGTTCCAAGAATTCTCCATGCAGCACCGACAGGTTCGCGCGGAAGTGAACGAAGTCGCCATCCCAATTCTTTGAGTGGTTTATCTGCTTTGACATGGTTGCACTTGTGACAGGCACTGACAACATTCTCCCAATTGTGACCGCCGCCACGAGAACGTGGGATGACGTGGTCGATTGAAGTTGCTGGTGCATGGCAGTAGACACAACGACCACTGTCGCGAGCAAAGATTGCACGGCGTGAAAGTGGAACTGCATGGCGATAAGGAATCTTGACGAATTTATTGAGGCGAATGACGAGTGGAAGTTCGAGCTGGCCAGTTGCAAAGTGGAGAACGGTGCCAGAGGATTCAATCATTGTTGCCCGATTATTGAGAACCAAAATAAGCGCACGACGATCAGTAACAACACCTAGCGGTTCATAGGTGGCGTTGAGTACCAATGTGCGGTTCATAATTACCCCGGTTCCAACGCGTGGCTCGCGTTGATTGGGTTATATTGCCTCAAAACTGAGCCTTCTAGGGGTATTTCGCGGTGAAATTTAGATAAAGATTTCACTACCCTTAGCGATTATGAGCGAACGCACGCAGGCAATCTGGGATTGGTTCAACGGAGCCCCACTTCGAGTACTGGTGATCTTCTTGGTCGCCTCCATCGGCCACCTCGTAGGTCACCGCGCCATCGACCGCGCCATCGACCGTTTAGCTAGCGCCGACCTCAAGCCAGGACCAGGAACTGCAAAGCGACAGGCAGAACGTGCTCGCACAATCGGCACAGTCTTTAGTTCAACATTTAATGCAGCAATTTGGATTATCGCATTTGGAATGATTCTTGGTGAGTTTGGATTTAATCTCGGCCCCGTCATCGCATCCGCCGGTGTCATCGGAGTTGCACTGGGTTTAGGCGCACAAACACTTGTCCGAGATATTCTCTCTGGAATCTTTATGCTCATTGAAGATCAATATGGTGTTGGCGATGATGTGAAGGTCCAAGATGTTGAGGGAAAAGTTGAACGTGTAGGCCTGCGCATTACTCAAGTGCGCGATAAGAAAAATGTGCTCTGGTATATCCGAAACGGCGAGATTCTCACCGTGGGCAATAAATCTCAGAAGCGTTAATCGAGAGCGTTCACCATATGAAGGGCTGCACCTTCAAGGTAACGCCATAACTTTGCCTTACTTTCAGAATCCATATCCATTCCATCCACCGCAAGCTTCATGCAATCAAGCCACGCATCTTTAGCTGCAGGATTGATATGAAAACCTGCATGGCGCATGCGAAGGCGAGGATGTCCGCGCTCTTCTTGATAGGTAGTGGGTCCGCCCCAATATTGCTCAAGAAAGATCTGCAATCTGTGGGCAGCACCCTTCATATCTGACTCTGGATACATCGGGCGCAAGATCTCATTGGTGGCAACGTGTGCATAGAACTGTGAAACTAGATCTGAGAAGAAGGCTTCTCCCCCAAAGAGCTCGTAGTAATTCGTTGTATCGCGCTCCACATTAACCTCTCAGCTCTGCTGCAGTCTTGCCCTTAGCTATGTGTAGCACTGCAAAGGCAGCAACAAGACACATCGCAGCTGAGATATAGAACGCAAGTGCATAATCTCCTAACTTCACGCGCAGCACAGCAGCACCGAGTGCTGCAATCGATGCACCCACCTGATGGCCCACAAAGACCCACCCATAGACCACTGCTGAGCGTTGATTGCCCATCACCATCCGACAGAGCACAAGCGTTGGAGGAACTGTTGCAACCCAATCAAGGCCATAGAAAATAATGAAAACAAGTGTGGATGGCTGCAAGGTGCTAAAGAGAATGGAGGGCAAGAGAAAGAGAGATAGCCCTCGAAGTCCGTAATAGAAGAAGAGAAGTTTGCGTGGATCCATACGGTCTGTGAGATAACCCGAAAAGAGAGTTCCGATCACATCAAATACACCAATGAGTGCAAGTAATCCCGCAGCAACTGTCTCTGCCATCCCATGATCATGGGCTGCAGGAATAAAGTGTGTGCCAATCAGACCATTGGTGGATAGACCGCATACTAAGAATGTTCCAAAGAGAATCCAGAAGTCTTTCGACTTTGATGACACTCTCAGCGTATCGATAGCAATACGACCTGCTGATAGCTCATTTGGAGCAGGTGGCTGCCAATTATCTGGGGCGCCATAGGGCGCCATGCCAAGTAGTTCAGGCTTTTCTTTTAAGAAGAAGTAGATAAAAGGGATAACAAGTGCTGCAGCTGCACCGACTGTGAGTGAGACGCTCTTCCACCCGTAATTGATGGCAAAGTGCGAAAGCATCGGCAAGAAGACCAACTGTCCACTTGCAGTTGCTGCTGTCAGTGCTCCAACGACTATTCCCTTGCGAGCGACAAACCAACGATTGGCAATCGTTGCTGCAAAGACAAGTGCCATGGAGCCTGTGCCCACACCAACGCCCACACCCCATAACAACCACAGATGCCATGGCTGATTGATAAAGATGGTCGAAGTTGAGCTGATGGCAACAAGAGTCAGCGCTGACATCACAACTTTACGAATAGTAAATCGCTCCATCAAGGCGGCTGCAAATGGTGCAACCAGACCAAAGAGCAAGACATTGATGGAGACTGCAAGTGAAATCTGAGAGCGTGACCAACCGAATGCCTCTTCCAGAGGAACGATAAGTACTGAAGGTGCTGATCGGTATCCAGCAGAGGCCATCAAGGTAAAGAAGGTTACGGTGGCTGCAATCCAGCCAGGGTGAATCTTCTGCTTAACCATGGACTATGCCTTGAGATATTGAGTCAGGAACTCGCGTTCTGAATCTTTAAGCGGGCGAGACTTCATCGTCTCCATACTCACAACAACCTGAACTGTCTTTACCTTGGCATGCACAACGCCGTTATCGCCCACCACTTCATAGGCCATCGTGAAGGATGAGTTGCCAATTGATTCAACCCAGAGATTGATGTCATAGAAGCGTCCACCTTCATAGATTGCTTCAATGAAATCAACTTCTGCGCGAGCAACAACCATTTCAATAATAGGTGACCATAAGAAACGCGCCTCTTGAATATAGGTCAGATACTTTGCATTGTTGACATGGCCAAATGCATCGATGTCATCCCATCGCACAAATTGCTTACCTGTATAAATCATTAGCGTGTGAGCTTTCGGTAGGTGGCGCGATGAGGACGAGCCG
>JBILBC010000050.1:0-9172 GCA_044353885.1 Candidatus Planktophila sp. | reverse complement strand
AGCAACTATCGAAGTCCGAACAGATGAAGCAGAATCTCGCTTTGCTATCGGCGCAGTCTTACAGACAGAAAGCCACGGTGAATTAACCGTGGCTTCTGCACGTGTACACAACGGAATTTTGCTCCTTGGCTTTGAGGGAATTGAAGATCGCAATGCAATTGAGGAATTTCGTAATGAACTCCTCTATACCGATGTTGATATTGATGCTCCAGGCGAAGATGAAGATGATTATCACGTGCTTCAACTCGTGGGTTGCAGAGCATTTCTCATCGATGGCGATGAATTTGGCGTTGTGAGCGATGTTCTTAATCTGCCAGGACAAGATGTATTGGTGATTAAGACTGAATCTGGTGAGTCTCTCATCCCGTTTGTGCGCCAGTTGGTGCCAGTAGTGGATATTAAGAAGAAGACTATGACAGTGATACCGCCAGAGATTGCAGGGAGTATCTGATGAAAATCGATGTCATCTCAATCTTTCCTGAATACCTTTCACCTCTCAAGCTCTCATTACTCGGCAAAGCGCAGAGCGCTGGCCTTGTCGATATTGCAGTCCATGATCTGCGTGCTCTCACCAGCGATAATCACAACACCGTTGATGACACTCCTTATGGTGGAGGCGCTGGAATGGTGATGTTGCCTGAAGTGTGGGCTAAGACCATTGACTCTCTTGTTACAGATGGCGCTGATCTGATCATCCTGACTCCTGCAGGCAAGAAGTTCAATCAGAAAATGGCTCAGAGTTTCTCATCATCTATGCAACTGATCTTTGCGTGTGGTCGCTATGAAGGCATCGATGATCGCGTGCGCCAGTATTACTCGCAGCCAGAGTTTCAAGCACGCAATATTCGTGTGCATGAAGTCTCTATCGGTGATTATGTACTGGGTGGGGGAGAAGTTGCCTCCATGGTCATGATTGAAGCAATCACCCGTTTGATCCCAGGAGTTCTCGGTAATCCAGAATCCCTAGCGGAGGAATCACATAACAGCGAGGGTTATCTTGAATATCCAAATTTCACCAAACCACAAGAATGGCGCGGAATCTCAGTTCCCGAGATTCTTTTGAGTGGTAACCATGCCGAAATTGCGAAATGGCGCACACAACAGGCGCAAAAACGAGCGGAAGATAATTTCTAACTCGTAAGTAACCGAGTGACTACCGTACTGTTGCGCCCATGAGCGAAGAGTCCAACCGTATTCAGTCACGTCTGATTCGTGATCTTGAACCCGTCGTTGCAGTTGAACTCGAACGCCACATCTCAGTTCAGAAGAACTGGTATCCCCATGAGTATGTCCCATGGTCTGAAGGCCGCGATTACGCAGGTCCTCTCAATGGCGATGCATGGGAAGCGAAAGATTCACGCCTGACACCTGTTGCTCAGGATTCACTTGTGCTCAATCTTCTTACCGAAGATAACTTGCCGAGCTATCACACCGAAATTGCTCTCTCTATGGGACGCGATGGTGCATGGGGAAATTGGATTGAACGTTGGACAGCTGAAGAGGCGCGACACGCAATCGTCATTCGCGATTACCTTATGGCAACTCGTGGCGTTGACCCGTATGAGCTTGAAGACCTTCGCATGGCACATATGTCACTGGGCTATCAGACTCCGTATGAGAACGATATGTTACACACGATTGCCTATGTTTCATTCCAAGAACTTGCAACCCGTATTTCACATCGCAACACTGGAAAGCTCTCTGATGATCCCATTGCAGAAGGCATGATGCAGCGCGTTGCACTCGATGAAAACCTTCACATGCTCTTCTACCGCAACACACTTTCTGCCGCGCTCGACATGGAACCGAATGCCGCAATGCGCGCAATCGCTGATGTTGTGACTAACTTTGATATGCCAGGGGCCAATATGCCTGGCTTTGGTCGCAAAGCTGTGCAGATTGCCCTGGCTGGAATTTATGATCTTCAGCAGCACCTAGATGATGTTGTCGCACCAGTTCTACGTGCATGGAATGTCTTTGAACGTACCGATCTCTCAGGAGATGGACTCAAGGCTCGCGAAGAACTCAGTGCTTTTATGGATACGACCTATAAGGCTGCTGCGATATTTAACGATAAGCGCGAAGTCCACTTCGAGCGTCAAATCGCTCGTGGTATTCAACCAATTCGCATCACCAACTAGACCTCAAATAAGATGGGCGCCATGACGCGCACATATTTGGTTGAGACCTACGGGTGTCAGATGAATGTGCACGATTCCGAACGCATCGCAGGTTTACTTGATGAAGCAGGATATTTACCAGTTCCTGAAGGTCAACAGGCAGATATCGTCGTATTTAATACATGTGCAGTTCGTGAAAATGCAGATAACAAACTCTATGGAAACTTAAGTTTCTTAGCTCCCATTAAGAAGGCAAATCCTGCAATGCAGATTGCAGTCGGTGGGTGTCTTGCTCAAAAAGATCAATCGATCATCCTCAAGAAAGCTCCCTATGTGGATGTGGTCTTTGGTACTCATAATGTGGGCTCACTTCCGGTATTACTTGAGCGCGCACGCATTGAAGAAGAGTCACAGATTGAAATTCTTGAAGCGCTCGAGCATTTCCCTTCCACCCTTCCAGCCCGCAGATTCTCTGCATTTACCTCATGGGTTTCCGTGTCAGTTGGTTGCAATAACACCTGCACCTTCTGCATCGTTCCCACGTTGCGTGGAGTGGAGAAGGATCGACCTGCTATTGATGTGCTCACTGAGATGCGGGCTTTGGTAGAACAAGGCGTCATCGAAATTACCCTTCTTGGGCAGAACGTCAACGCATACGGAGTTGAATTTGGTGACCGAGGCGCCTTTGCCAAGCTGCTGCGCGAGGCAGGAAAGATTGACGGACTTGAGCGTGTTCGCTTTATGTCACCGCACCCGCGAGATTTCACAGATGATGTCATCGAGGCGATGGCGCAAACTCCTAACGTCATGCCGCACCTTCATATGCCATTGCAATCGGGTTCAGATGCAATTTTGCAGACGATGCGACGTTCATATAGAACAGATAAGTACCTTGGAATTCTTGATCGAGTGCGCCAAGCGATGCCAGAGGCAATGATTACCACCGACATTATTGTGGGATTTCCTGGAGAGACAGAAGAAGATTTCCAAGCCACTCTGGATATCGCAACGAAGGCGCGTTTTGCGGCGGCCTATACATATAAGTATTCGATTCGCCCAGGAACTCCAGCCGGTGCGATGGAGAATCAAGTTCCCGAAGATGTTGTGGGAGAGCGATATACACGACTTCATGAACATCAACAGAAGATTTCTCAATCGGTTAATGAAGAGGCTGTTGGTACTACTCATCGCATTATGGTCTCTGAGATTGAAGGCCGACGCGATGAAGCACAATCTCGCATGACAGGTCGCTCTGAAGATTTTAGATTGGTGCACTTCAGTAGTGATACAGATGCTCGCCCTGGTGACTTTGTTGATGTGAAGATCACGCAGAGCTCAGCTCACTACCTCATTGGCGATGCAGTGGCAGTTCACCGCACTCGTGGGGGAGATGCACATGCCGCGCGCACGGCTCCTGCATCAACGACTCTTGGTATGCCGAAAGTTCGTGCATGAGCAAGGTGATTGTTATTTGTGGCGCTACAGCCACAGGCAAGAGTGATATCGCAATTGAAGTCGCAAAGGAATTAGGCGCTGAAATTATCAATGCTGATTCTATGCAACTCTATCGAGGTATGGATATTGGAACGGCAAAACTTGCAGTGGAAGAGCGTGGGGGAATCCCGCACCACCTTCTCGATGTTCTTGATGTGAACCAAGATTCCACCGTTGCCTGGTATCAAGAGCAAGCTCGCGCTGCGGTGACAGATATTCACGCCCGAGGTAAAGATGCTGTGATCGTGGGCGGCACAGGCCTCTATATCAAAGCAATTTTAGATGATCTCAACTTCCCCGATACAGATCCAGAAGTGCGAGCAAAGCTTGAGGCAGAGGCTGAGGAATTTGGAGCAGCATCACTATTTGCACGACTCGAAGAGTTAGATCCAGCTGCAGCTTTGGCAATTGATCGTGCCAATATGCGCCGAGTCATTCGTGCGCTGGAAGTCATTGAAATTACAGGAATGCCCTTTACGGCAAACCTTCCTCGAGAAGATAGTTCACGATATCCAGACGCTCTGCAATTTGGGCTTGTCATGGATCGTGAACACTTGCGCGAACGTATTGATCAACGCGTGGATCGTATGTGGGATGCAGGTTTTGTTGCTGAAGTAGATCAACTCATCACATCAGGTATTCGCGATGGAGCAACTGCTCAACGCGCACTGGGATATGCCCAGATTATTGCGATGCGCGATGAGGCGATGACTGAAGAAGAAGCTAAGGAAGATACAAAGCGAGCAAGCCGCCAATATGCACGTCGCCAGGAGACCTGGTTCTCTCGCGATGCTCGTATTCAATGGGTAGCCCAGCATCAACCACGCCTTGAGACCATCCTTGAGAAGATAAACTCATAGCACCATGACGCAACCAGTAATCGGCACATACGGCCACGGAACTGAGAATGACTTCGTCATCATCTATGACCTTGAAGATGCGCTCACACTTACCGAAACGCAGATAGCCGCGATCTGTAATCGCAGCCAAGGAATTGGCGCCGATGGCCTCATCCGTATCGTGAAGAACGATGGCAAATGGTTTATGGATTACCGCAATGCAGATGGTTCTATCGCTGAAATGTGTGGCAATGGCATTCGTGTAATGGCCAAATATCTTGTGACGCGCTCAATTCAGCCTGAAGGAATCTTTGCTATTGATACACGAGCAGGAATCAAGCATTTGCGAGTGCCACTTGATGGCGACATCTCAGTAAATATGGGTCATGTCACTGATGAGATGGAAGAGATAGAGGCCTCCAATAACGGTCATACCTGGGCTGGCTACAACATCAATGTGGGCAATCCGCATGCAGTGGTCTTTGTTGATTCACTCGATGAAGTGGGAACACTCGCTGATGCGCCTTCTGTATCTCCAGCTTCCTCATATCCAGAAGGTGTAAACGTTGAGTTTGTAGAGATACTTCCAAACTTTGAAGCCAAGATGCGTGTGCACGAGCGCGGAAGCGGAGAGACACGCTCTTGCGGAACTGGAACATGCGCTGTCGCGCTTGCTGCAACGCTGAAAACAAATGGCAAGCTACCCTCGCGTTGGACTATCTACCCACCAGGAGGGCGTTTGATCGTCGATATTGATGGACATTCCAATGCAACTCTTACAGGACCTGCTGTCATCCTTGAAGATCACGACCTCACAAAGTTCTTGGCGTAATGACAACTCCTGAGGACGGCTACGACAAATTATTCGATGAGCTCTTGCAAGAGAGTGCTCGCGCTGCAGCTGATTTTGATTACGATGAAAGTGATTTTCAAGAAAATGATCAGCAAGAGCTCTCAGACCGTAATGCTCTTCGCCGCATCAAGGGATTCTCAACCGAACTTCAAGATATTTCAGAGGCTGAGTATCGACAGCTTCAATTAGAGCGCGTTGTTTTGGTGGGTGTGTGGACAGAAGGAACTGCCGAGATGGCAGAGAATTCGATGGCAGAGTTGAAGGCACTTGCTGAAACTGCAGGTTCTGAAGTTCTTGATGCGCTAATTCAAAGACGCGATAAGCCAGATCCTGCAACATTTATCGGTTCTGGAAAGGTCATTGAACTCAAGCAGATTGTTGTCGCAACAGGAGCAGACACAGTGGTCTGTGATGGTGAACTTTCTCCAGCGCAGCTGCGTACCTTGGAAGATAAGTTAAAGGTCAAAGTTGTTGATCGCGTTGCGCTGATTCTGGATATCTTCGCTCAGCATGCAAAGAGTAAGGAAGGTAAGGCGCAGGTGGAGCTTGCGCAGATTGCCTACCTTCTTCCACGACTGCGTGGTTGGGGTGATTCACTCTCGCGCCAGGTAGGTGGTCGTGCTGCAGGGGGCGCAGGTATTGGTGGTCGCGGTCCTGGTGAAACAAAGATTGAGACCGATCGTCGTCGCATTAGAGACAAGATGGCGAAGTTGCGCCGCGAAATCGCTGAGATGAAAGTATCTCGCGATACCAAGCGCCAAGAGCGTAAGCGTTTTAATATCCCATCAGTTGCTATTGCTGGATATACCAATGCAGGTAAATCTTCACTACTCAATGAACTTACTGGCGCAGGAGTACTTGTTGAGAATGCACTCTTTGCAACTCTTGACCCAACAGTGCGAAAGTGCGAGACCGCAGAAGGTCGCGTCTATACGCTCTCGGACACTGTTGGATTTGTGCGCCACCTTCCACACCAATTAGTCGATGCCTTTAAGTCAACTCTAGAAGAAGTATCAGGTGCAGATCTGATTGTGCATGTCGTAGATGGTTCGCACTCAGATCCTTTTGAACAAATCCGTGCGGTCAGGCAAGTCATTACCGAAATTGGTGGGGGAGAGATTCCTGAAATTATTGCGATTAATAAAGTTGATATCGCAAGCCCTGATGTGGTGATGGAGATTTTGCGAAGAGAGCCGAACAGTTATGCCTTCTCTGTCCGTTCTGGATTTGGCGTTGAAGGGCTTGTGCATGCAATTGAAAAGTCTTTGCCACATCCCAGCGTTGAAATCACAACTGTTATTCCGTACAAGCGCGGAGATCTTGTAAGCGCCATCCATGAACACGGTGAAATCCTCAGTGAAGAACATCTGCCAGAAGGCACGGCAATCCATGCCTATGTGGACGGTGGACTTGCCAAAGCGATTGAAATTGCCACCTCAAAGCAGGAATAAAGGCGACACGCCGTCGGTTGTATGGTCTATACAGGAGAGAATGCGCAACTATTCGCGCATGTCGGGTAACTTCACCCGCTCATAAGAGAACTATGGAAGCGAGGTGATAGCAGTGGCAACAGATTACGACACACCCAGAAAGACCGACGAGGAGCTTCACGAAGAATCGTTAGAAGAACTTAAAGCTAAGCGCGTTGATGCACAATCGGGACAGATTGATGTTGATGAGGCAGAAGCTGCAGAGAATCTTGAACTTCCAGGGGCAGACCTATCGGGTGAGCAACTAGCAGTTCGAGTTGTTCCAGTTCAGTTAGATGAATTCACATGTTCACGTTGTTTCTTGATTCACCACATAACACAACTTGCTAAGGGCGAAGGCGCTAAAGCAGTTTGTAAAGAGTGCTCGTAAGTTCTTCAGCTTTTCTAGAACTTACCAACCAATACGGAGTGGAATCACGTTCATCCTTAAGCGTGATTTTCACACCCGTTGGAATCCAAAATTTAATTGCTAAAAATGCTGATGGATCTGCATCTCGGGTCCGAAGTAATCTCATCTCATCTTTATTGAGCATCTGAACCTTATTGAGGTATATCAACTCAATATGGGCGCGTCCTATACGCAGCTCTTTCTCATCAATAACGATTTCAGATCGAGCGGTGATGGCTATTGCGATGATTCCAATAGTTGACGCAAGCCATGCGATGAAGGCGCTCTGATTATCAAAGGCTGCCCAAATGGCAATGACGAGGGAGAGTAGAAGGAAATAGATGAAGGCAAGCAGCCAGAGTGGGGGACGTATCACTTCTCTCAATATCACATTGCTTTGCGCCACGAGCGCTAGGTTATCGTGCGAATCATCAAGTAACCTATCTACATGAGTCGCGTTGCAAGTACTACGCCTCCTGAGGGAGCGCAGATTCCAGAACGCCATCCGCTCTCACCCACTACTGGATCACAGATTCCTTCTCACTTCAAACATTGTTTTGGATGTGGTGAATTACACCCAACAGGCCTGCACTTAGTTGCACATGTCGGAGAAGGTGCAGATATCACAGCAGAATTTGTTGTTACTGAAAATCATCAAGGTGCGCCAGGTCTGGCACACGGCGGATTACTCTCGCTGGCTTTCGATGAAGCACTCGGAAAGTTGATGTGGTTACTTCGCGCACCGGCAGTTACTGCTCGTCTTGAAACTGATTTTCTTAAGCCTGTGCCTATTGGTACAAAGTTATATATCACCGCGCGCATTACAGGACAGCTCAACCGCAAGGTCTATTCAGAGGCGGAAGGTCGCTTAGGTGGCCCAGATGGAGAAGTAGCAGTGCGCGCAGCATCACTGTTCGTGATTGTTCCCATGAAGCACTTCCTTGAAAATGCTCCAGCTGACTATCTGGAGACACTACGTAAGAACCCTGAATTACTCTCTTTTGTCGATCCAGAGTTTGATATCAACCCATGAGTGATTTTCAAGTATTGATTAAGCGCCTTGATCTCGATTTGCCGCTTCCTAAATACTCCAAGGGCGGAGATGCAGGTGCCGATATCGTCTCGCGCATCGACATCACCTTGGCACCCGGGGAGCGTGCACTTGTTCCCACAGGAATCTCCATCGCACTTCCTGATGGATATGTTGCACTCGTGCATCCCCGTTCAGGGCTAGCCATCAAGCACGGTGTGACTATGGTCAATGCACCAGGCACTGTTGATGCTGGATTTCGTGGTGAACTTCAATGCATCATGATTAATCACGATCCGAAGGAGAGCGTCACATTCAAACGCGGTGATCGCATTGCCCAGCTTGTATTCCAAAAAGTGGAGCGCGTTGAATTTGTTGAAGTAGATGAGTTGCCTGGCTCTGGTCGAGGCGCTGGTGGTTTTGGATCAACGGGGCGTCAATGACTGAGCATGAAGATCGCGACAAGGTCTTAGCTGCTTTCGGTGGCAAGAAAGGGCTTATTGATTCTGGAATTCCAGCAGTCATCTTTCTTGTTGTTTTTAATGTCAGCGATCGCCTCAACAGCGCACTGTTTGCATCCATTGCGATCTCTGCAATTCTTACGATTATTCGACTGGCTCGACGCGACACTATTCAACATGCAGTCAGTGGCTTCATCGGCGTGCTTATTTGTGCATGGTTTGCCAACCGCACAGGCAATGCCAGCGATCTCTACATTCCAAAGCTTTTGACCAACCTCGGATATGGAACTCTCTATCTAGTGGGAAACCTCGTTGGGTGGCCAATTTTGGGGTTAATGCTTGGACCTATCTTGGGGGAGAACCTCAAATGGCGAAATCATCCTGAACGAAAGCGCGCATATACCCTGGCAAGTTGGTTATGGGTTGGGATGTTCTTTACTCGTATCGCTGTTCAATATCCGATTTATCGAAGCGGAAATGTTAATTTACTGGGAACA
>JBILBC010000049.1:0-9181 GCA_044353885.1 Candidatus Planktophila sp. | reverse complement strand
TCGCACAAGACCATCGAGCCAGCCCATGTACCAGTCAGGTTGTGAACCGGCAGAGACTTGTCCTGGTGTGTAGGGGCCATAGAGCCAAATCGGGTTAATGGATGCAACGGCGCCAAGAAATGCTGTGACACCAAAGACGATGAAGAAGAAACCTCCAGCTTTTGCCATATAGACAGGCATCAATGGATAGCCGACAACGTTCTTCTCTGTGCGTCCAGGTCCTGGGAACTGTGTGTGCTTCTGGTACCAGACGAGCATTAAGTGCACGGTAATGAGTGCAAGGAAAATTCCCGGAAGAAGAAGTACGTGCACGGTGTAGATACGTGGGATAAATGCTTCACCTGGGAATGCTCCACCAAATGCAAAGAATGCCAGGTATGAACCGACAAGTGGGATTGCTTGAATAATTGCTTCGGCGATACGAATACCAGTTCCTGAGAGAAGATCATCAGGAAGTGAGTAGCCCAAGAAGCCTTCAACAATTCCTAGAGTAAGAAGACCGACTCCGATGATCCAGTTAAATTCACGTGGCTTACGGAATGCTCCAGTGAAGTAGACGCGTAGCAAGTGAACGACGATACCGACCATAAAGATCAACGCTGCCCAGTGGTGAATCTGGCGCATCAAGAGACCACCGCGAACTTCAAATGAGATATCCAGAGTTGAAGCGTATGCCGCAGACATTTCAAGGCCAGCAAGAGGTTCGTATGAACCGTCATAAATAACTTCACGTTGTGAAGGATCAAACCAGAATGTAAGGAAAGTACCTGAGAGAAGAAGAATGACGAATGAGTACAAGCAGATTTCACCAAGCAGGAATGACCAGTGATCAGGGAAGACCTTTGTGAGGTTCTTCTTCATCCACTTTGCAGCGCCTGTGCGGTCGTCTACATATCCTGCGACGTTACCGGCGATTCGTTCGCGTGCTGTCATGATGATCGCTCCCAGAAGCTAGGTCCAACAGGTTCATTAAATGGTGCTTGAGCAACGAGGTATCCCTCGTCATCTACTGTGATGGCCAATTGTGGCAGAGGTCGCGCAGATGGGCCAAAGATAACTTTCGCAGCACGAGTCACATCGAATGTCGATTGATGGCATGGGCAGAGAAGGTGTTTGGTCTGCTGTTCATAGAGGGCAACAGCGCAACCCATGTGAGAACAAATCTTCGAAAAGGCAATGATGCCCTCATGAGTCCAGGAAAGTCTCTCGGCATCAAGATTAAATTCTTCAGGACGCAAGCGGATAAGAAGGACAGCATCTTTGGCGATATCACTTAACTTACGGTGTTCGCCTGGAGTGATTTCAGGAAGTGTTTGAGCAACCGCTCCTACTTCAAGATCTTCGGGGCGCAATGGGCGATCGCCAGGATCTGTCACTAAGCGAGTTCCAGCTTTCCATGATGTTTTCGTGAGGTCATCTTTAGGAAGTGGACCTAAGTCGCGAAGAAGAAGAATGGGGGAGAGCGCTGAAAGACCCAGTGCTGCACCTAATGTGCTTTTAATCAGCGGGCGACGACCAAGACCTGCCGCACTTGCTCCTTCTTTTACTGTCTTAATAAATTCTGAGCGATCTTCATCCTCTGATCTAAATTCATGGCGCTGAGCGATTACTTCTTCATCGGGCATAAGAGTCTTAGCCCAGTGGATAAGTCCTGCTCCGATGCAGAAGAGAGCAATGGCCATTCCCATGCCAATGCCCAATTGCTGAAGATGAGTCTGGCCCATGATTGGAATAAAGATGAAGACATCATCTTTGATGAAGATGTATGAATAGATAAGGATGAGGGTGCCGAGTGCTGAAAGGCCAAAGAGAATTGCAACTTGGCGCTCTGCGCGCGCAGCTGCCTTGGGATCAGTATCAGTGGAACGATGAACGTGAGCAGGTAGTCCTGGATCTTTGATGAGCTCGATCTCGTTAGACATTACTTATCTCGCCTTCATTGCTAGCCAGACTGCAACACCAATGAGCAGCCCGATTCCTAAAGTCCATACAAGTAAACCTTCAGTGACAGGGCCAACGCGTCCAAGAGATGCGCCACCAAGTTGTGGTTCAGCTTCGGCGGCCTTGATCCACTTGATGACGGAGAGTTTCTCCTCTGGAGTAATTGTCTTATCGCTAAAGACGGGCATTGATTGTGGTCCCGTAATCATCGCTTCATAGATATGACGCGGTTCAACGCCCATGACAGTAGGTGCATATTTACCTTGTGTCAGCGCTCCACCTTGTCCAGCAAAGTTGTGGCACATCGCGCAGTTAGTGCGAAAGAGCTCGCCACCTTCTGCAACAGAACCATCTCGCTCATAATTCAACTGCTCTTCACCTGGGACCTGTGGCCCTGGTGCAAGGGATGCGACGTAGGTTGCAATTGCGTGCACTTGCTCTGCGTTATAGATAGGGGGTTTGCGCATTGCCTGAACGCTCATATCAGCCATAGGCATACGACCTGTTGCTACCTGGAAATCAACAGATGCTGCGCCCACGCCAATCAGTGATGGCGCAATCTGCCCGCCTTCTGCATTCAGACCATGGCATGAAGAACATCCCTTAAGGAAGATCTGCTTACCTTCTTCAATCGTTACGGCGCGATCTGCAATCGAAGTGGTCTCATTGTTGACTGCGCTAGCAACCTGGAAAGTTGTGCCAATGGTGAAGAGAGCAAAGATCAAAAGAATTGGTCCTGCTGCACGATGTCTGCGTAGACGCGAGAGGCGCTTCACTGTGTTCCTTTCAGTTGTTCAGTCATGGTCGAAAGTTAAGCCTTTACTTGATGAGATAGATAGCTGAGAAGAGGGCAATCCAAACAACGTCAACGAAGTGCCAGTAGTAGGAAACAACGATTGCCGTTGTTGCCTGACCCTGTGTGAATCGACGAGCTTTCGCAACGCGAATCAAGACGATGAGGAATGCGATGAGTCCACCTGTAACGTGCAATCCGTGGAAACCTGTTGCGATATAGAAAACAGAACTATATGCAGTTGATGAAAGTGCCATACCTTCACTGACAAGGGCTGCGTACTCGTAAATCTGACCTGCGATGAAGAATCCGCCCATAAGGAATGTCAGAGCAAACCACTCACGCATTCCCCAGCTTCTGATATTCATCAGTGATCCTGTGCGACGAGCTTGATAACGCTCTGCAGCAAATACTCCGAACTGGCATGTGACTGATGAGAGAACGAGAACAGTTGTGTTCAGTGTTGCAAAAGGGATATTGAGAAATTCAGTTGATTCAAGCCAAACCTCTGGGCCTTGCACAGCGCGAGTGGTGAAATACATCGCAAAGAGTGCGGCGAAAAACATGAGTTCGCTAGAGAGCCAAACAATCGTTCCGACCGCCACCATATTGGGGCGGGTGATTTTGTGGTGATCGCTCACGCTGGTGCTAGTCATGGGTGGCATTATTCCCGAAAAGGGGCGCACTAACCTATTTAGGACCCCTTCGAGCACCCCGATTTCCCGCCTAATCGAGGTGAAAAGGGTCACGCAAATCCGGTTCATTCTTTCGTCCTCGCCATTGTCGGCGGGCTATTAGACTTGCACCCATGTCAGATATTGCCGGAGCTAAGGAGCGCAAGTACTCCATCGTTCTCTACTCCGATGACGTCACTGTCCGTGAGGCTGTTATTGGAGCCCTGGGTTCCAAAGTTTCCCCCGATATGGCAGAACACGTCATTCATCAATTTGCGACCGCAGCAGCACTTCGCCTCTTCGTCGATGGCAAGAAAGTCGGAACAGATTCACCTATCGATCTCTTTATTTTAGATGGCGAAGCCGTCCCTGAAGGTGGCATCGGAATGGCTCGTCAATTAAAGGATGAAGTCTTCAACTGCCCACCAGTCATGGTCATTACTGGTCGCAAGGAAGATGCATGGCTTGCTGCCTGGTCTCGCGCCGAAGCAAATGTTCTTCATCCCGTGGACCCATTTACTCTCTCTCACACAGTTGCCGATCTTCTTCGTGCACGCACTATCGCGACAAGCGCATCTGCATAACGAGGTTTTTCCATGACTTCATCTCCTGTGAGCTGGAGCCTTCTTACTGAAAAATTACTGGCTGGCCTTGATCTCGAAAGAACTGAGATTCAGGCAGCGATGCAGGAGATTCTCGGTGGCCAATCAGATATTGAAAGCGTGAAGAGTTTTCTCCTTGCACTGAAAGCAAAGGGCGAGACTTCTGAAGAGGTCGGAGCGCTCGTTGAAGTCATGTATGCAAATGCTGCGCCCATCTCTATCGCAGAACGCGCAGTGGACACTGTGGGTACAGGCGGAGATGGTGCACACACCATCAATATCTCAACGACCGCTGCGATCATTGCAGCAGCTGCGGGAGCTCGCGTGGTTAAACATGGCAACCGCGCTGTCTCATCTAAATCGGGAGCATCAGATTTTCTCGAAGCACTGGGAGTATTTCCCGGCTTAAATGGCGCAGGAGTGGAGAGAACGGTGCGCGAACTAGGAATTGGATTCTGTTTTGCGCCAGTCTTTCATCCGGCTATGCGTTTTGCAGCACCTGCTCGTAAGGAGCTAGGAGTTCCCACCGTATTTAACATTTTGGGACCACTGGCGAATCCTGCTCAACCAAAGGCTGCAGCGATTGGTGTGGCCAATGAACGGATGCACCTTGTGATGGCGCAGGTATTGGCCGATAAGGGATGCGATGGCTTTGTATTCCGTGGCGATGATGGACTTGATGAAATCACGTTAACGACAACTACCTCAGTTCTCTCTATTGGAAAGTCTGAGATCCATAGCGATCGCATCGATGCAAAAGATTTTGGAATGATCAATGCTCCGATTGAAGCCCTTGTGGGTGGAAATGCACAGGAGAATGCGCGAATTTCGCGAGCAATATTTGCAGGAGAACGTGGTGCGCCGCGGGATGCAGTCCTACTCAATGCAGCAGCTGCGATTGCAGCATTTGAAGGCGATATGGATAGCGCGATTAAGGAACGGCTGACTCGAGGGTTAGAACGCGCAGCTGCCGCAGTTGATTCAGGAGCTGCCGCAGAGTTACTTACTCAGTGGGCTGCCCTTACTCAGGAGATTTCGGCTTCTTAACTTTCTTTCCAAAGTTATTGAGCTCTTCCAAGGTATAGATATCGTGAGAACCAAGTCGTTCCAGTAATCCGTGGAAGACATCCACTGTTGCCCGAGCATCATCTAAGGCGCGGTGGTTGGGAGTGGTCTGGGTTCCAAAAAAGGCAGCCAGAGTGCCTAGTTTGCAATTGGGGACCTCATCACGAGTGAGAACTTTGCGGGCGATGATGGCGGTGTCGAGCACAGGAAATTTTGGCCATTCAAAGTTGTGTGCACGAGCGGCATATGTGAGGAATGAGAGATCAAAGGGTGCGTTCTGAGCAACCAGCACGGTGTTATCAGGATGACCTAGAAATTCAAGAAGAGAAGGAAATATTTCAGCGATGGTGGGGGATTGAAAGACCATCTCATCAGTGATGCTGGTGAGTTCAGTGATGTATGCAGGGATGGGATGTTGGGGATCGATGAAGGTTTCAAACTCTGCAATCACTTCGCCTCTACATATCTTTACAGCGCCAATCTCAGTAATTCCTGCACCCAGATGAGGAGCTCCACCTGTTGTCTCAAGGTCAATAACGACAAAGGTAGTTTCAACGAGAGGCATTCCCATCTCTTGGAAGGTGCTCTGCCATGAAGAATTCACCGAATCGTTAACCACTCGTTAACAGTAGATGATTGCTATGACATTGGTTGCGTAATACTCTCAACGCATGAGCGTCGATGAAGCACCAGCAGGATTGATCAGCGATTGGCATGCTGAAGGTAAAGGTGCCAATAAAGGCATTGGCGTCTTACTTGTTCATGGATTTACAGGATCGCCCGCATCGATGCGCCCCTGGGGTGAATATCTCAATCAACGCGGCTACACCGTCACCGTGCCACTACTTCCAGGACATGGAACGCGACCTGAAGATCTGAATTTAGTGCAGTGGCAAGAGTGGCCAGCAAAGGTTGAAAACGATCTCAATGTCTTGCTCCAAAGCTGCGAGAAGGTATTTATCTGTGGACTGTCTATGGGCGGTGGAACGGTTCTCAATGTTGCCACTCGCTATTCACAACAGCTAGCAGGGATGATTCTTGTCAATCCGATGATTCACGTGAAGCTGGTACCCCATCAATTAGCGTGGGTGATCTCTCGCGTTCAGAAGATGCGCGATTCTGTCGGTGATGACATTAAGCGTCCAGGGATCACTGAATACGGTTATGACTCACTTCCCGCAGTCGGTGTCTATCAATTGCTGAAGATGCTTTCCTATACTCGTAAACGACTTCACGATGTGACTGTTCCACTGCAACTCTTTCACAGCGTTGATGATCACACTCTTCCTGTCTCTAATACGGAGATCATCATGAAGGGCGTTGGATCACGCGAGAAGAGCCGAATTGAACTCGTTAATAGTTACCACGTTGCAACCCTTGATTATGATCAGGAGATCATCTTCGAGAATTCTCGAATCTTTATTGAATCGCACTCATAACTCGACCTGAGGCGACAAATGTTGTTGCAGCCTCTAACTCAGGTGATAGGTATCGATCTGGACCAGGTCCTGCAACAGTTTTACGAAGCGCTGTGATGACCTTGGTCGAATCAGGGCTTGGGGTAAGAGGTGCGCGAAGTTCAATCGCGCGAGATGCAGTCACCAATTCGATGGCGATGATTCGAGTGAGATTCTTAATGGATGTGCGCAATTTACGTGCAGCAGACCAACCCATCGATACATGATCTTCTTGCATCGCAGATGATGGAATCGAGTCCACGCTTGCAGGGGATGCGAGTCTCTTATTCTCACTGACCAGTGCTGCTTGGGTGTATTGAGCAATCATGAGGCCTGAATCAACTCCAGGATCATCGGCAAGAAATGGCGGTAGTCCGGCACTGCGATTCTTATCAAGTGCTCGGTCTGTGCGGCGCTCTGCGATGCTTCCTAAATCTGCAACAGCGATAGCGAGGAAGTCCAGCACATAGGCAACAGGTGCTCCATGGAAGTTTCCATTCGATGAGATGCGACCGTCATCTAAAACAACGGGGTTATCAATTACTGCAGCAAGCTCACGCAAGGCAACAGTTGCTGCATACTCCACAGTGTCGCGCACGGCGCCAGCAACTTGAGGTGCACAGCGAAGTGAGTACGCATCTTGTACGCGATCATCATTTTCTAAATGAGATGCCACGATTCCTGAACCTTTTAAGGTTGCAAGCATGCGTGCAGCACTTTCCGCCTGACCCGGATGTGATCGCAGAGGAAGATGAAGTTCAGGGATGAATACACGATCTGTTCCGAGTAAACCCTCAACGCTCATCGCTGCAACAACATCGGCGGTATTGACGAGCATTCTCAAATCTTCGATAGCAAGGATGAGCATTCCAAGCATGCCATCTGTGCCATTGATCAGAGCCAGACCCTCTTTTTCAGCTAACTGAATAGGAGTGATCTTTGCTTCCTTGAGAAGTTCTGCAACAGGTCGTTGAACGCCCTTACTATCAAAAGCTTCTCCTTCACCCATAAGAACGAGTGCACAGTGAGCAAGAGGTGCTAAATCTCCACTGCATCCGAGAGAACCGAATTCACGAACTAGGGGAGTGATTCCAGCGTTAAGAAGAGCTGCCATTGTCTGAGCCACGAGAGGCCTTACGCCAGTTTTTCCTGAGGAGAGAGTCTTTAAGCGCAGTGCCATAAGAGCTCGAACAACTTCTCTTTCAACAGGATCACCAACACCAGCTGCATGAGAGCGAATCAGAGATCGCTGTAGTTGAGTGCGAAGCTCCTGTGAAACGTGGCGATTAGCAAGTGCGCCGAAGCCGGTGGAGATTCCATAGACGGGAGTTTCAGAAGCAGCAAGCTTTTCAACATGGTCGCGCGAGCTCTGCATTGCAGCAAGTGATTGCGGAGAGAGTGAGACGCTTGCGCCATCGCGTGCGATGGCAACGAGATCGCTAAAGGTCATGCCCGATATCGTGATTACTACTTCCGCCATGATGTCACTGCTCTTCCTGATTTGTAGGTACTGTGAATGAGATTAACACCGGGGCGATAGGCCAAATGTATATAGGAGGGTGTCTGCAAGAGAACAAGATCTGCTCTCTTGCCCACACTTAACCGCCCGATATCCGTTCTTCGAAGTGCCTTGGCTCCGCCCAGCGTTGCAGCGCGCACTGCTTCCTCCACGGTAAAGCCGAGAAGGCTTACTGCTGATGCAATGCAGAAGGGCATTGATGTTGTGTAACTCGAGCCGGGATTGCAATCGGATGCAATCGCAACAGTGGCACCTGCATCAAGAAAGCGTCGACCAAGTCCTGCTTGTGCATGCGTAGAGAATTCGGCACCAGGAAGAAGAGTTGCCACAGTGTTACTTGATGCTAGTAACTCAATATCTGCACTTGTTGATTTACTGACGTGATCTGCCGATGCGGCATCGAGTGCAACGGCGAGTGCGACACCTTTACCTGCTTCAAGTTGATTGGCATGAATACGCGCTCCCATGCCACTTGCGATACCGGCTCGCAATATTGCCTCTGATTGCTCTGGGCTAAATGCACCAAGATCACAGAAGGCATCAATCCATTTTGCTGAAGACTTTGGGATGATCGAATTGATGATGAGGTCTACATAGCCATCGGGATTGCTATGAAACTCTTCTGGAATGACATGTGCTGCAAGGAGAGTCGTCTCATCGGTGAACTCACTCGCGATAGCAAGGCTGCGAAGTTCATCCTTTTCTGTCAGGCCATATCCGGATTTGATTTCAATCGTTGTTGTGCCTGTTGCAAGTGCTTCATTAAGGAGGCGCTGAGCGTTCTCACGTAGTTGGACATCAGATGCCTGTCTTGTCGCCTTCACAGTCGATGCGATTCCGCCCGCTGTGTATTTCTGGCCGTGAGAGCGCGCTGCAAATTCATCGGCGCGATCTCCGGCAAAGATTAGGTGTGAGTGGGAATCAACAAAACCTGGAAGAAGAGTTTTACCTGTGCAATCAACTTCCCTATTTACACCAGATGGAGAACCCTGAGATATCTCAGTAATCAATCCATTCTCTACGACAAGAGATGCATTGCGCAGGATGCCAAGATCGCCTTCTCCGAGCGATGAATCATTTGTGACAAGCGTTGCAATGTTGGTAAATGCAATGGAGCTCACTAGCTAGGC
>JBILBC010000048.1:0-9234 GCA_044353885.1 Candidatus Planktophila sp. | reverse complement strand
TCTTTGAGTGCAAGTGCATAGCGGTCAAACCAGTAAGCAACAGCTTTGAGTAGAACAATCAGACCAAGAAGCACAGAAATCTGCACGCGAGCTGCAACTGTTGTGCGATCTGCCTGTACTTGAGTACGTATTCCGCCATACATGTAATGAATAAATGCTGATGCAAGTGTTGCAAGAACGAGAGTAGAGATTGCCCACCCAATAAGTGCCTGCCACATTGGTAGACGGAATGCGAAGAAAGAGATGTCGAGACCAAATTGAGGATCTTTCACGCCGAATTCTGTTGAGTTCTTAAATAGCATCCACTCGCGCCAGAAGACCATTCCTGATGTTCCACCGAAGTAGGCAAGTGCAAGAACAATTCCTAGAAATACCCAGCGACGAATCGGTTCTACTTGTGCACGAAGTCGTTCGAGACCACTGACTTCAATACTTGTTGGAACATAGAGGGGGCGACGCTGATAGGCGAGGAAGATATTGAGAGAAATCACAAGTGAGGTGATGAGACCAACAATCAGGAAGAGTTGAATCTTTGTCACTAAAACCGTTGACCACACTGTTGTGAAGTCAACTGACTTAAACCAGAGCCAATCTATATAGAAGCCACTGAAGTAGGCCACGAGCGCACCCAGTGCGAACAAGATTGCTGCGGTAATGACAAGCGGATTGCGATTTCTATTCATGCACCTAGGTTAGTGCAACCGCTGACCCCTCGAGAATTGGAGCGAGGTGCCATCTGAAGGTAAGTCATGGCTTCTTCGAGCGTAGAAATGGCCACCACGGAGATGCCACTCACATTCTCCGGAAATTTTCGCGTGAGGCAAAGAGCACAGTGGCGCCTGCCTTCTTGGCAGCGATGATCTTCTCGGAGATGCCACCAATTGCGCCAACTTTTCCATCGGCTGTAATAGTTCCTGAACCTGCAACTTTCTGTCCCTGCAAAATATCTTCAGGTGTAAAGAAATCGATAAGACCGATGGAGAAAATCAATCCCCCACTAGGGCCACCGGTATCGGGAAGGGAAACCTTCAATGAGGTATCAGAGAGTTTGGAGATATCCACCGACGGGAAATTCTTTTTCAGATAATTCTTCGTCGCAGACATCGCATCGCTCTGTGAAACTTTCATCTCTTGCAGCGCCTTCTTCTCCTCTTTCACTGTTGTTGTATTTCGTTTATACATAACTGAGCGAGGAAAAAGTACGCAGTCTCCGCGAACCCAACAAGCTACTGCTTCTGCTCCAAGAATTTTTGCATCGGCGGTAGAGACCCAAATAGATAAGAGATAGACCTGACCATTGGGCTTATATGTCTTGATATCGGAACTCTTTACCTGCAGCACCTTAGGAAATAGAGGTGTGCCTTCACCCGGTTGAATCACTACAAAGTTGACCGGTGTAACCAAGGGGATGAGAAAGAAGAGAGCGAAGAAGAGAGTCAGTAACCGCGGTGTCTTAGAGAAGCGAAGCGCCATGGTGGGATTACTTCTACCTACAGCAGAGAATCTTTATCGGGCTTTGGTTCAAGAGATTCTGGCTCGGCAACTTCTGCATCACGGAAGGAATCTTGGAAACGTTGGAATTGCCCCACGGAGCGAGAAGTTTCACTTTCGAACTTTGACTTAAACTTTGAGACCCAGATGACATAGCCAATTGCACCAATAAGGCCAGATGCAGGAACGACCCACCAGATAAGAGCTGCGAAGGCGCTTGATCCTGCGAATAACTCTGTGTGGGGCATGTAAAAATCTTAGTCCTTCTGGGAAGAAAGTGCTCACTCTGCTGGTTACACCCTGTAGATAGAATCAACCTATTCTCTACCTGGCCCAACTTTTCTTAAGGGAGTAACACATGTCACCTTTTGGATTCACACCTGATGATGGTGATGAAGAAAATGGCAAGCCAGAAGATTTAAACGCGATGATGCGTCAGATGCAAGAACAGATTCAAAAACAATTTGAACAACTTGGAATTAATCCTGCAGGTTTCGTCAACCCCTTTGCATCTTTTTCACAAGGTTCACAGGATGCACTCCCTCAAGCTGTTGTTCGAGATACAGCAAAGAAATTTGTGCAGGCACAAGGCTCACAACCGATTGGCACAAAAGATGTCACTGTCGTAGATAACGCTTTTGAAATTGCAGATCTCTGGCTCAATGAAGCAACAGTCTTTCCTGCAACCTCAGGCAGCACTTCACAGCGCTCTGTCAGCCGACTTGATTGGGTAGATGTCACTCTGGCTGGATGGCAGGCAACGATGGAGCCACTTGCCACAGGTCTCTCATCTGCAATCTCATCCCTGCTCGATGATGCGATGGCCCAGCAATCACAGGATGTCGATTCTGGTGAAGCGATGGCGGCGCCTATGGGCGCAATCGCAGGACTACTTCGCACCTTTATTGGTTCACTCATTGCAACGCAATTAGGTCAAGCAATCGGTGGAATATCAGCAACAGCAACGGGTGCGCACGATGTGGGGCTACCCCTTCTCGACCCTGCGCGCCCACTCTTAATCCCTGAAAACATTGAGAAGTGGAGTGAAGATCTCGAAATTCCTAAGAGTGAGATCTATCTTTTCCATGCACTGCGCGAAGCAGCTGTGGCACGACTCTTTGAATCAAATCCGTGGCTTGTCTCCTATATTCGTAGCGCCATCGTTGATTATGGTCGCGGAATCCATATTGATATGGAAGCGATTCAACGTCAAGCTGAGGAGGCGATGCAGAACTTTGATCCATCGCAAGCCAACCCTGAATCAAATGAAAACTCTTTCACTATCGCACTCAATAATGGAATTTTCACACCGGAGGAAACTCCAGCACAACGCGCAGCACTCTCCAAGTTAGAGACAGCACTTGCACTTGTTGACGGTTGGGCTGATGAAGTCACAACACTTGCAGCAGGTGAGCGACTTCCCGCTCTCACTCAACTTCGTGAGATGAATCGACGCCAGCGAGCAACGAACGCTCCATCGCAACAACTCTTTAAAACACTTCTCGGACTTGAAGTAACACCCAAACTTGCACGAGAGGCGAGCGCTTTCTGGCAGAAGGTGCGCGAATCCAAAGATGTTGCAGCCCGTGATCAAATTTGGAGTGGGATTTTGCCAAGCGCTGAAGAATTATTGGAAGCTGAGAAGTTCTTAACGTCTTCTGAGATTCCAGATGACTTGAGTGGCCTGCTCTAAGCCGCTGCTTCTGCAAGGAAAAGAAAAGCGAAGTCCCCGGGCGCACATTTCGATATCAGCCTTCCCCTTGCTGATATCAAACGGTTATCCGAGGACTTCGTATGCGAAAAGTACGACGAATAGTGAGCAGAATCAAACGAAAAAGGCTAAGACACAAGAAAATTTTTCTGTCAAAATTTGTCGATACATCTGCAATGAGTTCTCTTATCTAATACATTTCCTCAATGACTACTGGAGACTTTCAGCCAGAATTTGAAGAAGTCACTCTGCCTGGGGTTGATGAGGGTGAAATACTTGTTATCCGCTCGACCCGACGTAAAAAGAGCATCTCTGCCTATCGCCAAGGCGGTCGCATCGTCATCTCTATCCCTGCACGGCTGAGCAAAGCTGATGAACGCGCCATCGTCCCCGAGATGATCGCCAAGATTCGCAGCCAAGAGCAGTCCAAGACCCCAGGAGAGGCAGATCTGATCGCACGTATCGATGAGCTACTCACCGAATTAGCTCCTGAAATCACTGAACGACCTGTTTCAGTCACATGGAGAGCGATGCGCGAGCGCTGGGGCTCCTGCACAAGCGTGGATCGCTCCATCCGCATCTCAGACCGTCTCAAGCTTGCCCCTGACTACGCACTCGACTACGTCCTCTTTCATGAGGCCCTTCACCTTCAATACTTCGACCATGGCCCTGAATTCACTGAAGCCCTCGCCAGATTCGAGGATTCAGAGCTGGCCAGCGCCTATCTCGATGGATATGAGGCCGCCGAGAGGTCCCTTCTGGCCCCGGTGGAGCTGGAGAAGATCTAGTTCAAATCCCCACGCACAATCTCCGCGTGGAGACCGTGTTTTGAGCGTGAGCGGGAGTATCGTTCCAGCCAGTACACATGAGCGCCAAGCACATGGGTCGAACGGAGGCAAAAATGGCAGAGGTAGAGACATACAAGGGTGACGCTTACTGCGTTAAGTGCAAAGCCAAGCGTGATTTCGAGGGAACTGTAAAGATCTCAGACTCTGGTCGTCGCATGGCACAGGGCATCTGCCCAGTGTGTGGCACCAAGGTAAATCGCATTCTTGGCAAGAAGGCAGAATAAGTTTTACGTCACTCATACGTAGCAATAACCCTCGCCCATTACGGGTGGGGGTTATTTCTTTTCTTACCACCTAACACGATCACGCACTACGTGTAGTTCGCAAGAAGCCATGGGTTGAAAATTCTGGGCGCACTTCACAGAAATCGATAGGCGCTCGCCTTGCGCATCAGATGCCTGTCCAGAATGCGCAGCTATGAGATCCCTAAAGCGCGGAATATCACTGTTTACCACCACAACACCTGGAGAGTATTTTCTCGGCACAGCTTCGCGAGCAATTCGCATCTACACCTCTGAGCAGAAAGTCATCGCCGAGCATTTAGCGCGCGGAGTAGAGGAGAGCGAAATCTCTCAGCTCACAGGTGTCTCCCCCATCGCAGTGCACAATCTCATGACAGAACTGACGCATCAGTTTCTAATTGACACATCTCTTGGCTCCATCACGCTCAGTGATCGATTTGTTTCAAAGCTTGATAACCGAGCGATAAAAAATAGTAAGCCCAATAGAGATGGTGCATATATCCAACTCCACAATCGCATTGCACCAGAGCTTGAGCAGAGCACATGGATTGATGGAGTGGCCGATGGAGGGGTTTCGGTATTAAGTGCCAGACAAAATTACCTCGTTGAAATCTCTGGCAGCAATCGTGTGGCAACACTTCTCTACACGCTCTTACTCACAAGTGGCTTCACGCAGGTGCGCTTTGCAGCAAGAGGCAGGACCTCGGCCATTGATGACCTAGATATCGGAGTAGATGGAATGACATCTTCCAATATCGGATTCTCATTCACAAAAAATCGTGAAGATCTCCGTCGTGATTACTCACTCTTTCGGCTTGATAAGAGCGCCAATTACTTAGATGAAGCATCCACACCAGATCTAGTTATCGCATGTGGTGATATCGATTCAGAGAAGTTGGCGTTGTGGATGAGTTACGGCCAAGCATTTATGCATATTCCACATCCACGCGCAGGCCGCGCAGAAATTGGTCTCCTCGTGATTCCTGGAAAGACTCCCTGTCTGCGCTGTGCAGAGTTAGCAGAATGCGATCAAAGTGGTGTGCTCTCTCATCGCACACTCACCGCTTATGAGAAGTTGGAATACCCTCAAATTGCAGCTCACGCAATCGCAGCACTCGCAGCCTCCCAGATTGCTACTTACTGCGATGCCATCTCACTTTCAGAAGGAGAAGATCTGAAAGGGGCTAAAGCCTGTGGCAAGATCACCATCTTTGATTATCAAGCACTTGCCCAACCGCAGGTGGTGGCGATTACTCGCCATCCACTCTGCGGATGTGCCTTCTAACTTTTATTGCATCTGATTTTCCATAAGGCGCGCAGCTGCAATCACCTGACGAGGTGGTCGTCCAGCGCGACGCTTACGTTCAATGATCACGCCATCTTCAATCAGTTGGCCGCCCCATACTCCGCATGGCTCTTGGCGAGATAGCGCGCCATCGAGACACTTGTTGCGCACAGGACATGTTCCGCAGAGCGCCTTAGCCTCGAGAACTCCTTGATCTGTCTCTGAGTAGAAGAGGTCAGGGTCTGCTAAATGGCATGGCAGGGTGAAAGCCTTGGCGTTGTCATATGTGAACGTCACATCCTTCAAGCCAATCTTTTCGCCGCTATCTGCCCAGCCTGGTACCTGTAGTTCGCTGAAGAGAACTGTCATAGCTCTCACCTCTTCTCTCTAGTTTCTAGACCTTTCGATCTATCTCGTTTCTTTCTCTTTTTCTTAGTTGTTTTGGGAAAATAAAAAAGGACCTACAAATCCTTGGTGGATTTGAGGCCCTTGTGGGTCTGTTCGAAGTTACTCGACTAGAGCTCCTGTGGCCTCAACCACTGCATAAAAGTTGGCGTAAAACGCTGACTTTGTAGCTGTGGGCCAAGCTGCGCGCTTATGAGTGCGCTTAGCTGTGGCTGTTGAGGTTGTATGAGCAGCAGAAGGAACAGCAGCGCGTGCGCCTGCTGTAAGTGTTGATGTGAATACTGAATTCATCTCAGCCCCTCCTGTTATCGATCATCGATTATTCGATGAAGTGCCAAGGGTACGCGAGCCCTATGAGGTCTGGCAAGTTAATTAAATGCCCTTATGAACCGGCGAGTAACCCGGATTCACGCAGGAATGGGCTGGGGCTCTTGCGGTAGGAGATATGCAAATCAGCCTTAGCACGCGTAATTCCCACATAAAACAGGCGTCGCTCCTCATCGATGGATGCATCAGAGACGGGTAATTGCCCCTCAGATGCACCGATCAAAAAGACGCGCTCCCATTCAAGTCCCTTAGCTGCATGCAACGTTGCAAGGGTGACTACGGGCATTGTTGGTGGATTATTTTGCTGCACGCGATCTTCAACTTCACGTAAATATCCACGCAACGTTTTTGGTGTGAAATTATCATCGTCATCGAGCTCGCGCGCTAAATGCAGAAGGGCTGCAATTCCATCAATAGCCTCACCCGTTAAATACGGTTGTGCAAGGCTGCGAAGTTCATCAATCCATCCTTGGCCTTCAGCAGGAATAACAGATGCCTTACGAACTTCACTCAGGAAATCTCGCACCTCTCTGCGATCAAAGAATCTCTCCGTGCTGCGCACTTGATAAGGCAAGTTCACTTTCTGCATCGCACGTTCAACACTTTTCAATTGTGAATTTGTGCGAGCAAGAATTGCCACTTCATGGGGTGGAGTTCCAGCACTCAACAGGTCTGTAATCTCAGAGAGAACACCCTTTACTTCAGATGCCTCATCAGAGTAGCCAACGACGCTTGGTTGAGTGCCATGCTCATTTTGGGCAACGAGTTCTTGCCCCATTGCGCCATGGCGCAGCAGTGCATTAGCTGCAAAGGTAATTTCTGGAGTGGATCGATATCCGGTGCTCAGACGAATCACTTCAGCATCAGGGAATCGTTGTGTAAAGGTATTGAGAAAGACTGGAGTAGCTCCTGCAAATGAGTAAATGGTTTGTGCAGGATCTCCCACGACACAAATATCGTTGCGCTTTCCAAGCCAGGCGTTTATCAAGCGCTGCTGGATAGGTGAGACATCCTGATACTCATCGATAGTGAAGTATCGATACTGATCTTGCACTCGCTCACGTACTTCACGCTCTTCCTCCAACATCGCAGCACACAGAAGTAGCACATCTTCAAAGTCGATGGCCAACTCTTGCTTCTTAATGGATTCATATGCCGTATAGATCTGCACCATCTGCTCAGGTAATACTCGTGGTTTCTGCATGCGTTTGGAGATTTCATCCACGTAATCACTCGGGGCAACTTGAGAAACCTTTGCCCATTCAATTTCAGATGCGATATCTCGCATAAGTTCGCGATTGGTTGCCCGCACAGAATCACTTAAGCCTGCGCGATTAATTGCTTCAGTAAGAAATCCAGTCTTTGTCGTCATGAGATCTGGTGTGCGCCCACCGAAGACCGAAGGCCAGAAGTAGAGGAGTTGCTTGAGAGCAGCTGAGTGAATCGTGCGCGCTGCAACGGTGGGAACACCCAGTGAGCGAAGTCGTGCCCGCATCTCACCTGCTGCCTTTGCTGTGAAGGTCAGCGCCAATACTTTCTGCGGATCCATCGTGCCGATAGCTGCTGCATATGCAATGCGATGAGTAATAGCACGAGTCTTTCCAGTGCCTGCACCTGCAATAACGCAGACAGGGCCACGCGATGCCAGTGCCACAGCACGCTGATCAGGGTCTAACGCTGCAAGAATCTCATCTTCTATCGCCACGTTTCGCCGCCAAGAGCTACCTCACCAAGCCAGCCCTCAATCATCTTACGTGCAACTGAAATCGTTGGTGGAAGCAGGAGTGAACCATCGGCAGCTGCAGCTTTAAGTTCTTCTCGACTAAACCATTTCACTTCAGTAATTTCTTCGCCATCGCCCTTTGCAACACCTGGATTATCTGTGACTGCTTCAAAGGCAATCATGATGCTTGCTGGAAATGGCCATGGCTGAGAGCCTAAGTATTTAATTTCACTGACAGTGATATTTGATTCTTCAAAGACTTCACGAGAAACACATTGTTCAAATGTTTCACCCGGTTCAAGAAAGCCTGCAAAAGTTGAGAAACGTCCTTCAGGCCAGACTGGTTGATGTCCCAGCAGAATGCGATCTGCACGATCTTTGATAAGAACAATGACTGCTGAATCTGTGCGGGGATGATGTTGGCTCTTATCGGCATCGCAATAGCGTGCTGCCCCACCTAGATCTACACGTGTTGCACCACCACAGCGCGCGCACCGTGGATGGGCTCGGTGCCAATTGCTCAGCGCTGTTGCATGCAGGGCTAATTCAAATTCAAGGGGAGAAAGTTGTGCGCCAACTTCGCGAAGAGTTGTGAAACCTTCGCTTCTTTTCTCATCCGTTACCTCACCAACCCACTCTGAATCCCAGACGAAGTACGGGGTGCGATCGTCAAGGTCCAAACCTAAGAAGTAGCGAGAGCCTTCTGTAAATTTTTCTGATTGGGCAAGGGATGCAATCTCTTGCGCTGATATAAAGGTCAGCTTTTCATCAACAGATGCAATCCGGCCATCTGCAATATGAGCAATCTTTGCCTTCTGCCACAAAGTATCGAGTGTTCCTTGATTGGTGCGTAATTCTCCGGCGCGATCTATATGGGATGGGTGTTGAAATATCGCGCTCACAGGTGCAGGTTACTAGTCTGTGGGGGTGCGCATCACCTCGTGGAATCTCCTGCATGGAATGGCCATTCCCCCGCAAGGCAGCGCAGATCCAGAGGCGCTACAGCGCGCCATCCAATCTCTTGAATCTGATGTCTTCGCCTTTCAAGAAGTTGATCACTTCTTGCCTCGTTCGAATTCGCGACCACAGATGCGCGATATTGCAGAAAGTATTGCAGCCCGTGATTGGGCGATGGGGCCGAGTGTTATCGGAACCCCTGGTGAGAGTTGGCGCAAGAAACACGAACACGAATCTGAAATTAT
>JBILBC010000117.1:0-2508 GCA_044353885.1 Candidatus Planktophila sp. | reverse complement strand
CCACCAATACCCGGTGAATAGGTTGAGTTAGCAAGAGGTGCGTATGCAGTCCAACCGAAGGATGCCGCTCCACCTGGAGTCAAAAATCCGATAGTCGCTTGGATTGAACCAAAGAAGTAGAGCCAATAGGAGAGCATGTTCAAACGCGGGAAGGCAACGTCTGCGGCTCCAATCTGCAAAGGCATGATCACATTGGCAAAGCCAACAAAGAGTGGTGTTGCAAACATCAACAACATGATGGTGCCGTGCATTGTGAAAATCTGGTTGTACTGCTCATTACTCCAGAACTGCATTCCTGGACGGGTCAGCTCGATTCGAAGGAGAAGCGCTAGCAGCCCTCCAATGAGGAACCACGCAAATGATGTTGCGAGATAGAGATAGCCGATGCGCTTATGGTCAGTTGAGGTAATCGTCTTAACAAACTGGCTGCCCCATGAAGTGTTCTGCACCCCTTGGCGAGGAGCTGCAATTGTTGGACGTTCTGCAAATGTTGTCATTATGCGCTCGCCTTCAGTGAGTCAAGATACTTCTGGTAATTCTCAGGGGTAACAACTTTGACCTTAAAGAGCATCTGTGAATGATTTCGTCCGCAGAGAATGTTGCAACGGCCTGGGAACTCACCCAATTTATTGGCGGTGAATTGAAGTTGATTGGTCTCACCAGGCAAGTTCTGCATCTGAATCATGAAAGCTGGGATCCAGAAACCATGGACTACATCATTTGAAGTCAGAGTGAAGCGAACCTTTTCACCTTGAGGAACATAGAGAGTTGGTGGATTTGCAGGAGTACCTGTAACCACAGCTTTCGCACCAGCTTCAGGATATGTAAATTGCCAAGACCACTGAAAACCTTCAACAGAAATTTCGTGCTTGACGGGCGATGTCTTATCGATGATCTTGTCCTGTTTGACTGCAGTGAAGTAGAACATCACAGCAACAATGGCAAATGGAATTACTGTGTAAAGAATTTCAACAGGAATGTTGTACTGAGTCTGCTTTGGAAATTCGCCCTTGCTTGCCTTTGCGCGATGAAATACCGCTGGCCACAAAATAAGAACGAGAGTGATGACACCAACTACGCCACCTGCAATCCAAGCGCCCTGCCAGAGTGAGAGCGAGATGTCATTAACGCTTGAGACTCCCTTAGGAAAACCCATTCCAGAAATGTCATTGGAGTTAAAAGAGCATCCTGTTAAGAAAGCTGGGGCAAGGAGAGCCGCTGCTCGGACAAAGCGCTTTCGGCGCGGTGCGTGAGAAGACATGGGGTAAGGATAGTGGCGCGATGTGCATGCGCTCGCCCGAGCGAGTAGCGTTGATTCGGTGGTTCGTGTCACAGGAAATTTCGCCTCTGAAGGCCCCCTCCACCCTGCCGCCAGAGAGGCGCTACTCGCGGCTTTTGACCAAGGCTGGGCAGATCCCAAGAAGCTCTCCCAGAATTCATCCAAGGCAGCAATTCTTCGCAATCATGCCCTTGAAACAATCTCCAGCCGATTGGCAATTGCAGTCGATTCCATAGAAGTACTGGGCGAGCCTTCTTTGGGCCACTTTCTCTCGATCGCAGGGCTCTTTCAGGAGACTTCCACTTTTGCATATTCAGCAATCGATAAAGGAAAGATCCGTGCGATTGCTCGTTCCCGCAACTCACAGGTCACAGAACTTGCAGTTGATTCATCCGGAGCCATTCAAGGACTCAATGAAATATCCGATGGCACCGTGCTCTCTCTGCAATTAGCAAATGGTGAGACGGGAATCATTCAAGATTCCTTTGAAACTATTTCTAAGAATGTGCGCATCGCAGTTGATGCCACAGCTGCAGGATCCCGAGTCGCCTTGCCTGATCGCTGGGATACCGCTCTCTTTGATGCACCTTCATGGGGTGGACCAAGTGGCCTTGCCATCATGGCAATACGCAATCGCTCACACTTTTCCTATCCCTTACCGCGCATAGCTCCCATCAGCTCCCCTGGCAGTTACTCACTTCCATTGCTCATCGCATCAGCCGTAGCACTTGAGAATTTCACTGTTGAATCCACTGCTCTGCGCGAGCACGCGATTACCAAGCTGTCACAGATGGATGGCGTTCGCATCGTTGCACCACAATCACCATCAATGCCTCATCTGCTCTCACTTGTTGCCGCAGGTGTCTCAGGTGAGAATGTAGTCAGAGAGTTAGCTGCGCAAGGAATTGATGTCGACTCAGGTTCTGCATGTTCGGCTGAAGATCTACAACCTAGCCATGTATTAGCTGCGATGGGTTATGAGACCAACGGTCATATTCGCCTTACTCTGCACAACGGCACAACAGAGGCTGATATTGATAGCTTCGCAACAGCTCTCTCTGGAGTACTTAAAAAATTACGCGGGTAGATGCGCTGCAATTTCAGCTGCAGCATCTGATCCATAAGCATCGCTAAATCGTGCAACAAATTCATCCTTTGTGAAGCGATACTCCTGTGTGCCCGTTGTTTCAATAACATAAGTTGCAATCATGGAACCAAGCTGGGCACAG
>JBILBC010000006.1:0-32130 GCA_044353885.1 Candidatus Planktophila sp. | reverse complement strand
TCCGATAACAGCCCTTGCTCTCTTTGATGGCTCACTCTTTGTTCTCTACTTCACCGATCTCTTTGGTAATTTGATGCAATCTCATGCGGGCCATCTCTTTATGAATGTGCACTTCCTCTTGGCTGGCTACCTTTTCTTCTATGTCATTATCGGAATCGATCCAAATCCGCGCAAGATCCCACATTTATTTCGCATAGTTATTCTCTTTGCTGCAATGAGTATTCATGCATTCTTTGCAATCGCACTTCTATCCACGACAACACTTATTGATAAAGGTTTCTACGGCTCTTTAAACACTCCATGGCTTGGTGATTTATTAGCTGACCAACATGCAGCTGGCTCGATTGCCTGGGGGATGGGCGAGGTTCCGATCATCCTGGCTCTGATTGCAACCTTTATTCAGTGGATGCGCGATGACTCACGCGAAGCCAAGCGCATTGATCGCAATGAAGCCCGCATGGCAGCCACAGGTGAACCTGATGAGCTTGCTCAATATAATAAGTACTTAAGCCAGTTGCAGAGCCGAGATAAGAGAGAAGGTGGGTCATGAGTTTAGAGAACATATTCACCCTGCCATCTGAATACAACGATCTTCGCGACTCAGTCCGTGCCCTATCTGAAAAAGAGATTGCACCTCATGCACATGCAGTCGATGAAGATCATCGCTACCCACAAGAAGCACATAGCGCTCTTACTAAGGCCGGGCTCTTTGCAGCGCATGTCCCCACTGAGTTTGGTGGCGATGGCGCTGATGCGCTAGCCGCATGCATCATTATTGAAGAGGTAGCACGCGTGTGTGCATCATCATCACTTATTCCTGCAGTCAATAAACTAGGTTCATTGCCACTTATTCTCGGTGGAAATAAAGAACAGAAAGAACGTTGGCTTCGCCCTTTGGCACAAGGAAAAGGTTTCTCCTATTGCCTCTCTGAATCTGAAGCAGGCTCTGATGCCTCTGCTCTTAAGACAAAGGCAGAACGTAAAGGCGATGGATGGGTTATTAATGGAAGTAAGAAGTGGATTTCAAATGCAGGAGAATCACATTTCTATACAGTGATTGCACAAACAGATCCAACACTTGGATCAAAAGGCATCACAGCATTTATTGTGGAGAAATCTGATCCAGGAGTTTCATTCGGAGCACCTGAGAAGAAGATGGGCTTTCGCGGATCTCCCACTCGTGAGGTTTATTTTGACAATGTGAGTATCGGTGATGACCGTCGCATCAGCGAGGTTGGCAAAGGGTTTTCACTTGCCATGGATACTCTCGATCACACCCGCATCACCATTGCAGCGCAAGCTCTTGGAATTGCACAAGGAGCACTTGATACCGCGAAGAAGTATTCACACGAACGTAAGCAATTTGGCAAAGAGATATTTGATTTCCAAGGTGTGCAGTTTATGTTGGCAGATATGGCAATTGCTGTTGAGACTGCCCGTCAGATTACCTATGCAGCAGCTGCAAAGAGTGAGCGCGAAGATAAGGATCTGAAGTTCTTCTCGGCTGTGAGTAAGACTTATGCAACAGATGTGGCAATGAAGGTAACAACTGATGCCGTGCAGGTGCTGGGTGGATATGGATATGTCTCTGATTATCCAGTTGAGCGCATGATGCGCGATGCAAAACTTACTCAGATCTATGAGGGCACAAATCAGATTCAGCGCATTGTGATTGCGCGCAACCTTCCTTAATTACTACCTTCGAAAACGTAGAACAAGATCTGGTGTTGCTGCAGCATTCAGTGGTTGATCCCATTCTTCGCGAGGCAAATCTTCACTCGATATTTCATCGGGATGAATCAAACCGATAGACCAAGCAGAAAGTCTGGGAAGTGCGCGGTCGTAGTAGCCACCACCTTGACCTAATCGGTACCCACTTCTATCAATACGCAGTGCAGGAACTATCACGACAGCAATTGTGGCAAGGTCTTGGACAGGATCTCCTGTCGGTTCCAGAATCTTTTTCTTATTAGCAACAAGGCTTGATTGCGATCCATCCCACTTCACCCAATCAAGTTGGTCCCCATTAATTCTAGGAAGAAGCAAAACCTTGCCTGCTGCGATGAGCGCTTTATTCAGGGCTGAGGTGTCAGGCTCATCGTGATGTGACATATAACTTGCGACGCACTGTGCATTGGCAATTTCGGGAGATGCAGCAAGATATTGAAAGCTGTGTTCCATGTAACGCTCGTTACGTTCATGACGATATCGAGTGCGAAGTGCTGACTTTTCTTCGCCAAGACCCATGGAAATCCCCTAGTAGTAAGTGATGTACAAGTAAGGTTAGTGATTATGTCAGAACGTGTGCGTGTAGATGAAGTACTTACCTCTCTTCTAGATCTATGCCGTCCCCTTGAGCCCTTTGATATGCCTTTGCTCGATGCACACGATGGAACTCTGGCTGAAGATATTTATGCGGGTGAACGCCTTGTGATGAAGGCCGGTAGTCGAATCCGTTCGACTCAGATTGGTTTGGCTGCATCGATTGGCCTTGATCATCTTCCCACGCGCCCACACCCACGCGTTGTGGTGATTTCAGCAGGTCCTGACTTAGTTGAACCAGGCGTTCCTCTTAAGACAGATGAAGAGTATGAAACTAATTCGTGGTTACTCACAACCGCAGTGCGAGAAGTCGGCGCAGTTGCATATCGCGTGCACTCTATTCCTGACGATGAGTCTCAGTTGCAGAGCGTGATTGAAGATCAACTCGTTCGCGCAGATCTGATCATCATTAGCGGTGAGCGTCACGATGATTCATTTGATCTTATTACTCGCACCTTAGAGAAGATGGGCGAAATCAAGACTGTTGAAATCTCTATTGAATCCAGTGGTCGACACAATTTTGGAACTATTGGTCCTGATAAGACTCCCGTTGTGACTCTTCCAGGGGATCCGATTGCTGCATATATCTCCTTTGAACTTCTGATTCGTCCGATGATTCGCACAATGCTTGGCACAGCAACTATCCACCGTCCATCAGTGAAGGCAAAGCTTGAGAAGGCTCTGACTTCTTCAGGTGGATACCGTTCTTATGTGCGAGCAATTCTGAGCGAAGATGGAAAGTCTGTAGCTCCTCTTTCTTCACAAGATGAGCAGGCAACGCTCTCTGATGCAAACTGCTTTATCGCAGTTCCTGAAGGTGAAACCAGTTTGACTGCTGGCGCGCAGGTCACTGTCGTAATTCTTGAGCGCCGCTATCTCTAAGTAAGAGAGGTGATCTCATGTGGCCGGTAACGCTCTATGGTGATGAGATCACTCTTCGTCCGGCCCGTTTTCGAGATAGATCTGCATGGAATGAAGTCCGCGTAGAAAATAAGGAGTGGCTTACTCCATGGGAGGCAACGCTTCCTCTCATCCCTCAAGATTGCCCTGCATATGAGAATCAAGCTCGCCCATCGTTCTATGAAATGGTCCATCTACTTCATCGCGAAGCCCGCGCCGGGCGTTCTTTCTCCTTCCTCATCTGGAACGGATCTACTCTCATCGGCCAGATAACAATGGGTGGAGTTATGTTGGGCGCATTGCGCGGTGCCCATATCGGTTATTGGATTGATCGCAACTATGCCAGTCGTGGCTATACAACGCAGGCGGTAAAGCTGGTCACTGCTTTTGGATTCTCTCAATTAGGTCTACATCGCATCGAGATCAATGTGCGCCCTGAAAATGCTGCCTCATGCAGAGTTGCCGAGAAAGCTGGGTATGTTCTTGAAGGCCAGAGAAAGGCCTTCTTACATATCGATGGCGCATGGAGAGACCATCTTTCCTATGTAAAGAGCAATGAATTAATTCAGTAAACCCCCCTTGAAATCCACAGAGTTACGCTCAGTCGCCTCTAACCTTGACCCATCATGGCTTCAGGAATTATCTATCTAGCAATTATTGGCATGTGGGTTGCCTATTTTCTGCCACGCTGGGTACATAACAAGAATGAATTCTCAGGAAAGAGCGTCGAACGTTATAAGAGCGCACTCCGAGTAGTTGCAAGCACTACACCGGGTGCACAGATTGGCTCCGGAGCAATTTATACAGATGTAGATCGTGCAGGACGCGTCGCACAGCAACTCATGCGCCGCAGAATTATCTTTTCACTAATTACTACAACACTTATCCTCACAACGGCAGGTGCAATCATGCAGACATTCACATACATCGCAATAGCTATTCCAGTCACGGGCTTACTTCTCTATATCGCCCATGTCCGACGCCAAGAAAATAGCGAACGCATCACGCGCCGACGTGTGGATCAGTTACATCGCGCTACTGAAGGTGTTTCACATACCAATCTTGCAGATGTGCTCTCTCATAATTCCCACAGTGAAGTGAAAGTTAATCAGGATCACTGGATTCCATTATCAGAGCGCGAACTCACAGGCGTGACACTTCTTCCTAAAGGAACAGCGCAATCTCGCGCTGAGTGGCAACCCAATGAGATTCCAGTTCCAACATATGTCAATGCTCCTAAGGCGGTGCAATCAAAGCGCGTTCTTGATCTGACCGAACCTGGTCGATGGACTGAAGAACAAGAGCGTCTAGAACGCGAAGCACTTGCTGCAGCTGCACCTTCACGCGATGAAGTATTTGATCAGCAACTGGCAGATGAAGCAGTGCAGAAGCTTCGCGAAATGCGCGCTGCTAACGAATAATTAAATCCAGCTCGCAAACCACATGCGTGCATGCCATGCGTCATAGGTGATGAGATCGCCCATATATAGCGGCAAGAAGTATAAGAAGTTAAAGAAGAGCACGATGTATACCCCTGCCACAACAATTTCTCCTGTGCGCCCATAACTAGTCAGTATGGAACGAGCGAAATAGACAAGTGCAAGAATCAGAAAAGGTTCAAAGACAATGGCATAGAAGGAAAATACTGTGCGATCTTGGAAGAAGAACCACGGCAGATAACCTGCAGTAATTCCCGTAACGATGACTGTGAGAGCTGGATCAAGTCTGTGCTTAGCAACACTGCGCGCCCATAGTCCAAAGACAACAACTATTGCAATCGTTCCGAGCCACCACAGAAGCGGTGTTCCCAATGCGAGGATTTCTTGTGAACAGCTATCGGCGCCACAACCTTTCGGTGATTCGTAATAGAAGGATGTGGGGCGTCCCATCACAAGCCAACTCCATGGGTTTGCTTGATAGGTGTGTTTCTCAGTCAAACCTGTATGAAAGTCCAACATCTGTTGGTGATAGTAGATAAATGAAGTCAAGACATTTGAGGAGTAATCGCGATTCCATCCACGGTTACTTATAAACCAACCAGTCCATGAAGTGATGTAAACAAGAAGTGGGACTGCACCGAATTGACCAATGCGCGCAAGAGTTGGCTTAATCAAATCTCTACCTGAGTAATGTGTGAACGCTCGATAGAAACCGATAGCTGCAAAGGCGATGATGAAATAGAGAGCACTCCACTTTGTGGCAAGTGCTAGCCCCAACACAATTCCTGTCCACCAATATCGTTTTGTCAGGAATAGGTAGGAGCTAAGAAGAATAAAGAAAGTTAAGAAGTTATCAAGAAGTGCGGTGCGTGAATGCACAAGTGCTAAACCATCAATTGCCATCAGTGCACTTGCAAGGGCTGTGAGAATTGCGCTTCTAAAGAGTCGATGTGCAATAAGTGCAATGAGCAAAATCATCAAGGAACCAATGAGTGCTGTGGTAAATCGCCACCCAAAACCAGTATCGCCAAATACTTGTATTCCAAGACCAATGAGCCATTTACCAAGAGGTGGATGCACAATGAATTCAGGCTTTACTCCTGCTACTTCCACTCCATATTTTAATAAGTCGCGGGCACCATCGACGTAATAGACCTCATCGAAGATAAAACCCTTCACTCTTCCAAGATCTGCAAGACGGAGAATGAATGAGAGGAGTGCGATGAGTACCGGAGCGATACCTACAACCATATGTAAAGAATATGGGAGGATTCGCATATGGCCCTAGTTCTTGCAGCGACTCCTCTGGGAAATCCGCTCGATGCGAGCCAGCGGCTGAAAGATGCAATCGAATCAGCGCAAGTTATCGCCGCTGAAGATTCACGCAGATTCCATCGATTGGCATCTGATCTTGGTGTCACATTTACAGCGCGCATCATCTCCTTCTTCGAAGGCAATGAAACCGATCGCACCCAAGAGATATTGCAGCTGCTTCGTGAAGGAAAAGAAGTCCTCGTTGTCACAGATGCTGGCATGCCCACCATTAGCGATCCAGGATTTCGTTTGATGCGCGATGCGATTGCTGAAAACCTTCCTACAGTTGTCATTCCAGGACCTAGTGCGCCAACGATGGCTATCGCACTATCGGGGCTACCCACAGATCGCTTTACCTTTGAAGGTTTTGCACCTCGTGCACATGGCGCTCGTAATACTTTCTATGAGAACCTTCGCTTTGAAGAGCGCACGATGGTGATATTTGAAGCACCCCATCGACTTCATGAATCACTTGTTGATGCTGCTGCCATTCTTGGAGATTCACGAAAAGGTGCTATCTGTCGCGAGATGACAAAGACCTATGAAGAAACTATTCGTGGCACTCTGGCAGAACTGGTTGTGTGGTCGGCAAGTAAGGAAGTCCTTGGTGAAATCACTCTGGTTATTGCAGGAGTAGAAGCAGGCTCTGCGAGCAAGACTGCAGATGATGCAGTTGCTCGAGTACGTGAATATGAGGCGGCCGGAATGGACCGAAAAGGTGCGATCGCTACCGTTGCCGATGAATTCGAGCTACCCAAGAAGATCGTTTATGCAGCCGTAGTCGATGCGAATAAGATGAGCAGATGAAGTCTTTCTACCTGACTACGCCTATTTACTATGTAAATGATGCGCCACATATTGGCCATGCATATACAACAGTTGCCGGCGATGTCCTTACTCGTTGGCATCGCCAGCGCGGTGAGTCAGTCTGGTTCCTTACTGGCACAGATGAACACGGTCAGAAAGTCATGCGCACAGCAGAACAAAATAATGTGGCCCCACAAGCGTGGGTCGATAAGTTAGTTGCTGATGCGTGGAAACCCAATTGGCAAGCGCTTAATATCGCAAACGATGACTTTATCCGCACCACAGAACCTCGTCACACAGAGCGCGTTCAGAAGTTCTTGCAATCACTCAAAGATTCAGGCCATATCTATGCTGGAAAATATGAAGGCCCCTATTGTGTTGGCTGCGAAGAATTTAAATTACCAGGGGATCTCATTGATGCTGATGGAGAAAAGCTCTGCCCTATCCATAGCAAACCCATTGAATTAGTCAACGAGAACAACTGGTTCTTTAAGCTCTCTGAATTCACACAACCACTTCTTGATCACTATAAGAATAATCCTGAAGCATGCCAGCCTGAGAGTGCGCGAAACGAAGTCGTCTCATTCCTAGAAGGTGGCGTCTCAGATCTTTCTATCTCTCGCTCCACATTCGACTGGGGTATTCCTGTTCCGTGGGATACCGATCAAGTTGTCTATGTCTGGTTTGATGCACTTCTCAACTATGCAACTGCAGTAGGTCTTACCGATGCACCAGATTCTGAAGGCGGCAAGAAGTTTGCAGCCACCTGGCCTGCAGATGTGCACCTGGTTGGAAAAGATATTTTGCGATTCCACGCTGTAATCTGGCCAGCAATGCTGATGGCAGCTGGTATCGAAATTCCTAAGAAAGTCTTTGCACACGGCTGGCTCCTTGTCGGTGGCGAGAAGATGTCTAAGTCAAAGCTGACCGGTATTGCACCATCTGATATCACCGATCACTTTGGCGTGGATGCATTCCGCTACTACTTCCTGCGCGCTATTCCATTCGGAAGCGATGGATCTTTCTCTTGGGAAGATATGAGCGCTCGTTACACATCAGAGCTCGCTAATGACTTTGGAAACCTTGCTTCACGCCTTGCTGCGATGATTGAAAAGTACTGCGGTGGAAAGATTCCAGCAGTTGCTAAAGATGCAACGCTTGCGCAATCTCTTCAGGAAACTGTCGAGAAGGCAGATAAGGCGATGGTTGCACTTGATTTCCAAGGTGGCATCAACGCTGTGATGGATTATTGCAAGCAGGTCAATGGCTTTGTGACCATTAAAGAGCCATGGATTCTTGCTAAAGATCCAGCTAATCAGACAGTCCTTGAAGAAGTTCTCTACAACACTGCGGAATCGCTACGCGCACTTGCCGTATTGCTTCACCCTGTAATGCCTGCAACTACTGAAATTTTATGGGAATCACTGGGTGCTAAAGAATCACTGGGTGAAATCGGCAAGCAAGAAATTTCTAAGGTTGCGACCTGGGGTCAGTTGCCACAAGGTGCAACTGTCACAAAGACTCCGGTCTTATTCCCACGGTTAGAAGTTAAAGAGTAATTTTCTTATGACAGATCGCCACAATCGCGATATTGATCGTCAACTAGCTCCAATGCCTGAACCACTTCCTGTTCCGACTGTAGATGCGCACGCTCATATTGAAATCGTTACCAACGCCGCACCGGATTCAGATGCGGTGAGACAAGTTCTCGATGATGCCAAATCAGTCAATGTTGATCGCATCGTGCAGGTCGGGTATTCAGCAGAGCAATCACAGTGGTGCGTCGAAATGGCAAATGCCTTTCCTGGTCGCGTTCTTGCAGCAGTTGCACTGCATCCCAATGAAGCCCCTGTTGTTGCCGATATGGAAGTAGATTGGGCAATCATTGAAAAGCTTGCACAAGAACCACGTGTTCGCGCAATTGGTGAGACAGGCCTTGATTACTTCCGCACAGAACCTGCGCTGCGCAAGCGCCAACAAGAATCCTTTAAGTGGCATATTGATTTAGCAAAGCGCACCAATAAGGCTCTCGTTATTCACGATCGTGATTCTCATGATGATGTTCTCTCCATCTTGCTTGAAGTAGGCGCACCTGAAAAGACTGTCTTTCACTGTTTCTCAGGCGATGTTGAGATGGCAAAAATCTGTATTGATCGCGGATATATCTTGTCTTTTGCCGGCACTATGACATTTAAGAATGCACCCGCCTTGCGTGATGCCCTCAAACTTGTTCCGCATGATCAACTGCTCGTTGAAACAGATTCACCATTTTTAGCACCCATGCCTCATCGCGGGGCTCTCAATACACCTGCACAGATTGCCAATATCGTGCGAGCGATGGCTGCAGAGCGCAATGAAGGTGTTGCAGATCTTGCCACAGCGCTTTCAGTCAATGCAGAGCGCATCTTTGGATCTTTTGCATGAGCCTTCTCGGAGCTGCAGAGATTCGTGAGCTTGCAGAATCACTTGATCTCAAACCATCAAAATCACTGGGACAGAACTTTGTTCATGATGGCAATGTCTGCCGCAAGATTGTTCGCACAGCAGGGCTTACCTCAACAGATATTGCCTTGGAGATTGGTCCAGGTCTTGGATCACTGACTCTTGCGATGCTGGAGCAAGCACAAGCAGTAGTTGCTGTTGAGATTGATGCACGACTTGCGAATCAACTTCCTATTACTGCAGCAAAGCATTCAGAGCGCGCAGATATTTTGACTGTGATCAATCAAGATGCACTGACGCTCAAAGACCTACCCGTTGCACCCACTGTTTTAATTGCTAACTTGCCCTATAACGTCTCTGTTCCCGTGTTTCTCCATCTTCTTGAAATCCTGCCTTCCCTTCGTAGTGGAGTAGTGATGGTGCAGGCAGAAGTAGCAGATCGCCTTGCTGCAAAGCCAAATTCAAAAGAGTATGGAATTCCTAGTGTGAAGGCAGCATGGTGGGCTGATGTGACAGGTGCTGGTTCTGTCTCGCGCAATATCTTCTGGCCACAACCTAATGTGGATTCAAAGCTTGTTGGTTTCACAAGGCGAGCAACACCGGGTGATGAAGAACTTCGCAAGAAAGTATTTGCCATCATTGATTTAGCTTTTGCTCAGCGTCGCAAGATGCTGCGCTCTGCACTTTCTTCCATGTATGGGGGCTCAGGTGCTGCGGAAGCTCATCTAACTAAAGCAGGAATTGATCCCACCCTTCGCGGAGAAGCACTTGATATCTCTGCCTTCTGCGCAATTGCCAGAGAAGAGTAGAGTTTTCGCGTGGCACATAATTCAGTGACGGTACGAGTACCTGCAAAGGTTAATTTGCAGCTCTCTGTGGGCCCGCGCGAATCAGATGGATTCCACAACCTTGTCTCTGTCTTTCAAGCAATCTCCATCTTTGATGATGTCACTGTGACTAAATCAAACCCGGGCAGCGGAGTGACTATCTCTGTCACTGGTGAACACACCCATGGCGTGCCTGAAGATCACTCAAACCTTGCGGTCAAAGCTGCTCAGTTGATTGGCGAGAAGTTTGGTTTTGCAGTCGATGTTCATATTGAGATTAAAAAGTCGATTCCCGTTGCAGGTGGCATGGCAGGCGGAAGCGCTGATGCTGCAGGCACCTTGGTTGCAATTGATTCACTCTTTCAGCTGGAGATGTCACGAGAGGAGCTGCATGCACTGGGATCAGAGTTAGGTAGCGATGTTCCTTTCATGATCTCAGGTGGCACAGCAATTGGCCAAGGACGCGGAGATCAACTCACTGCAGCGTTATCGCGCGGCACCTATCACTGGGTATTAGCCCTTTCTAGCGTTGGTCTATCTACTCCTGCTGTTTATACAGAATGTGATCGCATGCGCGCAGAACTAGATATCGCACCCCCACAAGTCTCTGATGCGTTGATGCAATCGCTGCTCGCAGCAGATAGTGGCGCTGTGGGGCGCGCACTGACCAATGATTTGCAGAACGCTGCATGTTCTCTGCGACCTGCGCTCAGCCTTGTTCTTGAAGTCGGTCGTGATTACGGAGCACTCGGTGCGATTGTCTCTGGCTCTGGTCCAACCGTTGCATTCTTGGTGACCGATGAAGATTCAGGACTTGATTTAGCTGTGGCCCTTACGGCAAGTGGTGTTGTGGGAAGTGTGGCACGAGCACATGGTCCCGTTCATGGAGCAAAAGTTATTTAATTAATTCTCATCGAATTCAGTAACGAGCTTGCTCAGTAGGTCAGCAAGTTGCTCACGATCTTTGGCAGTGAGCGTTCCTAGCAATTCGCGTTCGTTTTCCAGCAAACCTTCTAGCGCTGCATCAACCGCGCGCACGCCAGATTTGGTGAGTGTGACGAGTGAGCCACGACCATCATCAGGATCTTGTTCGCGAGTAATTAGTTGTAACTCCTCTAAACGATCAAGGCGATTGGTCATCGTTCCACTTGTCACCATCGTCTCTTGCATCAATTGACCAGGGGAGAGTTGATGTGGTGCTCCTGCGCGACGCAGAGCGGCTAGAACATCAAAGCCCCAAGTCTCAAGATCTGCGAATGCATCACGACGAGCAATATCGAGGTGGCGGGCAATACGGGTAATGCGGCTCAGGACTGCAAGGGGAGAGAGGTCAAGATCTGGACGCTCGCGCTTCCAGGCCGCTATGAGGCGGTCTACTTCATCTCGATTGTTCTGCATAAGAAATGAGTTTAGTGGTCGCGAGCACTACCGAATATAAGGGAGAATATAGGTTCCGCCATTGTGTAGTGGCTAGCACATGGGCCTTTGAAGCCCAGGGTCCAGGATCGATACCTGGTGGCGGAGCCACCGTTTCAATCTCAGCCTGAGCAAGTAGACTGCACACATGAGCCTAGAAACAGTAGTGATTCTCGCTGCTGGAGAAGGCACTCGTATGAAGTCAAGTACTCCCAAGGTTCTCCATTCAATCTCAGGTCGATCACTTGTTGGCCATGTTCTCTCAGCCGTGAGTGCACTCTCTCCTAAGCAGGTGCGCGTTGTTGTTGGTGCAGGCCGTGAACAAGTTGAAGCACATCTATCTGAGATAGCACCGCATGTCACAACAGTCTTTCAAGAAAAGCGCGGCGGTACAGGACATGCAACGCAGCTCGCACTCGATGGCCTCAAGGCAAGTGGAACGATTCTTGTACTCGCAGGCGATACTCCGATGCTGACGGGATCATCTCTCTCTGAACTTCTTAACGCACATCATGCAGGTGGCTTCACAGCATCTGTCCTCACAGCAGAGCATCCAGACCCAACCGGATATGGGCGCATCATTCGCGCTGATGATGACTCACTTCTACGTATTGTGGAAGAGCGCGATGCCGATGAAATCCAGCGCGACATTCTAGAAGTGAACTCAGGTGTGTATGCATTTGATGCAATCAAGCTTGCAGGTGCTATTGGAAAGCTGAAAAACGATAATTCACAGGGCGAGCTCTATCTGACCGATGTCATTGAAATCCTTCGCAATGAAGGTGGCAAAATTGCAGCAGTTCTCATCGATGACTTCATCGAAATCCTAGGCGTCAATGACCGTGTGCAGCTTGCAGAATCAGCAGCACTTCTGCGCGATCGCATTAATGAAGATCTGATGCGCGATGGTGTGACCATTGTGGATCCGCTGAGCACGTGGGTTGATGCAACTGCAAGCGTTGCAAGTGATGTAGTTCTCATGCCAGGTACTGCTATTAGCGGGACAACGACAGTGGCTGCGGGCTCCGTCATTGGTCCGCGTACAACACTTGTTGATTGCACAGTGGGCACAGGCGCTCGCGTTATTGAATCTCGCTGCACAGAAGCCATCATCGGTGAAGGTGCAAGCGTTGGTCCCTATACATTCTTGCGACCTGGAACAAAGTTACTTCCTCATTCAAAGGTCGGCGCATATGTGGAGATGAAGAATGCGACTTTGGGCGAAGGCTCTAAAGTTCCACATCTTTCCTATGTGGGAGATGCTGTTATTGGTGAAGGCAGCAATATTGGCGCTGCAACGATTTTTGTTAACTATGACGGCGTTGAAAAGCATTACACCGTCGTGGGCGATCACGTTCGAATCGGTAGCGATTCGATGTTAGTTGCCCCGGTCACAATCGGAGATGGCGCATACACGGCCGCCGGTTCTGTGATTACAGAAGATGTTCCGCCCGGTGCAATTGGTGTCGGTAGGGCAAAGCAACGAAATGTAATAGGTTGGGTTCTGCGTAAGCGAGCTGGCAGTAAATCTGCTGAGGCCGCAATGCGCCACAGCAACGACGAGCAGAAGGGCTAACTTCCTTGAGCGAGATCCGTTTATCTTCAGAGAAAAAACTTCGTCTTTTTTCAGGTCGCGGATTTCCCGAGTTATCTGAACAAGTTGCTACCGAGCTAGGCATCCCACTCACACCAACGTCTGCATATGACTTTGCTAATGGTGAAATCTTTGTTCGCTTTGAAGAATCTGTTCGTGGCTGCGATGCATTTGTAATTCAGTCGCACTCAACTCCTATTAATAAGCAAATCATGGAACAACTGATCATGATTGATGCTCTTAAGCGCGCATCTGCAAAGCGCATCACAGTTGTTGCACCGTTCTATGGTTACGCACGTCAGGATAAGAAGAGCCGTGGTCGCGAACCGATTACTGCGCGCCTCATGGCTGATCTCTTTAAGGCAGCTGGTGCTGATCGACTTATGGTTGTCGATCTTCACACTTCACAGATTCAAGGATTCTTTGACGGTCCCGTCGATCACTTGTTCGCACTTCCGATGCTTGCAAATTATGTTGGTAGCAAGGTCGATCGTTCAAAGCTGACCATCGTCTCCCCTGACTCAGGTCGCGTTCGCGTTGCAGAGCGTTGGTCTGAACTTCTCGGTGGTTGCCCGATTGCATTTATCCATAAGACTCGCGACCCACTTGTTCCTAACGAAGCAGTGGTTGGAAAAGTAGTTGGTGATGTTGAAGGTCGCACATGTGTAGTTATCGATGACATGATCGACACAGCAGGAACAATTACCAAGGCAGTCGATGCACTCTTCGAAGGTGGCGCAAAAGATGTCATCGTCGCTGCAACACACGCGGTCTTCTCTGGCCCTGCAGTCGAGCGCCTCAGAGATTCACGCGCTGTAGAGGTCGTTGTCACAGACTCACTTCCATTGTCTGAGGATCAGAAATTCGACAAGCTGACTGTGCTCTCCATCGCCCCACTCTTGGCTCGCGCCATCCGTGAGGTCTTCGAAGATGGCTCAGTAACCAGCCTTTTTGACGGGCATAGCTAACTCACGCTAACCTTCACCTCGTTCCGGCGAGGGTGAAATTTATCCGTGATCGACGGCGTAGGTATCAACTCCTGCTGGAACTTCGCAACACAAAGAGGTTCGATAACAGCTACGAGGGAGTTTTAAAATGGCAGAAGTATCAATCAAGGGAACCACACGTACCGAATTCGGTAAGGGTGCATCACGTCGCGCACGCGTTGCAGGTCTAGTTCCTGCTGTCATCTATGGACACGGTGAGAAGCCTGTTCACATCACTCTTCCAGCTCGCGAACTTGGCGTTGCTCTTAAAGAGTCAAACGTTCTTCTTAATATTGATATTGATGGAAAGGCTGAACTGACACTTCCAAAGTCAATCGTTCGCCACCCACTCAAGCAGATCCTTGAGCACATCGACCTCGTACTTGTTCGTCGCGGCGAGAAGGTTGTTGTTTCAGTTCCTGTTCACCTTGAAGGTAAGCATGATCCAGACGGCATCCTTGAGACTCAGCACAACTCAATCGAAGTTGAGGCAGAGGCAACAGCAATTCCTAAGTTCCTCACACTTGATATCGAAGGAATGGTTGCTGGAACTTCAAAGCATGCTTCAGATGTTGTTCTTCCTGCAGGCACGATTCTTATCAGCCCAGCGAACACAATCATCGTTCACCTCTCAGAGCGCTCAACAGTTGTTGAAGAAGTTGCTGTTGTGGCACCTGCTGCAGATGCAGCTGCTGCGGCACCTGCTGCAGATGCAGAGAAGAAGGACTAACAACCCTTACGATTTCACATATGACGTGGTTGGTAGTGGGTCTCGGTAATCCCGGGGATGAATACGCTGCCACCCGTCACAATGTGGGTCAGATGGTCATTGATCATCTTGCAAAACGCCACAACGTAAAACTCTCTTCACATAAATCCCGCAACGATATTGCAGCCTTTAAATTAGGCGTTGGCGCAGATATGCACTCAATCATTCTCGCAAAATCTAAGAGCTATATGAATGAATCAGGCGGACCGATTAAGGCTCTTGCATCTTTCTACTCAGTTGAACCTGCCAACATTATTGTTCTCCACGATGAACTCGATATTGGTTATGCAGCTATTCGCACCAAGGTTGCAGGCGGCGATAATGGCCACAATGGTTTGAAATCACTCACCTCATCTTTTGGAACCGCAGAGTATTTCCGCGTGCGCCTTGGAATTGGTCGTCCTATGGGACAACAAGATCCTGCAGATTTTGTCTTAAAGCAGTTCAGCAAAGAAGAGAAGAAGACCCTCGATGAATTTATCGATCGTGGGGCTGATTGTGTTGAGTACTTAATCGCAAATGGCCTTGATTTAACGCAATCTAAATTTAATAGCTAAAAATCAGCCAGTATTGCGAAGACCGGCAGCCACACCGTTAATAGTCAGAAGCAGAGCGCGAATCAGAGCAGGATCTGCGCTTTCACCCTCTGTGCGCACGCGGTGCAAGAGGTTTACTTGTAGTAATTGAAGAGGCGCCAGGTATGTATCGCGCACCTGCAGCGTGCGAGCAAGAACTACTTGATCACCAAGCAGAGATGTCTTTCCAGTTAAGGTGAGAATCTCTGAGACAGTTAAATCAAACTCTTCCTTGATGGTACCCAGGAAGTGCTGAAGCTCTGCTGGCACAAGTGTTTCCACATATCGCTTCGCTGTCTCAAGATCAGTCTTTGCAAGTGTCATCTCAACATTGCTAATAAATGTGGAGAAGAAGTGCCACTCTTTCAGCATCTTCTGTAATACATCTGTCTTGCCTGCTTCGCGCGCGGCCTTCAGCCCTGAGCCAACCCCATACCAACCAGGAACAATCTGGCGTGATTGAGTCCAGCCAAATACCCAAGGAATAGCGCGCAGTGAATCAAGACCGCCTGCAGCATCTGGGCGACGTGATGGACGAGAGCCAAGGAAGAGATTTCCTAATTGTTCAACAGGAGTTGAGGCATAGAAATATGCGGGTAGATCTGGGTGGTCAATGAGTGATCGATAGCGAGTAAAAGAATTGTCACTGACTATGTTCATGCATTCATTCCACTTAGCTAGATCTTCTGGACTTTGACGTGGTCCACGATTAAGCACTGTGGCCTCTAGAGATGCGGCAAGTGTGAGTTCAACGTTCTCGCGTGCAAGTGCAGGCAGTGCGTATTTATCAGAGATCACTTCACCTTGTTCAGTCATCTTGATTTGTCCATCGACAGATCCCCAAGGCAGTGCAACAAGTGCTTCATATGTGGGACCACCACCGCGACCGACTGAACCACCGCGACCATGGAATAAACGAAGTTTGACGCCATGTTTCATGGCAACATCGCGCAGTTTTCGCTGAGCACGGTGGATCTCCCACTGCGAAGTTGCAATACCTGCATCTTTATTGGAATCTGAATATCCAAGCATGACTTCTTGAACATTCTCGCGAAGTTCAACGAGCTTGCGATAGGTGGGATCTGAGAGAAGTTTTTCAAGAATTTCACCTGCTGCGCGAAGTTCTGCAACTGTTTCAAGAAGAGGTGCAAAACCAATCTTGGCAACCTTTTTATCGATATCAACAAGGCCCGCCTGCTTACCGAGCACGGTTGCAGCAATCAGGTCATCGGCACCCTTTGTCATCGAGACGATATAGGTCTCGATTACTTCAGGGCCAAAGCGTTCAATCAAATCATCGATTGCAACGAAGGTATTGAGAGTCTTCAGCCCTGCTGCATCTAGCTTGCTTGAATCAAGTTTTTCAGATGATGCCAAGAGCTTGATGAGAATAGGGAATTTATCTGTGTGTGAGAGTGAGATGTACTCACCTGAAATCATCTGCTTCAAGGCGTTGTGATGAGCATCTGAGTGCTCACGGATATCTAAAGTTGCATGTGTGAGACCAAATGCTGCAACGGTGCGGATGGTGCGCTCGAGCAAGCCTGTTGCTAACAATTCACCGCGGTGGGCAAAGAGTGAATCGCGCATCAGTGTGAGGTCTGCAAGAAGTTCTGCTGTGTTCTTGTAATCGCGACCTGGAACATGGGCGGTGCGTTCTGCATGACGTGTGCGCGTAAAGGCAAGGCGATGCACGATTGCAGTGGCCTTCAGTCGATATGGCTCTTGTGCATTTAGACGCAAGAAGCGAGCTTCAAACTCAGGAATATTCTTCAAATCTTCTTCAACAGATGCACTGAGCTCTGGCGTTGCACCGGTGATGCGAGTTGAGACAGAGAGCATTTGACGAAGACGGTTCATTGCAGTCAACGTCGAGCGGATTGCGTGTGCTACCTGCAGAACAACAGCATCCTCAGTTATTTTAGGTGTGATGTTGGGGTTGCCATCGCGATCTCCGCCGATCCAAGTACCGAAGGTAAGTGGGCGTGAAGTAACGGGCAGATCAATATCAAGGCGCTTGAGTTCACGTGCAAAGTCGTTGAGAACTTCAGGAACAGTCTGCGCAGCTAAGTCATCGAGGTAATAGAGCGCATTCATTGCTTCATCAAGGGGTTCAGGGCGATTGAGGCGAAGCTCATCTGTCTGCCATAACAAATCAACAGTTTCAGCAAGACGTTCATCTTGAACTACCGACTTTGGCGTATCAAGAAGGGATGCAATCTCACCGAGCTTAATCAAGATGGAGCGGCGCGCTGCTTCGGTCGGGTGGGCTGTGAAGACAGGGCGGATATCGAGATCATTAATCCATTTGGATAAATCTGCGCGTGAAATTTCATGTCCTGCAACAGGATTCTTCATCGCCTCTTCAATTTTGTCGATTGCTCGAGTTATCCAAGAGCCACCTTGTGTGCGCACCTCTGCAAGCACACGCGAGCGGTGCACTTGCTCTGCAACGTTTGCTAAATGGAAGTAGGTACTTAGTGCACGTACAAGTTGCGTTGCATCATCGACGGAAAGGTTTTCGAGTACTTCAACCCCAGCGCCTTCGCGAACTGCCTTGCGTACATTCTCAACAAGATCCAGTAGATGCTGTCCTTCTTGGCGAACCAGAGATTGACCCAGGAGATCGCCGAGACGGCGGACGTCACTGCGCAGGGTTGCATCATCTGATTCAACGATCTGCTTCGTCTTAGAGGTCTCGGTCACTGGAGAATTATCACAGATGGAGCGGGCCCGATAGACTGTAATTGTTCGCCCCCCTTCTTTTTGAAGTGGGGCTTTGAGTCGTTTAAGAGGAGCGCGCCATGAGAGGAATTCTCTCGGTATTACATAGTGATACCGAAGTGGCTTCTGCCCTCAGTGATTCCTCCAAGATCATCGCACCAGCATCGAGTTACCCATTTCTGATTGCGATGAAGGCTCAAGAGAAGCCGTTGCTCATTGTCACAAGCTCCAGCCGTGGGGCAGAAGATTTAAGTGAATATCTCAAGAGCCTGCATCCACTTGTCTATGAATTTCCTGCATGGGAGACCCTGCCCCATGAACGTTTAAGTCCACGCAGCGACACTGTGGCTCGCAGACTTTCAACCTTGTATTCACTGACCGAAGATCACAGTAATCCAATCGTTGTTGCACCAGTGCGCGCAGTCATCCATCGATTTATTGCATCCCTTGCCAAGACTCCGCTATGGACTCTAGAAATTGGTCAAGAAGTTGGTCTTACCGAACTCATTACCCATCTGACTGAACTCTCATTTACTCGAACTGACCTCGTTGAAAAGCGTGGAGAGTTTGCAGTGCGTGGTGGCATTGTCGATGTATTCCTTCCACTTGCTATGCACCCCGTGCGCATTGATTTCTTTGGTGATGAGATTGAAGAGCTGCAGTATTTTGAAGTTGCAGACCAGCGCACAAGTGAGCCTGTTATTGGAAAGCTTGCGATTTTGCCATGTCGCGAACTATTACTAACCGATGCGATTCGCGAACGTGCAGAGAAGATTAAGGATCGCTATCCCAGTGCACTTGAGATTCTCGACAAGATTGCAGAAGGTACAATCGTTGAAGGAATGGAATCACTGATTCCACTACTCACCGATGACTTTGAAACAATTCTCGATCGCATGCCAAATGGCACAGAAGTGATCTTCATCGATGATGAACGTATCCGCTCTCGCACAGCAGACCTCATTGAAACAAACCAAGAATTTCTAGAAGCATCATGGTCTAACGCTGCAATCGGTGGAGCCGCACCTTTGCCTGTGGAGCAAGTGACCTACTTGGATTGGAAAGGGCTACAGCAGGAGATTGCACGTCTTTCACTTCCGGTCCGTGCACTCAATGCATTCGGTAGTGATTTAGATAAGGATGCTTGCTTCCTCGATATCTCAGCAATTGATCCAATGCGTGGCAATGTGGAAGCCTTGTGTGAATTACTGCGCACAGGTTTAGAGGCTCATCACGCAGTTGTATTTTCAACCACAGGTCATGGAATGGCTGAGCGATATGCAGGCATATTCCGCGATGCAGATCTTCCGGTGCAGATGGTGGCCACCCTTGCTGCTCATCCTACAAAAGGCTCTATCCACGTTACGCAATCATCGCTGGGATATGGATTTAAAAGCGATCATGCACAGATTCTCTTCGTTACAGAACGCGATTTATCGGGAAGTAAAACCAGCAGTAAAGATGGTGCGCGCATGCCATCAAAGCGCAAGCAAGCTATTGACCCTCTGGAACTTCGCACAGGTGATTTTGTCGTTCATGAGCAACATGGAATTGGACGTTATGTTGAACTCATTCAGCGAAGTGTTGGGGGAGTAACGCGCGAATACCTCGTCATTGAATATGCGCCAGCAAAGCGCGGCCAACCAGGAGATCGCATCTTTGTTCCGACCGATACGTTGGAGCAGGTAAGTAAGTATGTGGGTGGTGAAACCCCAACGGTGCACCGCATTGGTAGTGGTGAATGGCAGAAGGCAAAGGGTCGTGCGCGAAAGGCTGTGCGCCAAATTGCAGGAGAGCTCATTCGTCTCTATGCAGCGCGCACGAGTGCACCTGGCTTTGCCTTCTCACCTGATACTCCATGGCAGCGCGAACTAGAAGATGCATTTTCCTATATTGAAACTCCTGATCAGCTATCAACGATTGAAGATGTTAAGCGCGATATGGAACGCCCCTACCCGATGGATCGCATCATCTGCGGCGATGTGGGTTATGGAAAGACTGAGATTGCAATCCGTGCTGCATTTAAAGCGGTGCAAGATGGAAAGCAAGTAGCTGTCCTTGTTCCCACCACGTTATTAGTTCAACAGCATTCAAAGACATTCGCAGAACGCTATGCAGGCTTTCCTATCAATGTTGCAGGACTTTCTCGCTTTAATACAGCGAAAGAGAGTAAAGAGATTCTTGCTCAGCTTGCATCGGGGACAGTCGATGTTGTTGTGGGAACGCACCGCATCCTCTCTCAGGATGTGCAGTTTAAGGATTTAGGACTTGTTATTGTCGATGAAGAACAGCGCTTTGGCGTTGAACAGAAAGAGTCGCTCAAGAAGATGCGCACGACTGTCGATGTCTTAGCGATGTCTGCAACGCCAATTCCGCGCACACTTGAAATGGCAGTTACCGGTATTCGTGAGATGTCGACGATTACAACACCGCCTGAAGAGCGCCATCCCATCCTTACCTATGTGGGTCCTGCTGAAGATGCTCAGATCAAAGCTGCCATCCACCGTGAGCTACTGCGTGATGGTCAGATCTTCTATATCCATAACCGTGTTGAATCTATTGATCGTGCAGCATCAAAGCTGCAGGAGCTAGTTCCTGAAGCGCGTATTCGCATTGCACACGGCCAGATGTCAGAAGGTCAATTAGAAGATGTGATTCTTGCTTTCTGGAATCGCGACTTTGATGTTCTTGTCTGCACAACGATTGTGGAGAGCGGATTAGATATCGCCAATGCAAATACTCTGATTGTGGAGCGCTCTGAGAATTTCGGTCTTTCGCAGCTGCACCAATTGCGCGGTCGCGTGGGACGCGGTCGCGAACGTGCCTATGCCTACTTCCTCTATCCACAAGATCAACCACTGACTGAAATTGCACTGGATCGGTTAAAGACTATTGCAACGAATACTGATTTGGGTTCAGGAATGCGCGTTGCACTCAAAGACCTTGAAATACGTGGAGCCGGTAACTTGCTGGGCGGTGAACAATCAGGCCATATCGCTGATGTGGGATTTGATTTGTATATGCGCATGGTCGGTGAGGCGGTCAATGATTACAAGACTGGGTTTATTGAAACGGAGGAGAAGAACCACGAATGCAAGGTGGAGCTTCCAATTAATGCACACCTTGCCGAGGCGTATGTTCCGGGTGAGCGTCTGCGTTTAGATTTGTATCGCCGCTTAGCCGATGTTCGCATGAGTGAAGATGTGGAATCTATTCGGGAAGAACTCGTTGATCGATTTGGCAAACTTCCGCAGGAAGCACAGGCACTGATGCAAGTGGCGCAGTTACGAGCTTTTGCTAAATCCCTTGGAGTCAGAGAAGTTGTTGCAGCGGGTAAGTTCCTGAGGATTTCACCGCTGGTCTTGCCCGAATCGAAACAGCTTCGCTTGGGCAGACTTTTCCCTGGCTCGCTCTATAAAAGTGCGACAAATACAGTGATGATTGCAATTCCACGTGCGGCAGCATGGACGCCGACTGCACAAGGCTCTCAACTTTTAGGGGATACTTCTCTTCTGGAGTGGGCGGCTAAGTCCCTCGATGAATTAACGAAAGTGAGCACTACGTGAAGAAGATCCTTGCACTCTTGGGTGTTATCTCAGTCTTAGCACTTTCAGGATGTGGCAAAGTCGATAGCGCAGCAACCGTTGGCGATATCACCATCTCACAGGCTTCAGCTCAATCAATTATTGATGAAGTTCTCGCAGAGCGCGCAAAGATTGATACAGCAGGGCTGCAGATTCAGACAGGCAATGCTCTTAATCGCAGTCAGCTTCGATTCACAATCGTGACAACTCTCTTTGATGAGATTGCAAAGGAACTCAAGCTCGAAATCTCATCGACTGAAATCGAGAAGGCAAAGGCAGATCTGATTGCTCAAAGTGGTGGGCAAGAAGCACTTGCCAAGAATTTGGTGGCCGCAGAGATTGCACCGTCAAACTTTGATAACTATGTCCGCGCAATCATCACCTCAAATAAACTTCAGGAAGCGCTCAAGGCATCAGGAGTTTCAGATGCTGATGTGTCAGCACGCATCACACAGTTGATTAATGCCAAGGCTGCTGAACTCAAAGTTGAAGTTAATCCACGTTATGGAACATGGGACCAAGACACTGGCGACATCGTTGCGACAGATGCAGCTGGATCTGCAGTCGTTCCTTCAGGCAAGTAACTCTTATGGCAGATTCAGAGCTTCAGCGTCTTGTTGAAGTCATGGATCGCCTCCGTTCACCCGGAGGCTGTGTGTGGGATGCTGAACAAACTCACGAATCATTGATTAAGTATTTGCTGGAAGAGTCATACGAATTTATCGATGCTATTGAAACCGATGACCGCGCAGGAATGCGTGAAGAACTCGGTGATGTCCTCCTGCAGGTCTACTTCCATTCACGTATTGCTCAAGATCACCCAACAGATCCCTTCTCTATTGAAGATGTCGCAGGGGCCATTGCAGATAAGTTAATTAGCCGCCACCCACACGTCTTTGAAAACCTTGCGGTAAGTGGGACGGATGAAATCATTGAAAATTGGGAAGCGATTAAGGCTCGCGAAAAGGGGCGCACATCTGCAATCGATGGCATTGCTATGGCGCAACCTGCACTGCCTCTTGTTGCAAAGATTTTCTATCGCGCAGAGAAATACAAGGTTGATCTTGATGTTCCTCAATATGAAAGTGAACAAGAAGTGAATGAGAAGTCAGTCGGTGAGGCGCTAGCGTCAGTCATTGCCTGGGCTCATGAAAACGGTATTGACCCTGAAAACGCCTTACGTGCGCAGGCTCGCGAGATGATCCGTCAGATTCAGGCAGCAGAACAGCAAGGTAAGTAGTCGCGGTAGACTAGCCACCTGCCGTTCAGAGTTGAGCGCTGACGTTCATAATCTCAAGTTTTTAGGAGACATCTCATGGCAATTATCGATGCAATCTACGCTCGTGAAATTTTAGATTCGCGCGGAAACCCAACTGTTGAAGTTGAAGTAACCCTCGAAGATGGAACACAAGCGCGCGCTGCAGTTCCAAGCGGTGCATCTACTGGTGCATTTGAAGCATCAGAGCTACGCGATGGCGATAAGGGCCGTTACCTCGGTAAGGGTGTTCAGAAGGCAGTTGCATTCGTTAACGAAGAGATTGCACCAGCAATCGAAGGTTATGACTCACAAGATCAGCGCTTGATTGACTCAGAGATGATCGCACTCGATGGCACACCTAATAAGTCACGCCTTGGTGCAAACTCAATCCTTGGTGTCTCACTCGCAGTTGCTAAGGCATCAGCAGATTCATCAGATCTCTCATTGTTCCGTTACCTCGGTGGCCCAAATGCTCACCTACTTCCAGTTCCAATGATGAATATTCTCAACGGTGGAGCACATGCTGATACCAACGTTGATATTCAAGAATTTATGATTGCGCCAATTGGTGCAGAGACATTCCGCGAATCACTTCGTTGGGGCGCTGAGATCTATCACGCACTCAAGGCTGTTCTTAAGAAGCGTGGGCTTGCAACATCTGTGGGTGATGAAGGTGGATTTGCTCCTAACCTAGATAGCAACCGTGCAGCACTTGATTTGATTATCGAAGCAATCCAAGCCGCAGGCTTTAAGCCAGGAACAGATATCGCACTTGCGATGGATGTTGCAGCAACAGAATTTCACGATAACGGTAAGTACAAGTTCGAAGGTTCCATGCGCACATCAGATGAAATGATTGCCTACTACGCAGAGCTTGTCAGCGCTTATCCAATCGTCTCTATCGAAGATCCACTCAATGAAGAAGATTGGGCCGGCTGGAAGTCGATGACAGCATCTCTTGGCTCAAAGATTCAGATTGTGGGAGATGACCTCTTTGTAACGAACCCTGTGCGCCTTGCTAAGGGAATTGATACAGATACAGCAAACGCTCTACTTGTGAAGGTCAACCAGATTGGCACACTGACTGAGACTCTTGATGCTGTAGATCTTGCACACCGTGCTAACTACCGCAGCATGATGTCTCACCGTTCCGGTGAAACAGAAGACACCACAATCGCTGATTTAGCTGTTGCAACTAACTGTGGCCAGATTAAGACTGGTGCACCATCTCGCACAGAGCGCGTTGCTAAATACAACCAGCTTCTTCGTATTGAGGAAGAGCTTGCTGATGGCGCCATCTATGCAGGTTGCCAGGCATTCCCACGCTTTAACGGGTAATTTCTCACATGGCGCGCAGATCAACCGGGAGCAAGCGAGGCAAGAGTTACCGTTCACGTAACTTGAACTTCAATCGCAACACAGGATCTGGGCGCACATTTGCCGTTGCTGCAATCCTCTTTATGTTGGCGCTCTTTCTTGCACCTCCCATTAAGAGCTACTTCGTTCAACGAGCACAGATCAGTGCGCTGCAATCACAACTCAAGAGCGATAACACAGCGCTGGATGAAGCACGCAAAGAGCTCATGCTTTGGCAAGACCCTGACTACATTAAATCTCAAGCACGCGAACGACTTCACTTTGTGATGCCAGGAGAGCGTCAATACATCGTGACTGGAACTGATGGTTCAGACTCTGATCAAGCCGCACAAACTGATGTTGTGACAAAACTTCCTGAAGGACAACCTTGGTATACGCGCATGATTGCATCCATTACAGAGGCAGGTAAGGCGTGAGTATCGAAAGCCGCAAGGCCACAGAAGATGATCTGAAAACTATTGAAAACCAATTGGGTCGCACACCTCGCGATGTTCATGCGATTTCCTATCGCTGTCCATGCGGAAAAGCTGCCGTTGTTGAAACTCCACCTCGTCTATCTAATGGCGAACCCTTTCCCACCTTTTACTATGCAACCTGTCCTCGTTTAACTGCTGCGATTTCAACTCTTGAAACAACAGGGATGATGGAAGAGATGACCAGCCGTCTTGAGACTGATGCAGAGCTCGCAGGCGCATATGCGGCAGCTCATGATGACTACATCGCAGCGCGCTCTGCACTGAAAATTGATGTTCCTGAAGTTGAGAATATCTCTGCAGGTGGAATGCCTAATCGTGTGAAGTGCCTGCACTCACTGATTGCTCACTCACTCTCAGCTGGCCCTGGTGTTAATCCACTCGGTGATGAAGCACTGGCTGAACTTCCGGAGTGGTGGAAGCATCTTTCATGCGAGTAGCAGCTATCGATTGCGGCACTAACTCAATCCGTTTACTCATTGCAGATGTTGAAGGCAGCAACTTTCGCGAAGTCTTTCGCGATATGGAGATTGTTCGCCTAGGACAGGGCGTTGATAAGACTGGGCAATTTCATCCTGATGCAATTGTGCGCACTCTTGCTGCAGTTGATAAATATGCACTAGAGATTGCAAAGCGTGGGGTGGAGAAGATTCGCTTCTGTGCAACCAGTGCCACACGCGATGCAACAAATCGCGATCTCTTTATCGATGGCGTTAAAGAGCGCTTGGGGATAGCACCTGAAGTCATTCCAGGTGAAGTAGAAGCTGCCCTCTCATTCCAAGGGGCAACGAAAGATTTCAATAAGGCAGAAGGCCCATTCCTTGTCATCGATATCGGTGGTGGATCTACTGAATTCGTCTTCGGCACAGATAAAGTTGAATTCGCAAAGAGTATGAATATCGGTTGTGTGCGCATGTCTGAGCGCCACTTCACCAATGGAGATCCTGACCCTGGACAGATTGCCGCTGCAGTTGAAGATATTGATGAAGCGATTAAACAAGCCGGCAAAGTTGTTCCTATTACTCAAGCAAAGACACTAATTGCAGTAGCAGGAACAGCGACCACGGTTGCAGCGGCTGCTCTTGAACTTGCCGCCTATGACCGTTATGCAATTCACCTCTCTCGTGTCTCTGCTGAGAAGACGTATGCAATCTCAAAGATGATGCTCGGCATGAAGCGCGAAGATCGTGAAGCACTTGGCTATATGCACCCAGGTCGCGTTGATGTTATTGGTGCTGGCTCACTCGTTCTTTCTCGCATCATGCTTGCGACAGGTGCCACTGAATTTGTTGCTTCTGAATCAGATATTCTCGATGGAATGGCTTGGTCGCTTGTATAAGTCGATTGAGCTTCTCGATAAGGCGATTGTTAAGTGCCATAAGTGCCCACGATTAGTTCAGTGGCGAGAAGAAGTAGCAGTGGTAAAACGTAAGTCATATGAGAATGAGAAGTACTGGGGTAAGCCGGTACCGGGATTTGGTTCCAGTAAACCGAAGATGCTCATTGTTGGATTAGCACCTGGTGCGCACGGTGCCAATCGCACAGGACGCATCTTCACAGGTGATTCATCTGGTGATTGGCTCTATGGATCGCTCCACCGCATCGGTATCGCAAAGATTGCAACATCGTCGTCACGCGATGATGGACAAGAGTTACGAGATACGCGCATCTCGATGGCAGTGCGCTGTGCACCACCAGAAAATAAACCCACCATTGAAGAGCGCGATGCATGCTCTCCATTCTTTGAGAACGAACTACAACTGATTGCACCAACAGTGCGCTCATTTGTTGCACTCGGTAGCTTTGGTTGGCAGGTACTCATTAAGTCGCTTAAGTCCCAAGGCCATGTAGTTCCTGCAGGAAAATTTGGCCATGGATCAACCATTAAATATTCACACGATGGGGTTAACTATTTGATAGTCGGTAGCTATCACCCAAGCCAGCAGAACACTTTCACAGGCAAACTCACCAAACCAATGTTGGATTCAGTCTTGAGAAAAGCAGCTAAGTTTGCGGGAGTTATCTAACTTTTCACCTAGTAGACTTCCGTCTCTATTGGCCCCCATAGTCCAATGGCAGAGACAGAGGACTTAAAATCCTTCCAGTATCGGTTCGAGTCCGATTGGGGGCACATTTCACAACATTTTCTAAAGCTCTACGCTCATCCTGAAGTGGAAATCCTGCGGCTTTGCCGTATTTTAGGAACTGTACGGAGAGCCTTTCTTCGCACGTATATAAGGAGAAATTAATGCGCAGTTCTAACCCAGTCCTTACCGGCCGCGGTTTCGCTCGTATCAAAGAAAGCACGACCACATCTGGCGATCTCAACACACTCGAGAACCGTCCAACATCTGCACCAATGTCGATTGACGATGTCGTCATTAAGACAGCAGGACTCTTTGCAGTCCTCGTTGCAGTTGGAGCATTTGCATGGCGTGCAAATAGCCCTGGTCTTGCACTTATCGGCTTCATCGGTGGATTTATTCTCGCGATGGTCAACTCATTTTCTAAGAAGGTGCGTCCAGCTCTGATCGTCGCATACGCTGCAGCACAGGGTCTTGCACTTGGAACTATCAGCGCAATCTTCGAAGCAACATATCCAGGAATCGTAAGCCAGGCAGTTCTTGGAACTGCATGTGCATTCGGTGGAGTACTCCTTGCTTATCGCAGCGGAAAGATTCGCGTGACACCAAAGTTCACACGCATCATGATGGGCTCCCTCATCGGATACTTCGTCTTTGCTCTCATCACAATGTTCACAGGTCGCCCAACTGGCGGACTCGGACTTCTCATTGCAGTAGCTGCTGTTGGTCTTGCAACGATGTTTATCGTGATGGACCTTGATCAGATTGAAAAGGCTGTTGCTGCTCGCGTTCCACAAGAAGAGTCATGGCGCATGGCATTTGGCCTCATGGTTACTTTGGTCTGGTTGTATCTCGAAGTATTGAGACTGATCTCAATCCTTCGCAGCAATGACTAAATAGAAATTACTGAGATTGCCCGAGATGCGAAGCCCGCGTCTCGGGCAATTTTATTGACACAAGAACTGCAACGGACATAAGAGCTGCAGTTACCAAGAATGCTGGCCTGTATCCGTAGTGATCTGCGATAAATCCAAGAATGATGGGAGCCACCATCGCACCGGCATCTCCTGACATCTGAAAGAGGCCGATGACTTGGCCCCCCTTGCCTTCTAAAACATCTCCCACGATTGCAGATGGAGTTGTTGATAGGAAAGCTCCACCAAAGCCAACGATCACACTTGCTGCAATGAAGTGCCATGGCGCAGTTGTAAATGCCAGGGCAAAGATAGAGAGGGTGACGAAGGATGTTCCGATGACGGCTGAATAACGGCGGCCATTGAGATCCGATAACTTTCCCGCTCGCAGCAAGAAGAGCCCATTGATAATTGTGGTGATCGTAAATCCAAGTCCCATAAAGCTGGGAGTTACATTGATTTCCTCCACCATAAAGAGCGGCAAGATGGAACGGCTCATTCCAAAGAGAACCCAGGATGTAATGAAGGAGATGATGAGTGCGCTGCGATAAGGACTTAAGGCGAGAGCTGATTTAATCGTGATTGTTTGGCGCTCTTGTTGCGCAGTGGGCTTTGCAGCTAGTACTGAATTGCGCAAGAGAATTGCCCCTGATGCACTGGCTGCAATCAGGAGGAACCCATAAATAATCAGTGGTGCACGAAGTGAAAAGACAGAGAGTGCACCACCCACAACAGGTCCTGCCATCATCCCAATGAGGAATGAGCCGTTATAGAGAGATTGTGCCCGTGCGCGATGATGATCATCTACAGCGCGTAACAAGATGGAGCCTGCTGCAACAGAGAACATCGATGAGCCAAAACCGCCTACTGCGCGAAAAATCAATAACTGCTCATAATTCTGAGCTAAACCTGCAGCAAAAGATGTGATGGATACAAAACCAATACCGAATGAGTACACAAGGCGTTCACCGAAGTGATCTACGAGTTTTCCGCTGATGAGACCTGTGGCAAAGCGTGCAAAGGCAAAGGCAGAGAGGATCGCTCCTACTTGTGCGTTGTTGACGCCGAATGAACGAGCAAAGAGTGGAAGCGTGGGGGAGATGATTCCAAAGCCCACTGCAACAAAGAACGATGCGAAAACAAGAACACCAACCTCCCGCGGGAACTCCGCAAAGGGGTTGGTGAACTTATTTTTCACAGGTATATGTCTGAGCTCGGTTTAACCGAGCGCCTCGCCAGCGGCTTCATTACGTGCAGCTGCGTAATCCGCATTTGTGCGCAGTGGAGTTTCGCGAAGGAATAGGGCTAAGAAGAATCCGATTGCAACGACAGGAGCAGCAACAAGGAAGACAACCTGGAAGGAATCAACAAATGCATTGAGGGCAGTGATTTTGCCTTCAGGTGAGAGAGTTGCAATCGCTGCAGTGTTATTTTGAATCTGTTCAGCTTGCACCGGATCAAAACCAGATGTTGCCAGGTAGTGGCCAAGTCGATTGGTAAGGATTGTTCCAAATACTGCTGTTCCAAATACAGATCCGAGTGAACGGAAGAATGTATTGGAGCTTGTTGCAACGCCCATATCTTTGAATTCAACTGCATTCTGCAGAGCAATAACGATGGTCTGCATGGAAAGACCTAAGCCAGCTCCAACCATGATTGCATAGATGGAGAGCTCCCAATAAGGCGTATCGATATCTAGGCGAACCATTGCCACGAGGCCAAGAGTCATGAGCGCAGTTCCAATAATTGGAAAACGCTTGTAATGACCGTGCTTAGTGATTGCTTTGCCGCTGTAGATCGATGTGGAGACGATTCCGAGCATTAATGGAATCAACTTCAGCCCAGCTTCAGTTGCTGTGTAACCCTTAACAACCTGCATATAGAGAGGCAACATAACAATTGCACCGAACATGCCTGCACCGATGATGGCACCGAGAATTGATGTCAACGAGAAGGTGTGGTTCTTAAAGAGTGTAAGGGGAATGATTGGTTCAACAGCCGTTGACTCCCACTTTATGAAGAGAATGGTTGTGAGCAATCCACTGCCGAGATAGGCAAGTGTCTTTGCATTCGTCCATCCATCTTGAGGACCATAGATAGAGACTGCGAGAAGTGTGAGTGTCACACCGGCAACAAGAAGAATGGCACCGATGTAATCAATCTTATGTTCGCGCTTGACCTTAGGAATATGTAGAACTGCAGATGTGATGATCAGCGCTGCAATCGCAAAAGGAATATTGATGTAGAAAATCCAGCGCCATCCTGCGATTCCAAGAATTGTTGAGCGATCTGAGAAGAAGCCACCAAGAAGAGGACCTGCAACAGATGACAGACCCCAGACTGCACCGAAGTAACCCTGGTAACGACCACGTTCGCGTGGAGGAACGATGTCACCGATGATGACGAAGGTAAGTGCCATCAAGCCACCGGCACCAAGTCCCTGCACGGCGCGCGTTGCGATGAGCTGTTCCATATTCTGTGAAGCACCTGCTGCAATGGAACCGATAAGAAATGTCACGATTGCGAACTGGAAGACAATGCGCCGGCCGTAGAGGTCGGAAATTTTTCCATAGAGAGGAGTCGAAGCAGTTGAAGTAAGTAGGTATGCGGTGACAACCCATGTGTAGTGGTCGAGGCCATTGAAGTCTTCAACGATGCTCTTCAGAGCTGTGGAGACAATGGTTTGGTCCAGGGCTGCCAGCAGCATTCCGGTCATGAGTCCGCTGAGAATGATCATGATCTCGCGGTGGGTGTGTTCCTTCGAAGGCGCATTTTTTGTCATAGGAGGTAAGTTTACTCTGTGAAATCAGTTATCGCCCAAGACCTTGTAAAGACCTATGACAAAGGCAAAGTTCGCGCACTTGATGGACTCAGCCTTGATGTTGAAGAAGGCACTGTATTAAGCGTATTAGGACCTAATGGTGCAGGTAAAACAACTGTTGTTCGTATTCTGACAACGTTATTACGCGCAGATTCAGGTAGCGCAAGCGTGGCAGGCATCGATGTTATGAAGAATCCTGAGAAAGTTCGTGAAGTTATTGGTTTATCAGGTCAATATGCAGCAGTAGATGAAATTCTCACAGGCTATGACAACCTTGTGATGTTCGGTGAGTTGTATCACCTGGGTAAGAAACAAGCTGTTATCCGTGCAAATGAACTACTAGAGCGGTTCTCTTTAACAGAGGCTGCAAAGCGGCCCATCAAGACATATTCAGGTGGAATGCGTCGCAGACTTGATTTAGCTGCATCACTGATTGTGAAACCTAAAGTTCTCTTTCTTGATGAGCCCACAACAGGCCTTGATCCACGTGGTCGCCAAGAGATGTGGGGAGTAATTCAAGAACTTGTTAAAGGTGGCGTCACGCTCTTGCTCACAACTCAATATCTTGAAGAAGCAGATCAATTAGCTGATGACATCGCAGTCATTGATACTGGAAAGGTAATTGCTCGAGGAACATCGGATGCACTCAAGAAACAAGTAGGTGGCGAACGTCTTGAAGTCGTTGTTGAGCAGACCCATGTTGCAAAGACGATGGAGATAGTCGCTGCAGTCAGCGGACATAAAGCAGCACTCGATGAAGGACTGCGTCTTATCTCAGCTCCTGTGTCAACGGGATCTGCCGCACTCTTTGAAGTATTAAAAGCCCTTGATAGCGCAGGAATTCATGCGCTCGATGTTGGCCTCAAGCGCCCTTCCCTTGATGATGTATTCCTATCTCTTACCGGGCATGCAGCAGAGGAGAAGAAGGAAGAGATTACAGAGAAGAAGAGAGGCAAAAAATGACCGCCGTCAATGACATCTACATCATCACTCGCAGACAACTCCTACTGCTCTCTCGCGTTCCTGAGGTTTTGATCTTTTCAACCATTCAGCCGGTGATGTTTGTGCTTCTCTTTCGTTATGTCTTCGGTGGCTCAATTAGCACAGACCAACCTGGTGGATATGTGCAGCTTCTGATGCCTGGCATCTTTGTGCAGACCGTCGCATTTACCTTAGCTGGCACCGCTTCAGGCCTTGCTGAAGATATGAAGAAGGGTTTAATTGATCGATTTAGATCACTACCAATTTCACAATCAGCCCTCGTCATTGGTCGAACTCTCGGTGATTCACTTCTGAACATTGTTGTTCTTGCCGTGATGGGTATTGCTGGTTACTTAGTCGGATGGCGTCCATCTGCAGGTCTTGCCAATGTGGCACTTGGCTTCTTATTCCTACTCTTCTTCGGATATGCACTCTCGTGGGTGGGAGTTCTTGTGGGTCTTTCAGCATCGGATGCACGTGTTGTGCAGAACGTCAGCTTTATCGTGACATTCCCACTGACATT
>JBILBC010000116.1:0-2510 GCA_044353885.1 Candidatus Planktophila sp. | reverse complement strand
GAAGATCATCTGCATCTGTGAGCGAAGTGGCTTCATCTCTTTAGGCTTGAGGCGTGTGATGTCTTGACCTTCAAAGATGATCTTTCCCTCTGTTGGCTCATAGAGCTTCAAGATGGTGCGACCTGCAGTTGTCTTACCGCACCCAGATTCGCCCACAAGGCCGATTGTCTGCCCTGGATAGATTTCTAGGTCGATGCCATCAACGGCCTTTACTGTGCCCTTGACCTTAGAGAATGCTCCGCCTGTTGTTGTAGGAAAGTGCTTCTTAAGCCCTTCAATCTTGAGAACTGGCTGATTCATGAGCGACCACCGATTTCTGCGCGAGCTTTGACAAGTTCTGCCTCTGACAGATGGCATCGTGAGAAGTGCTCTGTTGTTTTATTTTCCAGTGTGGGCGCCGTTGTGGTACAGAGATTGCCTGCAACGCGATCAGTAAATGAGCAACGGGCGCGGAATGAGCATCCTTGAGGCAGATTAATTAGCGATGGCGGCTGTCCAGGAATTGCAACAAGGCGCTTTGATTCAAGTTCACCGATCTTTGGAATTGAATTCAAGAGACCGATTGAATAAGGATGATCAGGGCGATAGTAAATATCTTCAGCGCTACCGCTTTCAACAATCTTTCCTGCATACATCACGTTTACGCGATCTGCGACCTCGGCAACAACGCCTAGATCGTGAGTGATTAAGATAAGAGCCATATTGAACTCTTTCTGCATATCGCGAATCAATTGAAGAATCTGAGATTGCACAGTCACATCTAGGGCAGTTGTTGGTTCATCTGCAATCAGAAGTGATGGGTTATTGATAAGTGCCATCGCAATCATCACGCGCTGGCGCATTCCACCTGAGAATTGATGAGGGAATTCATCCACTCGCTTACCCGCATCTGGAATACCCACAAGATCCAACATCTCGATAGCGCGCTTCTTACCTGCTGCCTTATCGCCTTCGTTATAGAGAGCCCAGGCCTCAATGAGCTGGTTTCCGATGGAGTAATACGGGTGCAGAGCTGACATCGGATCTTGGAAGATCATCGACATCGCTTTGCCACGTAGCTTTCGAACTACTTCATCATCGGCAGAGATCACATCAACGGGGCCTGAATCAAGATTCAGAAATGCTTGGCCTGTGATCTGTGTGCGCTTTCGATCATGCAGGCCCATGACGGCAAGGGAAGTAACAGATTTACCTGAACCTGATTCACCCACAACAGCGAGGGTTTCACCGCGCGCGACAGTAAATGAGATGTCATTTGATGCCTGCACAAGGCCATCTTCAGTCGGGAATGCAACATTGAGGTTTTTAACCTCAAGAAATGGCTTTAAGGTCATGAAGCAACTCTCACTCGTGGATCGATATATGCATACAAGATATCAACCAAGAGGTTTGCAATAACGACAAAGGATGCCGCCAAGATTGTCGTTGCAAGAATTGTTGGAAGATCATAATCATTGAGCACTGCTCGGATGGAGAGTCGACCAAGTCCTGGCAAGTTAAATATGCCTTCTGTAATGATTGCGCCACCAAGCAACCCTGCAAAATCAAGACCAGCTAAGGTAACGATTGGAGCAAGGGCTGCGCGAAGAGTGTGCTTGCGCAAGATATCTCGCTCATTTAATCCCTTTGCACGAGCTGTGCGAATGTAATCTTCTGACGAAATTTCAATCACGCTCGATCGCGTAAAGCGCGTATACCCAGCTGCATAGAGAAGTGCCAGGGTAATCCAAGGGAAGATAAAGGATCTAAACCAGGCGACGGGATCTTCTAGTGGTGAGACCCACCTTCCCATCTCCAGTGGATTAATGAGATTAAATTTAAGTGCCACAAAGAGAAGAATCAAAATACCCGAGATAAATGTTGGAAGTGATGTGCCGATCAGAACGAATGCCGTAGCACCGCGATCTTGCCACTCATTTCTCTTTCGGGCCGCCAGGATTCCAAGGCTGACACCGACGGAGAGCCAGAGAACAAAGGCTCCCACCGCAAGAGATAAGGTGACTGGGAATGCTTCAGCAACAAGTGTCGTCACGCATTCGTGGCGGTTATATGAATAACCAAAAGCTGGGGCTGGACATTCAAACTTTGCTGCTCCATCGCCATATTCGCGGCCTGCAACAAGTCCTTTTACAAAGCGGCCATATTGAACATGCACAGGGACATCGAGTCCGAGGCGATGGCGGTTAGCTTCAATGACTGCAGGAGAACATGCCTTACCGCATGTGAGCGCTGCTGGGTCCATAGGAAGGACGGCGAAGATGCCAAATACAGACATGCTCACGAGAGTGATGACCAGAAAGGTCGCACTCAATCGACGAGCTAAGTACTTCAACATCCTTAAATCTCCCTATTTCTTCATTTGGTGATTTCGTGGAGTTGCGGGCGGCTTAATTTCTTAAACCGCCCGCAACATCTTACGAAGTGCTAATTAACTATAGATAACTCTAATAGCGAATTAGTTCTTGACGTACATCTGTCCGAAGCCGAAGTTACCTTGTGGCTCCCAGTAG
>JBILBC010000045.1:0-9393 GCA_044353885.1 Candidatus Planktophila sp. | reverse complement strand
ATATTGCGTGGTCTAAAGGGACCGGTCTGGAAGAAGGTATGAGCGCTAGCAAATGGTGCTCCACGCTCCATTCCTTGTGCTTGCCAATCAAGGGGAGTGGTCATCACTTCTGTCTCGATGGAATCACCAAAGCCTGTGTATCCGCGAGCTTCTAGAGTCTTAATCATGTGATCGCGATAAGGCTTAGCCTGCTTGGTCCAATCGATATCTGCATCCAAGTTCGGCGTGGGATACAAGATGTAATAGGACTGCTTACCAGCTGGTGCAAGCGTTGCATCATCGTGAGTTGGGACTGTGACAAGAACTGAAGGATCTGTCATCAGAGTCTTCTTCTTGATGAGTTCATCAAAGACGCCATCCCATGACTCACCGAAGTGAATATTGTGGTGAGCGATGTGGTCATACTTCTTGGAGGAGCCAACAAGAAGGGTTGCACAAGATGGTGAGTAGTTCAGGCGCTTGATATTCAGAGGCGTCTTACCCAACAGATCGCGCCACACAACAGGCAGATCAGGGTTCATCACAACAACATCGCATTCAATACGCTCACCTGTGTCGGTGAGTACTGCCTTAACGCGACCATTCTGCTTATCAAGAGAAGTCACTGTGGTGTTGTATTTAAATTCAACGCCATGCTTTTGTGCAGCAGCAGCAAGTGCCCGCGGAACTGCATGCATTCCGCCCTTAGGGAAGAAGACACCGTTGACTGAGTCCATATATGCAATGACGGCATAGATTGCGAGGGCTTGCTGTGGGCTCACGCCTGCATACATTGCCTGGAATGAGTAGACCTTCTGAAGGCGTGGATCCTTGAGGTATTGATTGACCTTTGGCTGCAAGTGTCTAAATCCACCGAGTGCGATGAGTCGAGCAAGGTTAGGTGTTACAAGATTCAGTGGTGAATCGATGTTCTTATCAATAAAGTCATTCATTTCATACTTATAGAGCTTGGTCACGAAATCGACATACTTGCGATAACCCATCGCCTCTTCAGCAGAGACATGCGTGCGAATCTCTTCTTCCATCTGCGCAGTATTTGCATGAACATCAATCTGTGAACCATCTGCATAGAAGGAGCGATAGAGAGGTGTAAGAGGCATCAGATCAAGCCAATCCTTCATATCTTCCCCGACACAGCTGAATGCATCTTGAATCAGTGATGGCATGGTCAGAACTGATGGACCCGTATCGAATGAGTAGCCATCTTTCTTCAGCAGACCGTTACGTCCACCGGGTACGGATTCGCGTTCGATGACCGTTACCTTGCGTCCAGCACCTGCCAGGCGAAGTGCTGCACTGAGGCCACCTAATCCTGCGCCAACTACGACGACGTGATCTGTGGGTCCCTTAACTGTTCTTGTCATTAATAGCTCCTACGGATTGCGGTCTCAGCCAGAGCCAAGAGAAATGGACGTGCGCTTTCACTTATTGCTGCAGAGTGTGCTGCAGCTACTGATTCTTCGCCTAAGCGGTCAATCAATTTTTCAACATCGTCAATTGCGCCGGTTTCGGTAATCAGAGTACGTAGTGATTCAATCTTTTCAGCCGACAAGCTGGGATTGCCAAGATTGGCAGTTAGCTCTGCGCGAGCTGCATCACTTGCCTTCTCCATCGTCATCGCCATCAGCACAGTGCGCTTACCTTCACGAAGATCATCACCTGCAGGTTTTCCTGTCTCTTTCGGATCTCCAAAGATTCCGAGCATGTCATCGCGTAGTTGGAATGCTTCACCGAGGGGAAGACCGTATGCGGATAAGACATTGAGAAGTTCTGAATGTTCTGTGGCAGCCGGTCGCGCAATGACAGCGCCTAAATGCAGTGGACGCTCGATGGTGTATTTGCCTGACTTATAACGAGCGATGCGCAGTGATCGCTCAACGCTATGTTCGCGCTCTCCAGCCTCGCGCACATCAAGATATTGACCTGCCATCAATTCGATGCGCATCTCATCGTGGATGCGAAGGGCTGCGGTGAGTGAATCATGTGAGAGACCAGAGTTATGCAACATGTGATCAGACCAGACAAGGGCTAAATCCCCGAGCAACACAGCTGCTGCTTCACCAAATTGTTCTGCAAGACCTGCCATTGATCCTTGGCGATGAAGATTTTCAAAGTGGCGATGGATTGCAGGCTTTCCTCGGCGCGTATCTGAGCCATCCATTAAGTCATCGTGAATAAGTGCACATGCCTGCAAGAGTTCAAGGCTTGCCATCGCGCGAATATCGGTGCGACTTGGAGTTGATCCTGCAGCTAAGAATCCTGCATAGGCAAAGAGTGGGCGAAGTCGTTTGCCACCTTCGAGTAGATAATCTTCAAGGGCATCACAGACGGGAATTAACTCAGATGCAATGCTGGTGAGATAGTCACGTTGTTCGGCGAGATAGTGAGTCAATTCGCCCTTGACGGCATCGCGCACCTCAGATGCGCTCTTCATGACCTCTTTATCCACGGCGCAACGATATCCTGACGCCGTGGAGATGCGCAGTGTGAAGAGTGGTCTGACCTACTCATTTGAATTCTTCCCACCTAAAGATATTGAAGGCGAAGAACGCCTCTGGGCTGCGATGTCACAGCTTGAATCCATCGCCCCCGATTTCATCTCTGTGACCTACGGCGCAGGTGGATCAACGCGAGATCGCACAATCCGTATTACCTCTGAAATTACTGCTCGCACACATATTCCCACCGTCGCTCACTTAACGTGTGTTGGCTCTACACGCGCAGAACTCATTGAAATTCTTGGTAAGTATCGTGATGCAGGAATTAAAAGTATTTTGGCACTTCGTGGAGATCCAACCGGTGGACCACGTGCACCATGGACAACCACAGATGGCGGGCTCAATCACGCAGATGAATTGGTAACACTTGCTGCAGAGTTTGGTGGATTTACTATTGGCGTTGCAGCTTTTCCTGATGGACATCCTTCATCTGATGGGGACTTCGCTCACGATGTTGATGTCTTGTTAGAGAAAGAAAAGCGTGGTGCAACATTTGCCACAACTCAATTCTTCTTCGATGTTGATAAGTGGAAATCACTTGTCGAGAAGTTATCGGCTAAGGGCTCAACGCTTCCCATCATTCCTGGCATCTTGCCTGTGACAAATGTGAAGCAGCTCAATCGCATGGCAGAGCTCAGTGGAGTTCCGATTCCGGCACACATCTCTGAAAGCTTTGCCAAGATTGAAGATAGCCCCGATGATGTTCGTAAGTTAGGTGTTGAGATTGCAACACAACTCTGCCAAGACTTACTGGAGGCAGGAGCTCCTGGTCTTCACTTCTACACAATGAATACTTCATCTGCCACCCGTGAGATCTACTCCCAGATTAAAGATGAGCGATGAAAGAGGCGGAATTTAAAAGCGCGTGGAGCCAGCTTCACGGTGGTGCAGATACTGAAGGAGTTGTCGGCGGTTGGCTCTCCTTCTCCTATCAAGCAGCACGTGTCTGTGTGGCACTTCGTATTTCACCTAATCTTCTAACACTGCTTGGCCTCGGAACTGCAATTGCTATGGGACTTTCCACCTATGCAGCGATTGCACTGTTGCTTCTGGTTGTTTCACTCTTCTTCGACGGTATTGATGGAAGCGTTGCAATCCTGCGTGGCAGTGCAAGTAAGTGGGGAGCACTCCTTGATTCACTTGCCGATCGCATCTCAGAAGCCTTCTGGCTCTATATGGGGTGGCGACTTGGCATTCCTGCATGGGTAGTCATCACGATGTGGACGATTGCATCGACACAAGAATATGCACGTGCTCGTCTTGCATCCCTTGGTCACACAGAGATCGGTGTTGTTACACCCACAGAGCGACCAGTGCGCGCGATCTTTATGGCCTTTGCACTGATCTTCTATATCTTTGATATTCCAGGAACGCTGATTCTGTCCTATGCATTCCTTGCACTTCTTATCTTTAGCTTCCTACAAGTAATGCGAGCTGCTAAGAAAGTATTGCGTTAGCAACCATTTCAGCGCTTAATCCCACAAGAGGCAACCCGCCCCCTGGATGAGCAGAACCACCTACGAGATACAGCCCCTTAATCGGTGAGCGATTCTTTGCTCTTGCAAATGCAGAGCGAGCACCATTGCTTGATGTTCCATAGATAGAACCACCTGGTGCATTCACGCTTGTCTGTAAATCAAGGGGAGTGCGGATTTCTAATACTTCAAGGCGATCACGAATAGATATTCCGGATGCCTCTATCTGATCGATAATGGAATTTGCATAGCGTCGCGCAAAGACTTCATCGCTCCAATCAAATCCATCTCCGGCCTGGCTATGGCGAGGTGCGTTAACGAGGACAAACCATGCTTCATGGCCTTCATCTTTGACCATGAGTGGATCGCTAGGTGCACAGATGTAAATCGTTGGTTTTTCAACAGGAGTCTTAGTTGTGAAGATGGATTCAAACTCCAGGTCGTAATTTTCTGGAAACAAGATGGTGTGATGTTCAAGGGGTGCTGCATCTGATGGCTTGAGCCCAAGAAGAAGTGAGAAGCCGGCAAGTGAAGGCTGCTGCTTTGCTAGCTGCTTGCGAATCTTGACTACCTTATTGGTTGGCGCAAGTAACTTCTCATAAACAAATTGCGCATCGGCATTGGCAACAACGCGATCAAAGCTCTGCTTATTGCCGTTAACTACTAGTCCTGTGACTTTGCCACCGCTGAGAGTGATCTCTTCAACGTATGAGTTAAGCCTGATATCAACGCCTAACTTCTCACAGCGCTCAGTGATTTTCTCAGACAGCGTTCCAACGCCACCCTTGATATGCCATGCACCGAATGCCTCTTCAACGAAGGCGATTGTGGAGAGAACTGCAGGTGCTACGCGAGGATCTGATCCGCTATAGGTTGCATAGCGATCCATAATCTTTACTAAATAGGGGTTGGTAATTCCGAGTCCTCGCAGTGATTTCCATGGCGAGATTATCTTGAGATCTCGCAACAATCGTGGGCGCTTGAGAAGTGAGATGGGTGATTTCAACTCTGACTCAATAAAGGGTGTGCGAGAGACATCCCACATCGCCTCAGCCTGCAGCATGATGCGATCCCATTCTGCTGCAGCATCTGCACCCAGTGATTGCTCAATCGATGCCAGAGTCTTCTTGCGAGATAGGTTTGCAAACTTCACAGAGTTGCCATCATGGAATCGATAATCAAATGATGGGCTTACTTCCTCAATTTCAAGAACTCTGCCCATGACATCACCGGTGCGTTGAAAGAAATCGCGATAGACGGCAGGGAGAGTAAAAAGTGAAGGGCCGGTATCAAATGCATAGCGACCAATCCATTCAGTGCGGCACTTTCCACCGGTGCGATCGGATGCTTCAAAGATGGTGACCTTATGTCCTGCCTTTGCTAAACGCGCAGCAGTGCAGAGACCACCAATACCTGCACCGATGACTGCGATGTTCTCAGGGTTTTTTACCTTGCCCACATGGCCGGTCATACAGTGCGACCTTTCCATTGGATCCTGCCGCGATATCTCCAGGAATAGATGATCAAGTAGATCAGTAGCGCGCTAGAGAGCGGATGTAAGAAAGCATAGAGTGGATTTCCGCGAGAGCGAATTGCACTGATCTCTCGAGAGAAGGTTATATAGAGGTAGATAAATACTCCGATGATGTTTCCATTGAGGATAAGCAGCACTGGAAGGATTCCTGTGATGAAGAGAAATGCGATGGCAACGATGGAGCCGAGTCGGCCACCGAATGCTTTCCAGAGAGATTTACCGTAACCCTGTCTGATTTCATCAAAAGATCCATACATGCGAGTGCTTGCAATTCCTGATCCTTCAGTGACTACGCCTTTATATCCGGCTGTGATAAGTGAACGAGCAAGTTCGATGTCATCCAGGATCTGAGTGCTCACTGATGAAAAACCATCGATGGCATCGAGTGCGCTCTTACGTGCGACAAAGAATTGACCATTTGCCACAGCTGTTGAGCGTCGAGGGAATTTCTCTGCAAGGCGCAGAATCACAGTGCTCATCCACGACCAGTGCAGTAGAGGTTGAATCAATTTCTCTGGAAATGTTTGCGCAATCTGACGTGGGTAGGGAGAAAGAAAATCGAGCTTAAGTTTCTCCAGTTGGGTGATGGCGCGCATGATTGCATTAGGTGCAAGGCGCACATCAGCATCGAGGGTGATGATGTAGTCGGATGCGGCCACCTCGAATCCTGATTGCAGTGCAGATACTTTGCCAAGCCAACCATTGCGTTGTGCGGGGGAGTCAATCACGCTAAAGCGCGAGTCGCCATCAATAACGGCATGTAGTAGCTCTGCTGTCTTATCAGTGGAACCATCATTGATAATGATGAAGTGAGCTTTCTTAACGCCCATCTGCGCAGACAGCGCTGAGATAAATTCAGGCACATTCTCCGCTTCATTGCGCATGGGAACTAAAACAGTTATTGCCTTTTTGATTTCCTCATCTCGCTTTGGAATTCGAATGGTCACAAAGTTAATCAGTGAGATGGCAAAGATCAGAATAGAAAACGATAAGAGAATTTGAGCCATTGCTACTTAATCTTTATTGCCAAGCCAGCTGGAGAAGAAGTATGGAGTCAAGATTGAACCCATGATGACGGTGCCGAAAAGTGCAAGCCCTGGGCGATCGAAGAAGAAGAGATTGCCGACGAAACCTCCAAAGAGCGTCCACAGAAGTAATACATCTACTGCAACAAGTGATGCTGACTCTTTTCTGCGTTCGCGAGGAAGAACTTTATGAAGAAGGGCAATGATGATTATGCCTGCCAGGAGCCATCCGAATGGATTGGAGAGAGGAATATCTGGAGTGAAGGGAACGTGCGAACCGGTTACTTCCCACTTCCAGCGACCTGCTGCAACCATCTGGGGATCTAGAAATAAATCCCAAGCTGCAAGAAGTGCTCCGCCATAGAGAAAGACCCAAGTGTTTGTAATGCGACGAGCTGCGATGAGAGCAGGGTGCACCATCATGACCCACGCGAAGGGAACAACAAGTGGAACACCAAAGAGTTGCGCACCAAGGGATGGGTCATATTCATAGACTCCAAATGGCCATCCTGTGTGAACTCCGAGAACTTCGATACCAAGACCAAAGAGGGCGGTAATGGGCAGGTAGCGAGTTGAATACTTGGCACCGTATGACAGATGTCCGTGGATAACCATGGCAAGTGCGCCTACATAGATAGTTGCAATGGTGACAAGGCGCAGAGCCTCACCATCAATGAGTGGATAAGAAATCTGAAGGGCAATTGTTAAACCCAGGAAGAAGAAGAGAACATTTCTAGCTTTAGGGGAGATTCCACCACGGCGTCTGCGACGCGGGTTATAGTGGCGAATCGACATGGGCTAAGTCTGCCTTACTTGTGGGGATGGGTAGTAATTTCACCTCGAAGTGCAAGGACTTCAAAGCGTGCAAAGAGTTCTTCGCTATACCAACGGATGGATTGGGTCTGTGCAATAGCAACTTGATGGGCTTTGCCCTTATATGCAAAGTCGCGAAGAGCAGATGCTGACTTCCAAAGTGAGAAGGTGCCTTGCAATCCGATAGGTGCTTCACCGATGCCAATCGCTGCTTGTAAACCTGGATTGCTATGAAGGTCGATGACTACGGGAGGCACGGACTTCCAGAAGATAAAGTTTTTATTCCACTTAATGCGAGCTCGTGTAAGGGCTGCGATCTGCGCATCAGGATTGGAAAGGGGTGCGATGAAATCAAAAGGGTTCTTCTTTGCCCACAAACCATGGGACGACAGAGGTGAGAGCACAGCGCGAAACTCTGAGGTAGATCTCTTTCGCCAATTGGTGATTATTGAGGATTGATCAAATGCTTCTATTCGATTCTCATCTATAGCAACGACCATGCCCCAGCGAGTAAGGACGGCATCACTAGGAGTAAATGTCTGACCGGAACCAGTTCCGAGCAGCTTTGAAAATGAAATCCCGGTGAACTTGCGACTTCGCATGCGGTCAATTGCCATAGAGAGGAAGGCAAATGGAATACCCTTTCGGGGAACAGTAAAGAAGTAGACCACTACGCGCTGCATGCGCCCAGTTTCTCATGATTTGAGGTTTGAGATGTTGCGAAAACGTTTATTCGCCGAATACCTCGGCACAGCCACCATCGTTGCAACGGTAGTGGGCTCAGGAATCATGGCCACCAACCTCAGCACTGATGTGGGGCTGCAGCTTCTGATCAATACGGTCGCAACAGTTTTCACCCTTTATATTGCCATCACACTCTTGGGACCTATCAGCGGGGCGCACTTTAATCCTCTGGTCAGCGTCGTTGAACTCTTTCGCAAGAATCTTTCAGTCACCGACACCTTCTACTTCATCATCGCGCAGATTCTTGGCGGATGCAGCGGGGCAATCATCGCAAACCTGATGTTTGAACACCCAGCAATTGATCCTTCACAGCGCATTCGCGAAGGAGCACATCTCTGGCTCGGTGAAGTCGTAGCCTCTGCGGGACTTCTCTTCATCATTCTTTTGGCCGTCAAGCAAGGAATTGATAAGAAGATTCCACGCCTTGTTGCTGCATGGATTGGCGCTGCCTACTTCTTCACTTCATCCACATCCTTTGCAAACCCAGCAGTGACAATTGCTCGATCTTTGAGTGATTCATTCTCAGGGATCGATATCTCATCAGTGCCAGCCTTCATCCTCTTCCAATTTATTGGAGCAGGACTTGGCTTCTCTGCATTTACCTTTATCACCCACAAATCAAAGTCAGGAAAATAGTATGAGCAAGCCAAGCGTTCTCTTTGTCTGCGTTCACAATGCAGGCCGCTCACAGATGGCAGCAGGCTTTATGCGCGAACTGGGTCAAGGGCGCGTTGAAGTTCTCTCAGCAGGCTCTGCTCCAAAGGATTCCATCAACCCGATCGCTGTTGAAGCGATGGCTGAAATCGGAATTGATATTGCCAATAACACCCCAAAGATTCTGACACCTGAGGCAGTGCAAGCAAGTGATGCAGTTGTCACGATGGGATGTGGCGATGCTTGTCCCTACTACCCAGGTAAGCGTTATGAAGATTGGGTCCTCGATGATCCTGCAGGACAAGGAATTGAATCAGTGCGCGTAATCCGCGATGACATTAAGGGACGAGTAGAAAAGTTACTCGCTGAGCTGCTTGCCTAATCACCAACAACCATTGGTGTCGCACCTGTACAGGCAATAAGTTCTGCGTAACTTGTTGGATAGACAGCGTGAGGATGACCAGAAGCTGCCCAGACGATTTCGTAATCATTGAGCGCTTCATCAATCAAAGTCATTTCAGGTGTGGAGATCCATCCGATGGGGGATACGCCCCCTATGGCTTTTGAAACCATCGCTACTGAGGAAATTCTGTATGAGGTTCGAACTTGGTCTCTCATCGGAAATGCCTACGCGGCTACTTCTGTTCTTT
>JBILBC010000005.1:0-32346 GCA_044353885.1 Candidatus Planktophila sp. | reverse complement strand
GAAAGTATTCGTGCGATTCGTAAAGACGTTCTTGCAAAGTGCTACGGCGGAGATATCTCTCGTAAGCGCAAACTTCTCGAGAAGCAGAAGGAAGGCAAGAAGCGCATGAAGATGGTGGGACGTGTTGAAGTTCCACAAGAAGCCTTCGTTGCAGCCCTTGCTACCGATGCCGATATCGAAAAGATCAAAGCAGCCCGCAAGCTCGAATCGTAAGCGCACATGCTCTCGTTCTACGTCCATATTCCATATTGCGTTCGCCGCTGTGGTTACTGTGATTTCAATACCTATACGCCATCAGAGCTCCAAGATGGCGCAACCCTTGAAATAGTCTCCGGTGATTACATCGATGCAGTGCTCAAAGAGTTAGAAGCAGCTCCTAAAGATGTGGTTCCCACAATCTTCTTCGGTGGTGGAACCCCATCACTTCTGCCACCTAAAGATCTTGGTCGCGTCATTGCAGCAATCAAAGCACGTAATGGTGTGACCGATGATTGCGAAATTACATTAGAGGCAAACCCAGATTCAGTTACCCAAGAAAAGCTCAATGAGCTCTTTGCGGTCGGCTTTAATCGCATCTCATTTGGCATGCAATCTTCCAATACTGAAGTTCTCAAAGTCCTTGATCGCACACATAATCCAGAAAATGTTCGCAAAGCTGTTGATATGGCGCGCGAGGCAGGATTTGAATCCGTCAGCGTTGACCTGATTTATGGCGCACCAGGTGAATCCTTAAGTGATTGGGCAGCGACTGTGAAAGAGGCGCTATCGCTAAATATCGATCACATCAGTGCTTATGCACTTATTGTTGAAGAAGGCACAAAGCTTGCAGCTCAAATCAAGCGCGGTGAATACACCATGCCAGATGATGACTTAATGGCAGATATGTATCTGCTTATTGATCAGCAGTGTCTGCAAAAAGGTTTGAAGTGGTATGAACTCTCTAACTGGTCAAAACCAGGACATCAATGTCGCCACAACATCGCATATTGGAAATCAAATAATTGGTGGGGGCTAGGCCCAGGTGCACATTCACATATTGATCAGAAGCGATTCTGGAATGTGAAGCATCCGAGCGCTTATAAGGAGAAGGTATTTGCAGGAATCTCTCCCATTAAAGACTCTGAAGTATTGGGAGATGATGAGAAGAAATCTGAATACATCATGCTTGCTATTCGTATGCCAGAAGGTGTGAAGAAGGCAGCGCTGAGCGTTGCGCAATATGAACGCACTATGGAATACATTAAAAGTGGTCATGTGATTGAGAAGGAGAGCGCTCTAGCTCTGACGCCGAAGGGTCGCTTGATTGCAGACCGCATTACGCATGAAATGCTTCGTTAGCACTCGCGCGATAAGATTGCCAAACTATGACCACTGATCGCCGCCTGGAAATCCTTCGGGCAATCGTCGACGAATATGTCGAAACCCAAGAGCCTGTGGGCTCAAAGGCGATTGCTGAAAAGCGCGCACTGGGAATTAGCCCTGCAACGATTCGTAATGAGATGGCAGTTCTTGAAGAGGAAGGTTTCATCACTCAGCCTCACACAAGCGCAGGTCGCATACCAACAGATCGCGGATATCGACTCTTCGTTGACAAACTCTCTGCCGTTAAACCACTATCGACTGCAGAACGTCGCGCGATTGAAACTTTCCTTGAGGGTGCACATGATTTGGATGAAGTTGTAAAGCGCAGCGCAAAGCTCTTGGCAGATATCACTAAGCAAGTAGCGGTAGTGAAATATCCCAAAATCGGTGATTCACCTGGGCGAGAGATGATGGCGATATCAGGAACTGCAAACCTTGCGCGCTCCGGTGAGGATTTAGGACCGGCGCTATCTCCTATTTTGGAAGCGTTAGAGGAGCAAGTTGTATTGCTGCGCCTGCTCAGTGACTCCCATCCCACAGTGCATGTGACTATTGGTAGCGAACAGCAAGATATGAACCTGCAGACAACATCACTTGTCACAGTGGGTTATGGCTCTGATGCATCCCTTGGAATTCTTGGGCCAACACGTATGGATTACGCAGGTTCTATGGCAGCTGTCTCTGCCGTTGCTCGTTATGTCGGTCGCTTCATTACAGAGAGCGCTCAGTAATGGCTGATTTTTACGGCCTGCTAGGACTCGATCGCGGTGCATCGCAAGATGACATTAAGAAGGCATATCGCAAGATTGCGCGCGAGCTTCACCCAGATGTTAATCCTGATCCTGAGGTGCAGAATAAATTTAAAGAAGTAACTGCGGCTTATGACACTCTCTCTGATCCACAAAAGCGCCAGCAATATGACATGGGTGGCCAAGGAGGATTTGGTGGAGGTTTCGGTGGTGGTGGATTTAGCGACATCATGGATGCATTCTTTGGTGGCGGTGGAAATCGCGGACCACGTCCACGTATGCGCCAAGGACAAGATGCGCTCATTCGCATTGAGGTAGATCTCAATGAAGCATGCTTTGGAACAGAGCGCGATATCACTTTGGAGTCAGCAGTTGTCTGCAACAAGTGTGAAGGTCAAGGAACTGCCAATCAAAGTGCGCCATCGATGTGTCCGGTCTGTAAGGGACGCGGTGAAACTCAATTTGTTCAGAAGTCATTCTTAGGTCAAGTGATGACATCTCGTCCATGTAATAACTGCTCAGGGTATGGAAGTGTGATTACAGATCCATGTCGTGAATGTGGTGGTGATGGCCGCGTGCGTGCTCGCCAAACAATTAATATCAAAGTCCCTGCAGGTGTTGAGACTGGTAACCGTATTCAGATGGCTGGTCGCGGTGAGGTCGGACAAGGCGGGGGGCCAGCAGGAGACCTCTATGTTGAAATCGTTGAAGAGGAACATGAGTTCTTACTACGCGATGGCGATAACTTACATATTGCAATCGAAGTCTCATTTGCTGCAGCCTCCCTTGGCACAAGTGTGAATGTGGAAACTCTCGATGGTCCCGTCAAAGTTGAAATCAAGGCAGGTACTCAGAGCGGAGCAATGATTCCGGTCAAGGGCAAGGGCATGACTCGCCTTCGCACAACCCACCGCGGTGATCTGATCGTGCATGTCGATGTTGCGACCCCTCACAAGCTCAGCCGCGATCAAGAGAAGTTACTGAAAGAGTTCGCATCATCTCGTGGTGAAAAAGAGGGCGATGTGAAGATTAAGGGCCATAGAGAAGGACTCTTCTCTAAATTCCGCGATGCATTTGGTCGCTAATGCTGACACTTTTCTTCGTAGATAACCTGCCAACAACTGTTGGTCAAATATATGAATTTGATAATGATGATGCACTGCATGCCATTCGCGTCCTTCGCACAAAGAGTGGAGATTTCTTCAATCTCTCCGATGGTAAAGGTAATTGGTCCCATGTTGAGGCGAAGGAAGTTCACAAGAAGCATATGAACGTTGAGGTTCTTAAAACAGGTCATGAAGAGGCTTTGGGAACACACTTCACTGTGATTCAAGCTATTCCAAAGGGTGATCGCATTAAGGAAGCCATTGAGTTATGTACTGAAGGTGGAGCAGATCGCATCGTGATGTGGAAAGCTGCGCGCAGTATTGGTAAATCTGATGACAAGATTGAAAAGTTACAGACCACAGCGCGCGAGGCAAGTAAGCAATCACGACGCTTTCGCATCCCTGAAGTTATTGGCGTTGCAGCGACAAATGCTGTTGTGGATCAGATAGCACAAGCGGATTTGGCTATCGTCTTCCACGAATCTGCAACGATGAAGGTTTCAGAGATCGTTGCACCTGGTTGCGCAAAGGTTGCAATTATCATTGGACCTGAAGGTGGGTTAACGGAAGATGAAATCGACACCTTTGCAGCCGCTGGAGCAAAGGTTGCCTTGATGGGTCGCCCCGTTCTGCGCTCAGCGCACGCAGGACTTGCCGCTTTATCTGCCGTCAACACCGCCCTTTCCGTGTGGTGAATCCGCCTTTATACCGATAGATTTTCAGTCATATGGAACGCCTCTTAATCACCGTCCCACCTGCCATCCCGATGGTTTCACTCGTCGGAGTCAATGATGCAAATATGTTGGCAATCGAGGCAGCATTTGCTTCAGTCAATGTCACTGTTCGCGGCAATGAAATTACTCTGCGCGGACCGCATATCGACTGTCTTGCCATGGAGAAGTTGATTACCGAGATGATGGTTGTTATCCGTTCAGGTCAGAACCTCAACGTTGATGCGATCACACGCAGCATTGCGATGCTTGAGGCAGAACCAGCACATAACCCTGGTGAAGTCCTCTCACTCAATATCGTCTCTAACCGTGGCAAAACAATTCGCCCAAAGACTGCCAATCAAAAGCTCTATGTCGATGCGATAGATGAGAACACCATTACATTCGGAATTGGTCCAGCTGGAACTGGAAAGACTTACCTTGCAATGGCTAAGGCAGTTGCTGCGCTGCAGGCAAAGAAAGTAAATCGCATCATCTTGTCTCGTCCTGCAGTTGAGGCAGGGGAGAAGTTGGGATTCTTACCTGGAACCTTAAATGAAAAAATTGATCCTTACTTGCGCCCACTCTTTGATGCGCTACACGACATGATTGATTCAGAGACAATTCCTCGTTTGATGCAGACCGGTGTTATTGAAGTTGCACCTCTTGCCTTTATGCGTGGTCGCACGCTCAATGATGCATTCATCATCTTGGATGAAGCACAGAACACCACCCCTGAGCAGATGAAGATGTTCTTAACGCGCTTAGGCTTTGGCTCCAAGATGGTTATTACAGGCGATATCACTCAGACCGATCTACCTAATGGTCAGCGCTCAGGCCTTGGCATTATTCGCGACATCCTTGACGGCGTTGACGATATTTCATTTATGGAGCTTACAGCCGATGACGTAGTGCGCCATCGTTTGATCGGCGACATTGTGAAGGCATATGACAAATACGATGCGACAAAAACTGCACCGCATTCGATTCGTAAATTATGACCGTTGAGCTAGTCAATCGCTCTGGCGCTTTGGTGCCTGAAACCCAGATGCACACATTGATCAATTACGGCATTGAATATATGGAGCTCAACCCTGAGTGTGAGATTTCTCTGACATTTGTCGATCCTCAAGAGATGGAAGAGCTTCACATTAAGTGGATGGATGAAGCAGGACCGACTGATGTTCTCTCATTTCCTATGGATATGCCTGCAACCAAGGGGGAAGTAGTCACATTGGGAGATATCGTCATTGCTCCAGCAGTTGCAGCTAAGCAGGCAATCGATGCTGGTCATAGCGTTGAGCAAGAAATCTATATCCTTGCTACACATGGCTTGCTCCATATCCTGGGCTATGACCACGCAGATCCTGACGAGGAGAAAGTCATGTTCGCGTTGCAAGAGAAAATTGTGAAGGAGTGGTCACTGACGGTGACCAACTAACTGTGAAGCTAAATATTTTTAAGAAGATCAACCTGGCCTTTAAGGGTTTTGCGATGGGGCTACTCTCAGATGAAGATGAGCTTCGCCAGCTCATGGATCACGCCCACACCCGCGGACTTGTTGAATCTGATGAGCACGAGATGATTCACAATGTATTTGAGTTGGGCGATACCTTGGTGCGCGAGCTCATGGTTCCTCGCACAGATATGGTCTGGATTGAAAAAGATAAGACTCTGCGCCAGGCGCTCTCACTCGCTCTTCGCTCAGGCTATTCCCGCGTTCCCGTTGTAGGTGATGGCATCGATAACATCATTGGAATCGCCTATGTGAAAGATTTAGCAAAGCGAGCACTAGATCACCACGAAGCAGAAACTACTGAAAAAGTGGAGCAGCACACTCGTCCTGCAGTCTTTGTCCCTGAAAATAAGGAAGCAGCAGAGCTCTTAAAAGAGATGCAGCGCGATCAAATTCACCTTGCCATCGTTGTTGATGAGTATGGCGGCACAGCAGGAATCATCACTATTGAAGACATTATTGAAGAGATCGTCGGTGAGATTGCCGATGAATACGATGATGGCGTTGAAGCATTCACATGGATTACTGAGACTAAAGCACGCGCTAAGGCGACCATGCATGTTGAAGATTTAGCTGATGAACTCAAAGTTGAGATCAACCGAGAAGAGTTTGAAGATGTCGACACAATCGGTGGATATATGGCTGAGAAGTTAGGCCGCGTGCCGATTGCAGGATCAACCATTGATTTGCAGGGGTGGTCGATTACCTCTGAGCGCCCTGTTGGACGCAGACGTCGTATCAGCTCAGTTATTATTGAGCGACTCGATACGGAGATTGATGAGCATGAATAATCCAGAAGATGCAAAGCTAGTCACTCTTGCAACCTCCACACTTGCTCGCAGTGGTGCACAGCAAGCAGCAGCGCTGCGAGATAACATGGGGCGCACCTATGTTGCGATCAATGTGACATCACCATCACTAAACCTTGATGCCTTTGAAGCAGTACTTACTGTGGCCCTTGCATCTGGAATTACAGGAATTGAGAGCGTTGTTGCAGCTGGATCCCTTCCTGCAAATACCAAGGCGATAAAGGATTTTGCACCTACTGCAACGATTTTTTATATTGATTCAAGCGGTAAGGAAAGCTTGCTTTAGCCTTATTTACGCCTTGAAGATAAGATTGCCCAATGCGCGTAGTTCGATTTACACCTCAGCCTGATACAGGTTTAGGTACCGATCCGCTCTTTGGAATCCTGGAAGAAGATAGTCAAATCTCGATCATCTCTGGAGATCCGATTTATCACGGCATCCAAAAGACCGCTGCAAAGGTAGATCTGACAAAGGTGCGCCTGTTGGCCCCTGTGATTCCGCGCTCCAAGATTGTTGCAGTAGGTAAGAACTATGCAGATCATGCAGCTGAAATGGGCGGAGTTGTTCCTGATGAACCCATCATCTTCTTAAAGCCCAACACATCTGTGATTGGTCCTGGCGACACCATCGTCTGGCCAGCCATGGCTCCCACTATTGATTATGAAGCAGAGCTTGCCATTGTTATCGGTCGCGTCTGCAAGGAAGTGCCGAGAGAGCGTGTGAAAGATGTGATCTTTGGATACACGCTGGCCAATGATGTGACTTCTCGCGAATTACAAAAGCGCGATGGACAGTGGATGCGTGCAAAGTCATTCGATACTTTCTGCCCACTAGGGCCATGGATTGAGACAGAGTTTGTTCCTGGCACACAGCGCATCACTACAACGCTCAATGGTGAAATCAAGCAAGATGCCAAGCTTTCTGACATGATCTTTAAAGTCGAAGATATTATTCACTTTGTGACCCAAGTAATGACTCTCTTGCCAGGGGATGTCATCATTACGGGAACACCTGCTGGAATCGGTCCGATGCCTGAGAAATCCACCATTGCTATATCCATCGAAGGCCTCGGCCAATTAACCAATAAGGTGAGCGCGCGTCCATGAGTAAAAAAGTAAAGGTTCGCTTCGCACCATCTCCTACAGGTGACTTACACGTAGGAAATATCCGCACCGCACTCTTTGACTGGGCATATGCCCGCCACACAGGCGGCACATTCCTATTCCGTATTGAAGATACTGACACAACGCGCGTTACTGATGAATACATCAACGCTGCTATCGACACTCTCAAATGGCTCGGCCTGCAATGGGATGAGGGTCCAGAAGTCGGTGGCCCTAACGGTCCCTACCTGCAATCACAGCGTCTTGATATCTATGCAGAGTGGGCGCAGAAGTTTCTTGATCAAAAAGATGCCTACCACTGCTACTGCTCACCTGAAGAGTTAGAGGCTGTGCGCGAAGCGCAACGCGCTGCAAATGTTGCACCTGGTTATAACGGCCACTGCCGCGACCTAACTGCAGATCAAATTGCAGCATTTAAGGCGCAGGGGCGCGAGGGTGTTGTCCGTATGCGTATGCCTGATGGCACAACAACTTTTACTGATGAGATTCGTGGCGAAGTAACTTTCGATCACAAGTTTGTTCCTGACTTTGTCCTTGTTCGCGCAGATGGTTCACCTCTCTACACACTCGCAGTTGCTGTCGATGATGTGCTGATGGGCGTTACTCACGTGCTTCGCGGTGAAGATTTACTCTCATCTACTCCACGTCAGATCCGCGTCTATCAGGCGATGGGTGTTGCGTTAGAGGATTACCCGGTCTTTGCTCACCTTCCCTTTGTCATGGGTGCAGATAATGCAAAGCTTTCTAAGCGCAACGGTGAGGTCTCTATCGCTTGGTATCGCGAACAGGGATATCTGCCTGAAGCAATCTGTAATTACTTAGCCCTTCTTGGGTGGTCACCGGGTGATGATGTGGAGAACATCTCGATGAAGCAGCTCACTGAGCTCTTTACCGTTGAGAAGGTTCACTCATCTCCTGCACGCTTTGATATGAAAAAGCTTGAGGCAATCAATGGTGACAAGATTCGCGCGCTAAGCCTTGAAGAGTTCGCCACATGGACAATGCCATTTCTTATCAAGGCTGGAATCATCACCGGCACAGATGCAGAAGTAGCACTGGTCAAGCAGGCCTTGCCCATTATTCAAGAGCGCATCGTCAAGCTCGATGAAGCGCCACAGCTTCTCAAATTCCTCTTTGTGAAGGAGTTTGCAGTCGATGCTGATGCTGTTGCAAAGATCTCTGATGGCCCTTCCAAGGATATTTTAAAGCGTTCACTATCAGATCTTGAAGGTCTTGCTACATGGAACCACGAATCCATCGAAGCGGTGCTGCGTGCATCGTTGATTGAAGAGTTAGGGCTTAAGCCACGTATTGCATTTACTGCACTGCGTATTGCAACAACGGGCAGCACTATTTCTCCGCCACTATTTGAGTCAATGGAGTTGCTCGGGAAAGAGGCCTGCTTAGCCCGTATTTCCAAGGCTTTGTCGCTGTAATCCCTGCCAATTTCTTGAGGTAAACTTTCCACCTTGCCACACAGTACAAAGTTCCACATTGGGGTATGGGGTAATTGGCAGCCCTGCTGATTCTGGTTCAGTAAGTCTAGGTTCGAGTCCTGGTACCCCAGCGCAGTACTACAACTTAATATGTTTGTCCTAGTTATTTTTGGCACGGCCCCGTCGTCTAGCGGCCTAGGACTCTGGCTTCTCAAGTCAGCTACGAGGGTTCGAATCCCTTCGGGGCTACAGTTCGTTACATACTTCGATAAGAATCGAGATGGTGATGGCTATTACGCAGCGCGTTGATCTCTCTGATGCGCAAGTAAAAGCACTCTCATCTTTAGTTGATGGCCGCATCTCCCAAAATGAATCAGTTCTCGATAGCCACGGTCGCGATGAATCTGCTTTTCCTCCTATTCGCCCTTCTGCTGTAGTCACAGTTCACACAACGCAGGAAGTCTCGAAAGTTCTTGCCTACTGCAATGAGCAGAAAATTCCCGTCGTTGCATTTGGTGTGGGCTCATCCCTTGAGGGGCATGTATTGCCTCTCTTTGGTGGTATCTCACTTGATTTAAGTGAGATGGATTCAATTCTTAAGATCTCACCCGATGACCTGACCGTCACTGTGCAGGCAGGCGTTAAGCGCATGTCGCTGAACAAGAAATTATCAAATGATGGACTCTTCTTCTCAGTAGATCCTGGCGCTGATGCAACGATCGGTGGAATGACGTCAACGGGCGCCGCAGGAACAACCACTGTGCGCTATGGATCGATGCGTGAGAATGTACTTAAGCTCACTGCGGTATTGGCAGATGGAACGGTCATTCATGCAGGACGTGAGACCCGCAAATTATCTGCAGGCTATGACTTAACGCGTCTGATTGTTGGTTCTGAAGGAACTCTTGCCATCGTTACAGAAATTACCCTTCGTGTCTTTGGTATTCCAGAGAAGATGGCAGCTGCCGTCTCTCTCTTTCCTACATTAGAAGATGGTGTGCAGGCAGCGATTGCCATTGTGCGATCCGGTGTTGCTATCGCTCGCTGTGAATTCCTTGATGCGCAATCGATTAAGAATGTAAATGCCCACGATGGCCTGACTCTTCAAGAAGCGCCCACACTTCTCTTTGAATTCCACGGATCACCTCGCGGAGTTGAAGAAGATGCCAAGGTAGTTCAAGAGATTACATCTGACTTCGGTGGCACTGACTTTGAGTGGACAACAGAGGAAGGCCAGCGCCGCAAGTTATGGCAAGCACGTCACAATGCATATTGGGCAGCCATTGCAGCATTTCCTGGAAAGCGCGCAATTAGTACTGATGCAGCAGTTCCACTTTCTAAGCTCTCTGAAGCTGTTGCAATCGCTGAGAAGATATTGAAAGAGTCAGGATTTCCTCATTCGATTCTGGGCCATGTTGCAGATGGAAACTTCCACACCTTTATCGTGACAGACCCAACTAAGCCTGAGGAGTTAGAGCAGATTCGCGCTCTCACACATAAGACAACATCTGCGATTATCGCAATGGGTGGAACCTGCACAGGCGAGCATGGAATTGGCGCTGGAAAGATTGATTCACTGCTGGAAGAGGCAGGGGAGTCATCTGTTGCCGTCATGAAATCGATTAAGGCAGCCCTTGATCCCAATGGTATTTTAAATCCAGGAAAGATATTTAACTAACTACAAGCGCGCTGCAATCTTTGCACCTAGCTCTTTGACTAGAGGGGCAGGGTTATTGATGCATTTATTGATATCTGATTCAAGTGAAGTCAGCGTGTAGATGCCTGCAAATGCTGAGCCGTGTTGCGTATCCGCATCACCACATACCAAGAAGGTTGGCACGCCTTCTCTTTGCGCGCGCTGCAGAATTCCCCATGGAGCTTTGCCTTTGATGCTCTGTGAATCAAAGCGACCTTCACCGGTGATGATGTAGTTGGCACCGATACTTCTTGCATCAAAGTCCACTAAATCAAGAATCACATCAATTCCACTAGCAGCTGTTGCGCGCAAGAATGCATAGGCCATAAAGCCAATGCCACCTGCAGCACCTGCACCTGCTCTATCTGCACAATCTCCATCAACAAGGGATGCAAAGTGTGTAAGTGATTTCTCAAGGAGCTCCACTTGTTCAGGTGATGCACCTTTCTGTGGTGAGAAAACATGGGCAGCACCGTGATCACCTAGGAGTGGATTCTGGACATCACTAGCCAGAATAAATGAGACATCTGCAAGACGTGGATCTAAACCAGTGAGATCGATAGATTCACAATCAATGAGTGCACCGCCACCGCGTGCAATCTCATTGCCATTGCCATCAGTAAGGCGCGCACCGAGTGCTTGCAGCGCACCTGCTCCTGCATCCGTTGTTGCAGACCCACCGACGGCAAGAATGATGCGACGTGCACCCTTATCGAGTGCGTGAAGAATGAGTTGGCCTGTGCCGAAAGATGAAGCAGCAAGTGCTGACTTCACTCCACCAGGTAATTGTGAAAGCCCTGATGCCTGCGCCATCTCAATAAATGCAGTCTCACCTTTGATTGCAATCTGGGCGCTCACAGGATTGCTAAGAGGGCCTAAGACTTCACAAGTAAATGCAGTAAATCCTGCATGAACAATCGCATCAAGGGATCCTTCACCACCATCGCCAATTGCAATCTTCACAATTTCACATGTTGGGATAACTGAGTGAATGCCTGCTTCAATCCATGTTGCAATCTCGCTGGAGGATGCACTGCCCTTAAATGAGTCAGGGGCTATGACAATCTTCATATATGAATCTTAGAAGGGCTGCGCTAATCTCAAGCCATGAAAATCGCTCGATTTGGCGCAATTGGTTCAGAACGTCCTGCAGTAATGCTCAATCAGAGTCAGGCCATCTATGTAGATCACCTGATTAAGGATTGGAATCGCAGCGAACTGGAAGCTGGCGCCTTTGAGAAGGTGAAGTCGGCAGATCTTTCATCACAGACACCTTTTGATATTGCAGGTCTTCGTATTGCAAGCCCAGTAGCACGTCCCACAAAACTTATCTGCATCGGTCTTAACTATGCCCGCCACGCCGCTGAATCAGGAATGACACCACCACCAGAGCCTGTTGTCTTTATGAAGGCACCTGATTGTCTGATTGGTCCTAACGATGAAATCGCAATTCCACCGAATTCAACAGCGACAGATTATGAAGTTGAACTTGCTATCGTCATCGGAAAGCGCGCTCTCTACTTAAAGTCTGAGTCAGAAGCACGCAGCCACATCCTTGGATACTCCATCAGCCAAGATGTTTCAGAGCGCCACTGGCAGATTGAACGAGCAGGCCAATGGGTGAAGGGAAAGTCATTTCCAACATTTAATCCCATGGGTCCTGCAATTGTTACTGAGGATGAATTCACTCCAGATGATGTGCGCCTGTATTGCACAGTCGATGGCGATAAGCGCCAAGATTCACGCACCAGCGATCTGATCTACGGAATCGATCACATCGTCTGGTACCTAAGCCAATTTATGGAGCTATTCCCAGGTGACATCATCAATTCTGGAACACCAGAAGGTGTTGGCATGGGCTTTAAGCCAACAAAGTATTTAACTGCAGGTCAAGAAGTAATTACTGGTATCGAAGGTCTCGGTGAGATGCGATCAAAGACGGTAGCTTCTTAACTCTTACTTCACTGTAAATTGCTTGGTGAGTATAAGTTTGCCATTGACTTGAACTGTCACGGTGCGCTTACCGGCACCAACAGTATTCTTGCCGACCCTGGCTATGACTCCATTGATCTTCACAATCACTGATTTACCAGTCACATTAGCAACATAGACTGAAATCACGCGCCCACCCAGTGATGCACTTGCTCGAGATTCTGGTGCAGCTTTGACTAAAACGGTAAATGTTCGCACTGCACTTGCAAACGTTGAGTTGCCTGCCTGTGTTCCAGTAATTGTCACTGAACCCACTGCCACAGGGTTGAGAACTCCGTTAGATACTGTTGCTATCGCTGGATTACTAGATGAGTAGCTCCATGTGCCTGTTGATTGGCTAACGGGTGCTGCAATCTGTCGAGTTCCTGCGCCCATAGTGAGTTCAAGATTGGCAAATGCTGCAATCGTTGGTGATGGCTTCACAGTGATATTTGCCTGCACAGTTGGAGATTGCCCATACTTGCCAGCTGGTTCTTGATAGGCAGAAATCACAGCCGTACCTGCCTTAATTCCAGTAATCACATTATCGACGATTGATGCAACCGATGGATCAGATGAAGAGAAGACCCACTTACCTTGAGAATTGGAGGCTGGAAGTACGGGATTGGTTAATTTCTCACCAACGCCAACGCTCTGTGGCGCAAATGCACCAAGAGTTGGGGGAGTTCCAATAACAATGACATCAAAGGTAACTGTGTTAGCTAGGTAGCTATCTGTCGCTGCCTGAATCAATGTAATAGTTGCTCTGCCTGCACTATCAAAGGAGAGAACTCCATTTATGACTCCAACAATGGTTGGCGCACTAGATACTGCACTCCATGCTCCATCCGAGAGCGAAGTTGGGTATGCGATCTTGATCGCAGGATCTCCCACAAGTTTGGTAACTGAAGCAGGTGGGGTAAGGCTCTGCTTACCCTGAACTCTTACGGTAATTGTCTCTGGAGTTGTCGCTGCAAAATTACCCACTGCAGCTTGTGTTGCCGTCACTGTCACTTTTCCAGGCTTGAGCGCTGTAAGCACCTGTCCATTAATTGAGGCGATTACAGCATTAGATGATGCGTAGGTCCAGGCGCCAGTGGAGTTAGAAGTTGGTGCTTGAAGAACGACAACTTTCGTCGCTCCAGGATCTAATTCGATAGCGATATCTTTAAAATTACCTTTGGTAACAGTTGGAGCAACAGCCAAAATTGAAACCTTCATCTGCACAGATGTAGATCGAAATCCTCCAGCAGCAGACTGCTTAGCGGTGATGATAGAAGTTCCGGTCTTAAGTGCAACCAGGGTATAGCCTTCTAAAGATGCAACAGAAGGGTCAGAACTTGTCAGAGTCCATCCACCTTTTGAATTTGATGTCGGAAGAGTTAACTGAACTTTGGAGACGCTATCGATAGATAACGTAATATCGCTAAATGATCCGATAGTTGGCACGGGTGCATTTATGGTCAAAGTCATTGTTTTACTAGCAGCAGCCCACTTCTGAGTAGTTGCCTGATTAGCTCGAATCTGCACAGTTCCACCATCACGTAGTGAAACTGTATTTCCAGAAACAACTGCCACATCACTATTGAGTGATTCAAAGCTCCACGTGCCATCTGATGAAGAAGTTGGCGCAGCCAGCGTTATGAAGCTTTGTGAAAGGTTAAGGCTCTGATCTGCAAAAGCACCTAGCGTTGGAATGCCTGGGTTGATTGTTAATCGGCTATGCCTTGATGATGGTGTGTATTCACCAGATGCTGCCTGGAAATATTCAATGACAGAAGTTCCGACACTCAAAAGAGTGAGGGTTAAGCCATTTGCTGTTGCAAGCGCAGGATTATCGATTACAACAGTCCAGCTTCCTGGTGAGTTAGAAATTGGTGGCGTGAGAGTAATCGTCTTCTGCTCCAAGGTCGTCACCACAGGGGTGGGAGTTTGAATCAGGGTCACAGCTGCCTGCGCGGGAAGAGATGTAGAGGCAAGCAGAGCGAGTACCACAAGAAAGGAGGACGATTTAATTTTCATAAACTCATTATCGAACTATTGTCCGATAGCGATTAGATACGACACCTCTAGATTTTGAAGGATTTCCTGTGAATTAGTTGGGCAGGTGCTGCCACTCTAATTTAGCGCTCAGACTTGTGGCGATCAGCCATCATCTCCATCAGTGCAAAGAGAACACCTGAGATCACAAAGGTCATATGAATACCGATGCGCCATCCTTCACGGTTGGCATCGAATTCTCCCTCTTGCATAAAGTCCTTCAGGAGTTCAATAACAGAGATTGCAACGAGTGAACCAATGAGCTTGATCTTCATGCCACTTGAATCAACATGTCCCATCCAATGAGGGCGATCTTCAGCGCCATCTGCAATTGAAATCTTAGAGACGAAGTTTTCATAGCCCGCAAAGAGCACCAAGATAATGAGATTGCCAAGTAGGACGGTGTCGAGAAGTTCCAATACCTGCAACGTAATCTCACTCATTGTTGAAGTCGTTAAATGGCTCATGATGTGCCAGAAAGAGTGGAAGAAGCGATAGAGGATAGGTACGAGAGCCAGGAGCAGGCCGATATAGAGAGGCGCCAATAGCCAGCGTCCTGCGAAGATTACTTTTTCTAAGAAGTGCTCAAGTTTTAACATGTTTCCGATTATGGCATTTGAGTGTGACAAATCTGGTGCGACATACGATGATGCGCTCATGAAGTTGCGCTTTTTCACTGCCCTAGCGCTGACCTTCACATTCCTGACCCCCGCTACGGCAAGTCACGAATTCATCGTCGGTGGCGATCGCCCAGTCACCGTCCACCTTCCCTACACACTCACAAACCCAGCACCACTTCTCATTCTCTTGCACTCGGCTTCAACGTCAGGTGCTCGCCTAGAGAGCTATATGAAGATTGCACCCGTTGCAAAGACCAATGGCCTTATCTATATCGCACCCGATGGCACCACCAACGTTGAGGGCAAACGATTCTGGAGCGCATCGAAATCATGTTGTAATAAATACAGTCAAGAGGTAGATGATGTTGCCTATATCAATTCACTCATCGATGAGATCAGTGCAAAGATTCCGGTTGATCCAAAGCGCATCTATCTGATTGGTCATAGCAATGGCGCCTTTATGTCTTTTACCTATGCATGTAAGACAGATAGAGTCACAGCAATTGTCGCTCTTGCAGGCGCTATGGATCAGAACCCAGAGTGTGCGCCCACAACTCCGGTCTCACTTCTTAATATCCACGGCACCGCCGATGCAGTGATTAAGGTCAATGGGGGAGTGATGAATAACAACTCCTACACAAGTGCAACAACGACAGTCAATAAGTTTGTTGCTGTCAATAGATGCGCCCAAGCCACAGCGCTGAAGAAAGATTTTGACCCCGTCATTAAGGGCACTGAGACCACGATCTATGACTATGTCTGCGGCACTCAGGCAGAGTTACAGTTTTGGAAGATTAAAGATGGCGCTCATAAACCCAAGCTGCCCAGTGACTTTGCTCAGCAGGTAATCTCTTTTCTGCTCAAGCAGAGTAAGTAGAGATAGGGCAGAATCACCACCGTGCATGAATTCACCACAGAGGTAGAAGAACTCGCAAAGGCTGTTATGGAATATAGCCTTGCCCGTTTGAAATCAGATCCACCTCTAGATGGTCCTCGCAGTGAAGCAGATTTATATGCAGAACTTGGTAACACCATTACAGCAGCAGGACTTGGTGGCAAAGAGACCTTAAAGGTATTTACGGAAACTCTTGCTCTGGCCTGCATCTCAACAGATCACCCACGTAACCTCGCATTTATTCCATCTGCTCCCAGTGAATACTCCAACCTCTTTGATCTCGTAGTCGGTGCATCATCTCTCTACGGTGGATCTTGGCAAGAAGGAGCAGGAGCTGTCTTTGCTGAGAACCAAGCAATTAAATGGCTGATTGATATTGCAGGACTACCAAGTTCAGCAGGTGGCGTCTTTGTGCAAGGTGGCACGATGGGCAATCTTTCAGCACTCGTTGTTGCGCGCGATCAAGTGCGCAAAACACATCCTGACACACAACGCTGGGTCATTGCATGTAGCGCCGAGTCACATTCATCTATTACCTCTGCTGCCCATGTTATGGATGTTGATATTCTCAAGATTGAAACAAATAGCGAACTACGCCTTGATGGAGAGCACGTTGCACAGGCAATCGATGAGTTGCATGCCACCACCGATAAGCGCGTCTTCGCCATTGTGGGCACAGCAGGCAGCACCAACCTTGGCATCGTCGATGATTTAGCATCTCTTGCAAAAACTGCGAAGGAGCGCAACATCTGGTTCCACGTCGATGGCGCTTATGGTCTTGCAGGCTTATGTGCACCATCTGTGCGCCATCTCTATCAGGGCGTTGAAGGCGCTGACTCCTTTATCGTTGATCCCCATAAATGGCTCTTTGCACCTTTTGATGCATGCGCACTTGTCTATCGCAATCCACATTTAGCGAAAGAGACTCACACACAACATGCCAGCTATCTTGAGACTCTCCACGATGACTCATGGTCACCATCTGATTACGCAATCCATTTAACACGTCGCGTGCGCGGACTGCCCTTCTGGTTCTCACTTGCTGCCCACGGCACCGATGCTTATTCACAAGCAGTGGAGGAAGGCATCCGCCTTGCAAAGGAATCAGCAAAGCGCATTGCAGCTCATCCAAACCTTGAGTTAGTGCGCGAACCAGAGCTCTCCATCGTTGCCTTCACTCGCAAAGGGTGGACGCCAGCGCAGTATCAGCAATGGTCAGATGCGCTTCTTGAGAAGCAGATTGGCTTTATCCCACCTTCCAAGCATGCAGGAGAGAGCATCTTGCGCTTTGCCTTTGTTAACCCGTGGACATCAATGGATGATGTTCAGATGATCTTAGATACGCTCTAGCGATCCAATAGATTCTGCGTTGGGTTATAGGCACTTCCATTACGGCGCTTAGCAATTGCGCTCAGGGCCTCAAGCACAACACGGTTAGCCAAGATTGCAGTGATATCTGCGCTATCAAATGCTGGCGCGACTTCCACCACATCAATACCAACAACAGGTAGCTCAAGACAGATTCTGCGCACAGCTTCCAACAATTCACGTGAAGTCATTCCACCAGGCTCAGGTGTTCCAGTTCCTGGCGCCATCCCAGGATCAACCACATCGATATCAACAGATAAGAAGACTCCATCGCAGCCATCAGTCAGCGTTGTAAATGATTCATCAAGGACTGCCTTAAGTCCACGGTGATGTATCTCAGTCATTTCGTAGGAGCGCATACCTTGATCGCGCATCCACTCAAGAGTTGCACTATCTGGCCAATATCCGCGCAGACCCAATTGCAAGAAACGATCTCCGCGCACATAGCCATCGTTAATCAAATTACGCATCGGTGTTCCGTGTCCCACAAGTGCGCCCCACTGATCTTCACCAGTGTCGGCATGTGCATCAAAGTGGACCATAGAAACTTTTCCATGACCTAAGTGATTTGCTATTCCTGCAACATCTGCGGATGCAATCGAGTGATCGCCACCTAAGACCACAGCAATTGCCCCAGCACGAGAAATCTTCTCTGTTGCCTCGCGCAATACAGCCAAAGACTTCACCAAATCTCCACCGGGCATGAGCAAGTCACCTGCATCAAATACTTTCAGATCTTTCAAACCATCTGTACGCAAGGCTAAATGCGGACGCTGTCCATCATGTGGCAGGTAATCGCCACCACGAATTGCCTGCGGACCAAACTTTGCACCGGAGCGATGTGATGTTCCACTATCGATTGGCGCTCCCACGATGATGACATCAGCGCCCTTATAGGTTGCAGGGACGTCAAGATCACATGCAGGTATGCCTAGAAAGGTAAAGGCCGGTCCATACATATTGCCGTGATTGGTCATGGGTTAAGAATAGACCTACTAAGGCGCTTTTCTAATAACTACCGAAGTGACCATTGCCTGTATTCCACCAAAGTTCGTAAATGCCTCTAGCGCTGAAGGATCTCCACGAAACATTTTTTCAATAATGTCAGGATTATTTTCAGCGAATTCCATGCGCAGGCGACTGATTTCTTCCCAGTCCTTTTCTGCGCTGTTCTTCATAATTTCCTTCTTGGTCTTAGTTAATTTCATCCTCGAAGGGTAATTATTTCCCAAGAAAGTGAATTCCACAATCACCGAAACTGTGGATTACCCTGCGTAACTATTTCATTAAAGAACTTTAAATCCGTACATCTTGAGGATTTTAACTCCCTTAAATTCATAGACCCATACCCAATCTTCGGTATGCCCATCGGTATAGCCCTTAAAAGATTCGGTATGTGTTACTAGATTGCCCACCTGCAGACAGAGCGAACTGGAATTCTGCACATCAGGATGCTCAGCCCACAGCCCATCAATAATCGAAAAGAAGCTATCGGCTCCCTGAGCAACAATCTCCCCGCTCTGATCGATCCATGTGAAATTCGGGTCTATATCTTGAACCATTCCAGCACGATCACGCTTTTGAAACTTAACGACAAAATCATCAATGACCTTTGCTTGCTTGTTCATAGAAGGTGCCTCTCTCCGGGCTATTGAATTGTTACATGCCACGGTATTGGGTAGGTGCACCAAAGTCGATAGGAATTCCCTTTTATTACAGAGCCACAATCAAAGAGAAAGTAGGATGCATCCATGACTGCGAGGCAAGAATTCCGAGTATTGCGCACCTATGGTGATTTCGAAATCCGTGAATACTTACCCTGCGTAATCGCTGAAGTAAAAGTCACTGCTGAGTACTCCTCCGCCACAAGTAGGGCCTTCTCTCACCTCATTCGATATATCTCCCAAGGCAATTCATCCCAGCAAAAGATTGCGATGACAGCTCCGGTGATTGTTGCTCAACAAGATCAGAAGATCACATCTGATGATTGGTTCATCTCCTTCGTCATGCCATCTGGCAGCACTATTGGCTATATGCCTGCGCCCAATGATCCAGAGGTCATCTTGCGGGAAGTCGATACACAAATCTGCATCGCCACCTCATTTCGCGGTAAGGCAACACGAGAAAAATCGGCTCAGGTAACGCAGCAACTACGTAAAGCAGCTGCAAAAGAAAATATTGCACTCTCAGATGAGACTCGCATCTGTCGCTTCGACCCACCCTTTAAACCAGGCTTTTTGCAATATAACGAGATCGTGATTCCTGCATACCTCTAGTAATCTCTTTTCCATGAAAGCCACAAAGCTCACAGGTCTGCGTAAAGCATCACACTTTGGCCCAACGCTGATTGTCACAACAATTGGCTTTCTCTTTGGCACCTATTACTGGTGGGAAGGCCCCGCATATGTCATCGCCTTTGGAATCTTCTGCGGACAGTTAGTAGTCGGTTGGAGCAATGATCTCTATGACTACGAAGATGATCTGCGCCATCAACGTATCAAGAAGCCACTTGTCTCAGGTCTCATTACACCCAGCTACTTGCGTAAGTGGATCTACTTCATGACCCCCTTTGCCTTCTTTGCAAACCTTTTTGGCCCGCTGGGCATCAATGGCGGTCTTGTTTACATGCTCGGCATCGCATGTGGCCTTGCCTATAACTTCTACCTTAAATTTTCACCTTTCTCACCACTTGCCTATGCCATCGCATTTGCAGCCCTTCCATCATCGATTGCAATCTCTAAAGAGATCACACCACCTGTGTGGATGTGGCTCGGGGGAGCGCTCTTTGGTATGGCTGCCCACTTCATCAATGTCATTAAAGATATGGATCAAGATCAACAAAGTGGGATTAATGGTCTGCCACAGCGTTTAGGAAAGAGACGCTCCATCATCGTTGCCACAATACTTATTGCGCTAGGTGTCCTGACTCTTATCTATCTCTAACTTAAGGAAGCCTGACAACCAACTCAACGATCGAATCAGCATCTGCTGCAGCACCCAGCTCAACGCTGACATTGGTACTAAAGCCTCGAAGAGTTGCTTCAGAGAGTGTGACCATCTGCGCTGCAATATCAGTCATCCAATAGAAAGCACCTGGACCCACCTGCTCAATAATGGATGCAGCATCTGCTAACGCCTCATCACTGAACTTCTCAACACCATCACGATTATCTGCAAGCACTCGCAGTAAGAAATCTCGTATGAGAGATGCATCAGAGCGCACCCGCTCATGCTCATCCAATATTTGGGTTAATTCGCGATCGATTGCCCTATGCCGAAACCATGTGAACATGAGTGAAGGCTAGAACCCCCCACTGACATCTAGGGGGATGAGAAAGAGCCGCCGCGTTAACGGCGACTCGACTAGCGAGAGCTAGTTCAGTCCTCACAGTAGAAGAACCCCTCGGAGATTTACTTCCGAGGGGTTCTTTCTATCAGAGAGAAAATATGAAAATCAATGAAATGACACACCCACGGGAAAGTTATTTGGCCTTGGTAACTCAGAGTAATTCCATCGCCTACGCCAAGTTTTACGCATAGCCCCAACGCTGATCGCCACTGACAAGTAATTCACAGAGTTTTCAACGAGCAGGCTAGGAGCGCCCGTAATAATCTTTGAATATGCGTATCAGACTCACATCCCTCCTAGCATTCGCCCTGGCTATCTCTCTGGCAACGCCAGCATCAGCACATCAACCAGTCATCTTGCTCGATACCGACACCACTGCTGCCGCAGGCCCTCTTCTTGTCGATGGCACTATCTCTTTTGCTATCCGCGCCAACTTCACTAAGTCAGGACAGAAGAGAGCATTTCGAGCAGCGCTAAAAGAGGGCGATCAAGTAGCGGTGCAGTATCTGATTGTGGATAAGAAACCTGAGAACACCTTAAAAAATACTTTGCTTCCACAACTAGTCATCACATCACCTACAGGCAAGAAGATCATCATCACCTTTACTGAGCGCACCAAATTCTTTGAGCCTTATGGCCGTACCAACTATCTCTATCTCGCTCGCTATAACGCACCTGCTGAAGCTGGTATCTATCAATTTGTGGCAACTTCCAGGGCAAAGGCTGCCATCACAATCGCAGTCGGTGAGAAAGAGATCCAAGGTGAAGTGGTGCGAGGCGCAGCGCCTGCAGATACTCCGGCACCAAAGGCCTCTGCAACCCCAGCAGCAAAAGCTTCACCAACTCCGTCACCGGAAGTAACAACGCAATCTGATTACACAATGGCAAATGTGAAGAAAAATAACTCAGCGCAAAGCTGCTGGTCTGTGATCAATGGCAACGTCTATAACCTCACCCAATGGATCAACTCTCATCCAGGCGGTTCAACTCCAATTCGTGGCATCTGCGGTGTGGATGGCAGCTCATCCTTTAACGGCAAACATGGCCGCCAAAGTAATCCCAATGAAACTCTCTCTGGTTATCTCCTAGGACCGCTCGCTAAGTAGTCACTGAATTACTTAGAGCCGTTAGAGCTATCCCACACTAGGTGATGAGGCGGGGTGGCTATGGCTGCTTTCATAGATTTCGAAGGCCAATTTAGCTATGGAACATTTTGAACGTGAGGGCGAATAGGCAGATCCCATCTACGTGGGATTTACTCAGGGGTATTGGGGATTGACCCAGGTAACCCCTTGTTTGTTTTTGAGTGACTCAATACCATTTCTGACAATCTCAAGCACTACCAGGGATATCCATCTAACCAAGGAGGAGAAACGTGATTAATTCACGCGCTACACGCAAGGGTTTTGCAACAGTTGCTGCTGCTTCACTTGTCATCAGCGTTCTGTCAATGGGTTCAAGCTCTGCTGCAGATGCAACATGGGCATGTAAGCCAACAAAGGCAAAGCCAGTAACAGTTCGTCTGATCGAGTACTTTGCTGGACCAGCTCGTACACCGCTGCTTAATGCATATGCACGTCAGTTCGAAGCTAAGAATCCAAATGTGAAGGTAGAAATTATTTCTCCATCACAAGCAGACTCTCCTGCAAAGATCACTCAGCTTCTACAGGCTAAGAATGTAGATATCGTTGAACCTGCAGGAGCAATCCTGGGTCAAGCGATGTCTGCTAAGCAGCTTGCAAATATCTATCCATATTTCTCAAAGACCAAGGGCTGGGCTGGCTTAACTGACTACTCCAAGTTCCAGGCTGAACTATTTGGTAAGAAATCTACCTACATGGTTCCAAATGGTTACTACGTAAAGGCTGCATTCGTTCGCCCAGAACCAATTGCTGCAGGAGCTCCTGCCGTCCTCAAGAAGATTAAGGCCGGAACTGCAACATGGGCTGACATTCTTGCTGCTAAGTCTTCAAACACTGCAACATCTTCGATGTATGCAATGCGCGGAGCACGTGCATCATTTACTCAGGCTATCTTCGTAATCCGTGCGTACAACGCACCAGATCTCAACTCTGGCGGATACTGGAACAAGAGCACTTCAACAAGCATGTTCAACAGTGCTAAGTCGAAGGAAGCTCTTGATCTGATGATGCAGATCTGGCGTGAAGCATCACCAAAGGCAGCTGTTTCATGGGGTTACCCAGAAATGGTTCAGGGCTTTGTTGATGGAGTAGCTCACTACCTCATTCAGGATAACGAAGTTATCCAGATTGTTGATGAGAAGTTCGCTCCATACGACAGTGGCAAGTGGATCATGGCTCAAATGCCAAAGGGTCCAACAGGCTACTCAGCTCAGGATGTAAGCGGTGGCGGATGGTCAATTGCACAGTCTTCAAAGTGCAAGAACATCGCTACTAACTTCCTTGACTTCATCACAACAGACCCACAGCACTCATCATTTGCTCGCGCATATGGTGTTGGTCCTGTGACAAAGACAGCCGAATCAGACCCATTCTTTAAGACTGGTGCTTGGGCTATCTACGACAAGATCGGCAAGGATAAGAAAGAAATTAAACTTGACGGTTCAGATGTCGCACAAACCTGCTACGGCGAATTCTTCACCCAGGCAGATAAGGACATGCAGGCAGGCTCACTTTCAACATCAGATGCCCTCAAATCGTGGGGTTCATTCTGGGATACAAAGTGCATCAACCCTTATAACAAGTAGTAAAACTGCTTAGTTAGAAGCGGAAGTTGTAAAGCAACGGTGGCTAGTAATTTAATTACTAGCCACCGTTGACACTTCATAAATATGAATCATTGAAACCGGGGTATTTTCGCAGTGAAGAGTTCAATACATAAAGTTGCCCGTAAGAATGGAAAGAGTGCGCAGAACGTTCTTGCACCTCTATGGTTCTTACTCCCAGCGCTCTTATTAGTTGCAATCTTTATCTACTATCCAGTTTTTGCCACTGCAAATCTCTCTTTTAAGAATTACAAGCTTTTTGATCAGAGCAATATCTTCTATAACGGTTTTGAGAACTTCCGTGGGATATTCAAGGATTTAGCTTTCCGTCGAATAATCCAGAACTCAATTTTGTGGGTGACAGTCTCACTCTTCTTCCAATTCACCATCGGCTTTGGCCTTGCGCTCTATCTGCGCACCAAGTTTCGCTTCTCTGGTCTTTACCAAGGAATTATCTTCATTCCCTGGGCGCTTTCAGGTTTTCTCATGGGATTGGTCTGGAAGTGGATCTTCGATGACAACCTAGGCGTTCTCAACGACATGATGCTCAAGGCTGGAATTATTGATGTTCCTATCCCATGGCTTTCAAATGCCAACTGGGCAATGGCGGCTGTGATCATTGCAAATATTTGGTATGGCGTGACCTTCTTCGTGATCATGATTCTTGCAGCGCTTCAAGGCGTGCCCAAGGAGATGCTGGAGGCAGCTGAGCTAGATGGTTGTGGAAAATCTAAGACTCTTGTCTTAGTGATAGTTCCCTATATTCGACAGACCTTGATTCTCATTGTCCTGCTGAGAGTTATCTGGATTACCAACTTCCCAGACATCATCTTCGGTATGACAAGTGGTGGTCCGAATCAGCAGACACACATTCTCTCATCGTGGCTTGTTCAGAAGATTACCTACGATCAAGACTGGGGTAGTGGTTCTGCCTTAGGACTTCTAATCCTGAGCGTTCTATTAATCTTTTCAGTTTTCTACCTCTTGGCAACACGCCTCGAAAAAGAGTCGGAGGAGTCATAAATGTTGAAAGCTCTCGGTAAAGGAACGAAGTTCACAGTTCTTGCAGTGTGGTTGGTTTTCACTGTATTTCCGCTGTATTGGATGGCGCTGACCTCAATTCGCCCCGTGCGCGAGGTAACGCAGAAGATCTACTTCCCTAAATCTAACTCGACTCTTGATAGCTACCGCACTCTCTTTAGCCAATATGCCTTTGGCACCTATCTACGTAACAGTTTATTGGTGGCACTTGCAGCTGCTGCATTTGTTATCTTTGTGGGCTTACTCGGTGCATATGCACTTGCTCGCTATAAATTTAAGGGCAAGTCACAAATCATGCTCGTCTTCCTTGTTACTCAAATGATTCCAGCACTTATTGCACTGGCTCCTCTCTATCTCTTGCTCAGCAAGGTGGGGCTACTCAATAGTTTGATTGGGCTAACCCTGTGTTATGTGGGTGGCATGGTTCCATTTGCAACGATCATGCTCCGAGGCTTCTTACAGCGCATCCCACCAGAGCTAGATGAAGCAGCGATGATTGATGGATGTAATCGCTTCACCGCACTCTTTAGAGTGGTATTTCCTGTGGCCCTTCCCGGTATTGCTGCAACATTTATCTTCGCCTTTGTGCAGTGCTGGAATGAACTCTTCTTAGCAATGATTCTTATTGACTCAGATGGAAATAAGACCTTCCCTGTTGCGATGCGCTCATTTATCGGCGCCTACTACATCGAATGGGGCGGATTAGCCGCATCGGTCATGATCGGAATCATCCCAACAGTTCTCATCTTCGCACTCATGTCGAAATTTATGATCTCAGGGTTGACTGCCGGAATTGTGAAGGGTTAACCGTGGAGTTTGATCTTCAAGAGTATAAAAGCGCCTGGAAGTTAGATGAGAGCGTTCGCCACTGTAATCACGGCTCCTTTGGCGCAGTACCCACTGTGGTGCAAGATGCTCAGAAGAAGATTCAAGATCGAGTACAACTTAACCCGGTGAAGTTCTTTGCTCGCCATGCAATGATCGAGGTGCAGGAAGCGCGCGCAAAGGTTGCCACCTTCCTCAATCAAAAGCCTGAACAGATTGCGCTTGTGCGCAATACAACTGAGGCTGCAAGCACCACAATGAGAGGTTTTCCTTTCAAAGCAGGCGATGAAGCAATAGTCCTCGATCACGAATATGGCGCTGTGATTTATGCAGTCCAGCGCGCAGTTGAGGCAGCAGGCGGCACACTCGTCACCGTTGTCATTCCACGCCTTGCTACAGATGAAGAAGTCATTGCAATCGTCAAAGCATCCTTTACGCCTCGCACACGCCTCTTTGTTGTCGATCACGTGACATCGGCGACTGCTCGCACCTTCCCGATCCAGGCGCTCAGTGATTTATGTCGAGAGAAAGGGATAGCTATTGCAATCGATGCATCCCATACTCCAGGTAACTTTGATTTAGATCTCGATAAGCTCGATGCAGATTTCTGGTTTGGCAATCTTCATAAGTGGGCATCGGCGCCACTAGGTTGCGGCGTCTATCGTGTTGCAGAACGCTGGCAAGAAAAGTTGAGACCACTCATAGTCTCTTGGCAAGATCATGAGCTATATCCCCTGCAATGGGACATGTTAGGCACAGTTGATTTAAGTCCATGGCTTGCAGCACCTTACGCCATTGAGTTTTATGAAAAAATTGGATGGAAGAGAGTGCGCGCTGCAAATATTTCACGTATGCGATACGGCCGAGATTTGGTAATGAAAGAGCTCGGTGTTGGCCTGGATGAACTACGCGAGGAAGAGCTACCCCTTGGAGTCATTCGCCTTCATAAGATGGATGGCGGGCGCGATGGATGTATTGCTCTGCAACGTAAGTTTGCTGAGATTCACAAGATAGAGGTACCCATCACTACTGCCTGTGATCAGTACTTCATGCGCGTATCAGGTCAGCTCTATAACACCCCTGCAGATTATGAGGCCCTGGCAATTGCGGTGCGTGCGGAGTTTAAATAGCCATGGGCATATCTGAAAAGGATTGCGCACTACTGGAGGAGATTCAATCTCGCGCCTTATGGCTCGCTGTTCGAATGATCGACCATGCAAACCATGATCGAGTCAATAACGATGGAATTAAAGTAGGAGGTCATCAAGCATCAAGTGCTTCGATGTCCTCAATTCTGACATCGCTCTATATGTATCACCTCACCGCCCAAGATCGAGTCAGCGTTAAGCCTCACTCATCTCCCTTCTTTCACTCCATTCAATATCTTCTAGGAAATCTTGATAAGAAGTATCTAACGATGCTGCGTAGCGCAGGTGGATTACAGAGCTATCCATCGAGAACGAAAGATCCCGATATCGTAGATTTTTCAACAGGTTCAGTTGGATTAGGCGCTGCAGCTCCACTCTTTGCAGGTGTGACAAGACGCTATGTGGATGCTCACTTTGGCGCACGAGCACACTCTCGTTTCATCGCCTTGATAGGTGATGCAGAACTTGATGAAGGAAATATCTGGGAGGCAGTTGCAGATCCTGCAACCGATGGACTTGGCAACGTGATGTGGGTTGTTGACTTTAACCGTCAATCACTTGACCGAGTGATTCCAGGCATCCGCATCGCACAATGGAGAGCACAATTTGAAGCAGCTGGATGGCATGTGGCTGAAGTCAAATATGGCTCCAAGCTAAAGAAAGCATTCTCAGCAACTGGCAGTGAGCCATTTAAGAAATGGTTTGATGATATTCCTAATGAGCAGTATCAATCTCTCTATGGACAAAAACTAGAAGAGCTGCGAGCTCGCTTCCTTGATGGCGCACCTTCAGGAGTGGAGGCGCACCTGAAGCAATATTCTGATGCGCAGCTATTTGAGATTCTCAGCGATCTTGGTGGACACAATATTGAGTCGCTGATTGAGACCTTTGAATCATGTGATGTGGTAACAGATCGTCCTAGCGTTGTATTTGCCTACACAGTTAAAGGCTGGGGTCTTCCTATGGCTGGAGACCCACGTAATCACTCTGCGCAGATGTCTACTGAACAAATCGATGTGATGCGAAGTGGCTTAGGTTTGAGCTTAGATAATGAATGGGATGGCTTTGATGTAGATACTCCAGCCGGCACCTATCTTTTGAAACGCAGCGCAGCGTTGAAGCGCGCAAGTGAATCACGAGAGATCAGTGCAGTAATTCCAACGACAACTAATCCAAAGAGCACCGGATTAATCTCCACACAAGAAGTCTTTGGACGCGTATTAACTGAGATCAGCCGCGATGAAGCAATCAGACCGTATTTAGTCACAACTGCCCCCGATGTTGCCACATCAACAAACCTTGGTGGATTTATTAATAAGACTGGGGTATTTCACCCACAAGTGTTACGTCGCTGGAATGAAGATCCTGTGCTCAAATGGGCAGAAGGTCCTACAGGTCAGCATATTGAGCTGGGCATCAGTGAGATGAATCTATTTATGCTCCTTGGCATGCTTGGTCTATCTCATGATCACTCAGATCAACCACTTATTCCTATCGGTACTGTCTATGACCCATTTGTACTTCGCGGCCTTGATGCATTTATCTATAGCGTGTATTCAGGTGCGAAATTTATTATTGCTGGCACGCCATCAGGTGTGACACTTGCACCAGAAGGTGGCGCCCACCAATCAACAATTACACCCTCCGTTGGAATGGAGTTACCAGGAGTAGTTCTGATGGAACCTGCCTATGCGCAGGCATTGGATTGGATGCTCTGTGATGCCATCGCACATGTTGCAGGAAATAAGAGCGATACAACTCCAGATTTGCGCCCTAGTGAACTCGCTTTCTATTTCAGACTCACCACTCGCCCTATTGATCAAGGTCCATTTGCGCAGGCGCGTGAGCGATTGGGAGATGCCCTCCTTCGCACCCAAGTTCTTGCAGGTGCATACCGTTTAGTCGATGGTCGCAATACGCCTGGAGTCTCACTTGATGATTCGCAAGCACCCGTAGTACATCTGGTTGCAACTGGTGCTGTGATGCCTGAAGTTCTCCTTGCCGCACAAGAACTTGCTCAAGAGGGAGTTATCGCCCACGTTGTAGAAGTAACTTCACCAGGGCGTCTCTATGGAAGCTGGCAGCGCACCTTAAAGCAGGGAATTCGCACAGCGAGTACGCCATCTTTTCCTGGCGCACTACGTCCGATCTTTACTGAGCGTGCACCGATTGTCTCCGTCCATGATGGCGCATCCCATGCGATGTCATGGCTTGGTTCAGCACTAGGAATGCCACAAGTAGCAATGGGCGTTGACACCTTTGGTCAATCAGGAACTATTGCAGATCTCTATCGAATCCATGATCTCGATAGCGGATCAATCGTCAATGGCGCCTTAGCTGCGCTAAGTCTGAATGTGTAGCTCTCTGTAACTATGGAGCTAGAAGTTTCACACCTTAAAAATCCCATCATCGCCTCGCGCGGTATCTGTGATCCTCATATCCATCTCTTTAATGGGCGTGCTTATCTCTATGCATCCCATGATTACTCTCGCGATAACACCTTATGGCGCATGCACGATTGGCAGATATGGTCTTCAGCTGATTTAGTGAAGTGGCGATTGGAATCCACTCTGCGCCCAGAAGATCTCTATATGGGAGCTTCAGAGCAATGCTGGGCTGTCGATGCTGCTACTAAAAATGGCAAGTACTTCCTCTACTTCTCTGATGGAAATCAGAGAACAGGTGTTGCAACTTCAAGCGCACCGGGCGGTCCCTTTATTGATGCTCTCGGCAAACCTCTCTTAGATGGAACACTGACAACAACAGCTGAGTATGACCCTGCAGTATTTATCGATAGCGATGGGTCGGCACATATTTTATTTGGCGGTCCATCGTGGGCATATGGTGAAGGCGCCGGCTACTTCATGGCCGAGCTGGGCGATGACATGATCTCCATTAAGGGCCGAGCACAGCGCATTGAGGTAGATCATGATGCAGACGATAAAGCCTCGCTACATAAGCACAATGGAACGTATTACTTAACGTGGGCATCCTTCTATGCAACCTCACAAAATCTCTATGGCCCCTATACCTTCAGAGGTAACTTTGGAGCATCCCCAGATCACGGCTCCTTCTTCTCAATGAATAACCAGAATTTCAACGCCTTCACAATATTTGATCCCCACTTTGTTCATCGCTCAAGTGGAATTACCTATATTCATTACAGAGACAATGGTGAGATTGTCACCGATGGTTTGATAGTTGAGATGGGCGTTGGTCAATACGATGCACAGTGGAACAAGATTGAAGCTGAGTGGTTTATGGCATCACATAACTGCTCTAAGAGTGAGAATCCACGATTAGGTTTTGATGTTTCCCGGATCAAGGATGGCTCCTATCTGTATTACCCGAAGATAAGAAATATTCCTAAGAATGCGCTCATTCATTTCTATGCATCCCCTGTTGTTGAGATGACAATTGAAATACGTTCACATTCAGTTGATGGTCCACTACTTGGCACATGTCTTCTTGAACCAGGTTTTCTTGCATGGAAAGGTTATCGATCTTTTTCAACTCGACTTAATAACAGTGGGGGAGAAGAGGATATTTATCTCGTCTTTAGAGGCGAGGGTGATTCACTTGGTAATCTTGATTGGTTCTCCTTTGCAAAAGAGTAATCAACTCACACTGACTATTGGAAAGGGGATATAACTAAAATTTCTCTTGCATATAGAGAGAAGGAAGTTATACTTAAGACATGGCTATTTCATCTGCTGGAGCTAGATTTCGTAAAGCTTTAGCGGAGGAGAACCCGCTTCAAATTGTTGGCACCATTAACGCCAATCACGCACTGCTTGCCCAGCGCGCAGGATATAAAGCAATCTATCTCTCAGGTGGTGGAGTAGCAGCTGGCTCACTCGGAATTCCAGATCTTGGAATAACAACTCTGGATGATGTTCTGACAGATGTGCGCCGCATAACTAGCGTCTGCGATCTTCCGCTCTTAGTAGATGCCGATACCGGCTTTGGCACATCAGCTCATAACATCGCTCGCACAGTCAAAGATTTGATTAAGGCAGGTGCTGGCGCAATGCATATTGAAGATCAGGTGGGTGCAAAACGTTGTGGCCATCGCCCCAATAAAGAGGTTGTCTCTCAATCAGAGATGGTTGAGCGTATTAAGGCTGCAGTTGATGCGCGCACAGATGAAAACTTTGCAATTATTGCTCGCACAGATGCAATCGCTATCGAAGGAATCGACTCTGCCTTGGAGCGCGTGCACGCCTATATCCAGGCAGGTGCTGATCTGATCTTTCCTGAAGCAATTACCACTCTTGATGACTTTAAGAAGTTTAGTCAGGCTACATCGCAGCCAATCCTTGCCAACATCACTGAATTTGGCATGACACCTCTCAGCATTTAGGGCGATGAATAAAGCTGCAGAAAATGTCTATGAGGCAATTCGCCGCGATGGAACTCAGGCGGGGGTATTGGAAACCATGCAGACTCGTGAAGAGCTCTATCAAAGCATTGACTACTACAAGTACGAAGAACGTCTCGATAAGCTCGATAAAGATAAGTAGAACTTCGCCAAGAAATAGAGGGTGAGCACTATGGTCGAATTTAAGCCGAAGAAGTCTGTTGCACTCTCTGGCGTTGTGGCAGGCAATACTGCACTCTGCAGCGTTGGCAAGAGCGGCAATGATCTGCATTACCGAGGCTTTGATATTGCAGATTTAGCTGCTCACTGTGAATTTGAAGAGGTAGCACACCTATTAATCCATGGCACCTTGCCATCAAAATCAGAGCTTGCCGCCTATAAAGCTAAATTAAAGACTCTTCGTGACTTGCCGCAATCTGTGAAAACAATTCTTGAACAGATTCCAGCAACTGCCAACCCGATGGATGTTATGCGCACAGTCGTTTCAGCGCTAGGTTGCGTGGCACCTGAATCACTTGATCACAATGAGATGGATGCAAAAGAGGTTGCCGACACATTGATCGCATCAATGGGCTCGGCCTTGATTTATTGGTATCACTTCGCTCATAGCGGCACACGCATTGAAGTTGTCACAGATGATGACTCCATCGGAGGACATTTTCTCCATCTACTCCATGGAAAAGCACCGAGCAAGCTCTGGATTGATTCCATGCATGCCTCACTTATTCTCTATGCCGAACATGAATTTAATGCTTCAACATTTACAGGCCGTGTGATTGCTGGAACAAACTCTGATATCTACTCAGCTATTACAGGTGCTATCGGTGCGCTGCGCGGACCTAAGCATGGCGGGGCAAATGAGGTGGCCCTTGAGATTCAAGAGCGCTATGCCAACCCCGATCAAGCCGAAGCTGATATCAGAGCTCGCGTTGGCAATAAAGAGGTAGTCATTGGTTTTGGCCACCCCGTCTATACCGTCTCTGATCCGCGTAATGTCATCATTAAAAAGATTGCACAAGAGCTATCTCTTGATCAGGGCAGCACAGCGCTCTATGAGATTGCTGCAAGGATTGAATCTGTGATGTGGGAGATTAAGAATATGTTCCCTAACCTGGATTGGTTCTCAGCTGTTGCCTATCACCAGATGAAGATACCTACCGAGTTATTCACACCTATCTTTGTCATCTCCCGCACAACAGGGTGGGCAGCGCATGTGATTGAACAGCGCATTGATAATAAAATCATTAGACCCAGCGCTAATTACACAGGCCCTGAAGATCTCACCTTTATCCCGATAGAGAAACGGTAATCCACATGTCATCACATATCGCCACATCGAACGCTGCCTACGATAAGGAGATCATCGATATTGTCGATTATGTAATCAATTTCAAGATTACATCGAAGGTGGCATATGAGACTGCGTGGAACTGCCTTTTGGACACCCTGGGCT
>JBILBC010000044.1:0-9491 GCA_044353885.1 Candidatus Planktophila sp. | reverse complement strand
TGCGCCGCTTATTCGTGCAATCGCATCGACTCCAAGTAGCCAGATTCCCTTCTTGCCCCACTTACCGCTCTTGATAAGGAATGAGACAGTGTTAAGTCCATCGCTAAATGCATGGACAAGGAGAGCGATAAAGACTGCGATTCCTAAATCTGAACTGACCTTAAATGCAACGCCGAGCGCCAGGCCATCAAGGAATACGTGCCCACCCATCGCAAGTGCGCCGAGTGAACCCGCAACACTTGATGCGTGCTTGTGATCATGTCCGTAATCTGACTCTGCTGGTTCGTGTGAACCGAAGAGTTGCTCATAGAAGTGCAAGAGTAAGAAGCCAGCAATCAAAGCCACAGATACAGCGGGCGCACCTAAAAGTTCGCTACTTCCCAATTCGAAAACTTCAGGAAGGAGATCAAAGGCGACCAAACCAAGCAGGAGACCTGCAGAAAGACCGAGTACTAAGTGCAATCGATCCTTAGCTTTGATGGCGAGAAATCCACCTGCAGTTGTTGCAAGTGCGGTGATGGCGGCGAGGACTATGGCTGTATTCATGGTCAGAAGGTAGCACAAATGAAAATGATTGTCATTTCCATACCCCTGCCCCCTACCCTTGGGACCATGCTCGCTATCGCTCGTTTTCAGGTTCCGCTACAGGGCGCAGTGGATTTTCGCGCTGAGCTCGAGGCGGTCAAGGCGGTGCTCTCGGAGGCGACCGGATTTAAGTCAGGCTCTGTCGGCCAGAATCTTGATGAACCGACGTTGTGGGTGCTGACCACCGAATGGGAGAACGTGGGTTCCTATCGCAGAGCGCTGAGTTCAACGCGAGCAAAGTTAGAAGCAATTCCAGTGCTTGCTCGTGCGATCGATGAGCCTGGGGCCTACGAGTAAACTAAGAAGACGATTGCAACGACCGTTGTTATTCGCCGACAGCCAGCCGGATGGAGATTTGAAATGGCCGTAGACCGTTTAGAAAATATTGTTTCGCTCTCAAAGCGTCGTGGATTTGTATTCCCCTCATCAGAAATTTATGGAGGCCTTCGCGCTTCATGGGATTACGGCCCACTCGGCGTAGAGCTCAAAAATAACGTTAAGCGCCAATGGTGGAAATCCATGGTGATGGGCCGCGAAGATGTTGTCGGCATCGACTCGTCAGTTATTTTGGCTCGCGAAGTCTGGGAAGCATCAGGACACGTTGCAACATTTAGCGATCCGCTTACCGAATGTACTGCTTGCCATAAGCGCTATCGCGCAGATCATTTAGAGGAAGCTTATGAAGCAAAGCATGGAAAGGCACCAGCATCTCTTGCAGATATGAACTGTCCTGCATGTGGCAATAAGGGCCAATTCACAACACCGAAGCAATTCTCTGGTCTTCTTAAGACATACCTTGGACCTGTTGAAGATGAGTCAGGTCTTGCCTACCTTCGCCCAGAGACTGCGCAAGGAATCTTTATTAACTTTGATCAAGTGATGACAACATCACGTAAGAAGCCACCTTTTGGTATTGGCCAGATCGGAAAGTCTTTCCGTAACGAAATCACACCAGGTAACTTCATCTTTCGTACTCGTGAATTTGAGCAGATGGAGATGGAGTTCTTCGTAGTTCCAGGAACTGATGAAGAGTGGCACCAATACTGGATTGATACCCGTCTTGCTTGGTATACAGATCTTGGAATCAATCCTGATCGCCTACGTATCTATGATCATCCAAAAGAGAAGTTATCGCACTACTCAAAGCGCACAGCAGATATTGAGTACAAGTTTGAATTCAATGGAACTGAATGGGGCGAGCTCGAAGGTATTGCAAACCGCACAGACTTCGACCTCAAGGCTCACTCAGCAGCCTCAGGTAAAGATCTTTCCTACTTTGATCAAGAGAAGAATGAACGCTGGACTCCCTTTGTGATCGAACCTGCAGCAGGTGTAGATCGTTGCACGCTCACATTTATGATGGATGCATACACAGAAGATGAAGCACCCAATGCAAAGGGTGAGATGGAAAAGCGCGCTGTGATGAAATTTGATCACCGCTTAGCTCCCGTCAAAGCTGCTGTTCTCCCTCTTTCACGTAATGCTGACCTCTCTCCTAAGGCGCGCGATCTTGCTGCGCAGTTGCGTAAGAACTGGAATATCGATTTCGATGATTCAGGAGCTATTGGTCGTCGATACCGTCGCCAAGATGAAATCGGTACGCCGTATTGCATCACCATCGACTTTGAAACGTTGGAAGATCAAGCAGTAACCATTCGCGATCGCGACACAATGGCGCAAGAGCGCATCGGCATTGATCAAGTAGAAGCATGGCTAGCGCCACGACTACTCGGCTGCTAGAGCCGCTTCAACTCCCGCTCAAAGATGGAGTTCACCTAGTAGACCCTCCTGTGGTGCTTGCACCGATGGCTGGAATTACCAATGCCGCTTTTCGCATGCTCTGTCGCGAACAAGGCGCTGGTCTCTTTGTCTCTGAGATGGTCACAGCTCGCGCGCTACTAGAGCGCATTCCTGAAACACTGCGCATGATTGAACCTGGCGCTGGTGAATGGCCACGTTCTGTCCAGCTCTATAGCGTTGATCCCCACCATATGGGCGAAGCGGTGAAGATGATTGGCCGCGAAAATTTAGCAGATCACATCGATATGAACTTTGGTTGCCCGGTTCCAAAAGTTACTCGCAAAGGCGGGGGAGCAGCACTTCCCTTTAAACGCAATCTCTTTCGTGAAATCGTGAAGGCAGCAGTCGAGAATGCAAAGCCCTATGGAATACCTGTGACGGTAAAGATGCGCATTGGTATTGATACAGACCATCACACATATTTAGAGGCGGCAAAGTCTGCAGCCGACCTTGGCGTTGCATGGGTTGCACTGCATGCACGAACTGCGCAGCAGATGTATGAAGGCAAAGCAGATTGGTCTGCGATTGCGAACTTGGTGGAGCACCTAAAGCCAACGGGAGTTCCTGTCCTTGGCAATGGTGATATCTGGTCGGGCGCCGATGGCGTTGAAATGGTGCGCCAAACAGGGTGTGCTGGAGTTGTTGTGGGCCGCGGGTGCCTGGGGCGTCCATGGTTATTTGCAGATTTAGTTGATGCATTTAATGGTGGAGATAAGCGCGTATTGCCTACTCTTCACGAAGTGCGTGAAGTGATGTTCCGCCATGGTGAATTGATTGTTGATTACTTTGAATCTGAAGATCGAGGATGCCGCGACCTACGCAAACACATGGCTTGGTATCTCAAAGGTTTCAGTGTTCATTCAGAGCTACGCCGTCAATTTGGCATGGTTGGTTCACTGAAAGAGCTTCGTTCATTACTGGATCAACTCGATGATCAGCCATATCCGGTTGAGATTGGCGATAAGCCACGTGGTCGCACAAGCAGTGGTCGTCCGCCTACCTTGCCTGATGGCTGGCTTAATGACCCCGATGAAATGATCCATCTTGATGTTGAAGATATGTTCTCAGGTGGGTAATGTTTAAATTAATCCGCCGAGTTATCTCACTCATCCTTGCAGTCGTAATCATCATTCCAACGTATGCACTCTTTGTTACATGGAACTCTGCAAAGAACCCAACCTTTCGCACGACAGCTGAAGTCATTGTGGTGCCAGGTGCTGCGCAACTTAACGGTGCACCAGGTGAGGTATTGCTGGCACGACTACTTGAAGCAAAGCGCATTCACGATAAAGGCTATGCACCATTCATTATTACCGTTGGCGCAGGCGCTCCAGGAGATCGCACAACCGAGGCTGCAGCAGGAAAGTATTGGCTTACACGCAATGGGGTTTCAAAGAACAGAGTGATTGCACTTCCGGTCGGCCGCGATACCTTGAGTCAGACTCGTGCATACATTAAAGAGATGCGCTCACTCAAGATTTATAACGTCATCATTGCAACAGATCCCTATCACTGCCAGCGTGCTATGACGATGGCAAATGATTTAGGGGCAGTGGCAACATGTTCACCGGTGCAGAGCGGACCTAATACTCTTGAGAAATCACGCATGAGATATTTGATTCGCGAAGCAGGGGCGTATCTTTCCTATATAACGTTAGGTCGCCGAGGCATTCACATCTCAGATCATCTGGGTAATAGTGGACTTGTAAGGTATGTGCATGAGCTCATCCAGTAATTACAGCGCATCAGATCAAGAGCGCTTCCTGGATGAACCAGCAAAGCGCCCGGGCCGCACAGAATTTATGCGCGATCGAGCACGCGTTATCCACTCTGCGGCGCTTCGTCGCCTCGCTGCAAAGACTCAAGTAGCTGTTCCTTGGGAGAATGATTTTCAGCGCACACGTCTTTCGCATTCACTGGAGTGCGCACAGATTGGTCGCGAACTCGGTGAATCATTGGGCGCAGATCCTGATCTTCTAGAGACTGCATGTCTGTCACACGATATGGGCCATCCACCTTTTGGTCACAATGGTGAAGAAGCACTTGCTGAAGTTGCAGCACCGTGCGGTGGATTTGAAGGCAATGCGCAATCATTTAGATTACTTACTCGTATCGAAGCAAAGACTGTCGATAGCCATGGCAAGAGCCTGGGACTAAACCTGACTCGTGCATCGTTAGATGCTGCCACCAAGTATCCGTGGGCGCGTGCTGAGAATCCTCGTAAGTTTGGTGTCTATGACGATGACACAGATATCTTTCATTGGGTTCGCGAAGGTGCACCTATTGGTCGTAAATGTATTGAAGCCCAAATCATGGATTGGTCTGATGATTGCGCATACTCAGTCCACGATTTAGAGGATGCGATATTTGCAGGACAAGTCACTGTAAAGAACTTTGATAGAGATTTCGACATTCTCTACTCAGAGATGGTCAGTGGCTATGGAAGTGATGCAAGTAAGGAAGAAGTTGTGGCAGCGCTGACTCGCTTACAGAACCTCACCTGCTGGCCGACAAGCTTTGATCGCACACACCGAGCCCTTGCTCGTTTGAAAGATACAACTTCACAGTTGATTGGCCGCTTCGTCTTAGCTGCAGAGCTTGAAACACGAAAGGTCCATGGCGATGGACCTCTTACGCGCTATAGCGCAAACCTTGAGATTCCACGCGAGCAGAAGATTGAAGTAGATTTCCTCAAAGCGATTGCTGGCCACTACCTCATCAATGCAGCTGCGTCACAGGAGCGTTATGCAAAGCAACAGATAGTTATTCATGAACTTGTGGATATGCTCTTTGAGGCTGCTCCCAAGGAACTCGATCCCATCTTTGAAGATGATTGGAAAGTGGCGAGCACAGATTCAGAGCGCCTTCGCGTGGTGGTGGACCAGATTGCCAGCCTGACTGACCCCGGTGCATATGCACTCCATGCACACCTTTCGGCGCGTAGGTAAGGTAGGAACATGAGCGGTCGTATCAAGGCAGATGACATTGTTTATGTGCGCGAACATGCACATATCGATGAAGTAGTCACTGCAGCCGGCGTTGCTCTTAAAAATGCTGGCGGGGGACAGAAGAAGGGCTTATGTCCTTTCCATGATGAGAAGTCACCTTCTTTCCATGTGACTCCATCAAAGAATTACTACCACTGCTTTGGTTGTGGCGTTGGCGGAGATGTCATCGACTTTATGATGAAGACAGATCACCTTTCCTTTACCGAAACTATTGAACGACTTGCCTCCCAAATTGGTTACACATTGCGCTATGAAGAAGGTGGGCCTGCTCAACCAACTTCACAGCGTTCACGTCTCTATGCTGCCCACGTTGCAGCTGCAAAGTTCTATCAAGAGTTATTGAACTCATCTCCTGATGCTTCCCATGCACGTGATCTTCTGACTAAACGCGGATTTGATAAGGCTGCGTGTGTCACATTTGGTGTGGGATATGCACCGAATGGTTGGGATGGCCTTACCAAACATCTTCGCGCAGCAGGATTTACCATTGAAGAGTTAGAAGAGGCAGGAATTTCAAAGATGGGTGAGCGCGGCCCCATTGATAAGTTCCGCAATCGCATCATGTGGCCGATCAAAGATATTTCAGGAGACATCGTTGGATTTGGTGCTCGCAAGTTAGCTAGCGATGAAGAAGATCAAGGTCCTAAGTATCTCAACACCTCTGAGACTCCTATCTATAAGAAGTCACAGGTGCTCTATGGCCTTGATATGGCAAAGAAAGATATTGCTAAAAACCGTCAGGTAGTAGTCGTTGAGGGCTATACCGATGTGATGGCATGTCACCTAGCTGGAATTACTACAGCTGTTGCCACATGTGGCACGGCATTTGGCGATGATCACATCCGCATTATTCGTCGCCTGCTCATGGATGCCGACACATTCCGTGGTGAAGTCATTTTCACATTCGATGGTGATGCGGCAGGACAGAAAGCTGCCATGAAGGCATTTGGCGATGATCAGAAGTTTGTGACACAAACATTTGTAGCCGTTGAACCAGATGGCCTGGATCCTTGCGATCTACGCCAACATAAGGGCGATCTTGCACTGCGTGATCTAATCGCAAAGAGAGTTCCACTCTTTGAGTTTGCTATTCGCACAGAGCTGAAAAAACATGATCTGACAACAGCTGAAGGTCGCGTCAATGCTCTCAATACTGCAGCACCCTTAGTTGCCGCCATTCGCGATAAATCACTTCGTCCTGAATACATTAAATCGTTATCTGGGTGGCTTGGTACAGAGACTGAAGTTGTGACAGCGGCAGTCAATAGCGCACTGAAGAAGGTCACAACAAGTGCTGCACCAGTTGATGCGCCCACATCAGATACTGCATGGCGACCAAATCCCAATGAGCCAACGTTGATGCTCGAGCGTGAAGTTCTCAAAGCAAAGCTACAGATGCCAGGACTTGTCCTTGATTGGAAGACTATTGAGGAGGATGCATTTACTCATCCTGCTTATCGTGAACTTCGTCGCATCATCGATTCATTTGGGACTGAAGCCGTACTGCTTGAAAATGTGAGTGATGAAAGAATGCGTCAGCTCTTCACAGAGCTCTCTGTTGAACCGGTGCGCACAGACGGCGCAGTCTCAGATAAATATGTTGCAAGTATTGTTGCTCGCCTGCGAGAAGTTTTGGTCAGTCGCAAGATTGCAGATCTCAAATCGAGTTTGCAGCGCCTTAATCCCGTTGAAAATGTTGAGCAATACAACGGTGCATTCGCTGATTTAGTAGCCCTTGAAACCCAGAAACGTGGGCTTCATGAACTCTCGATTGGTTCGCTCTAACTTCGCGTGTTTCTCCCTCATTTTGGCAGGCGTTAGACCCTGCGGTAGAGTTGCGCCCGTTACATTCCCTGATAGCTCAACGGCAGAGCAGTCGACTGTTAATCGACAGGTTCTTGGTTCGAATCCAAGTCAGGGAGCCATTTAGCCGGGGGTGCTTTACCCTAACTTTATGAATTCGCTCCGCAGCATCACTCGTGGCGCCGCCACCTCGTGGCGATCTCAATCCAACGCCCTTCGCCTCATGCGTCTCTTTCTCGGAGCCACATGGATCTATGCAGGCTGGCATAAGGCAAGTGATCCCGGATTTCTTAACCAAGGTTCACCTACCTATATCGGAACGCAACTGGCTGCCTTTGCAGAAAATTCACCTATTGGTTTCTTGCTTGACTACACAATTGAACGCGCAGCCCTTGTTGGCGCCTTCGTGATGCTTGCAGAGTTCGCAATTGGATTTGCAACACTCTTATATGTTGCACCCAATAGCGCTGCTTTCGGTGGCTTTGCCATGGCAACAGGGCTCTGGCTCTCCAGTTCTTTCAACACAACCCCATACTTCTTAGCCGGTGATAGCGCCTACGCAATATTGTGGCTTGCATATTTACTACTACTGATTGGAAATCGTCGTATGCCATCTTTTAATATCGCGCGCCGTGGAGCTATTCGCACTGGCGTCATCGCATCTCTTGCAGTGCTTGCATCCTTTGCAGGACGAGCATTTCCTCAGGCAACTGCTGCATCAAATTCTGCAAAATCAACATCTAAGGCAACTGGAAAACAGATTATCAAGTTGGCAGATATGAAAGTTGGAAAGACCTATAACTTCATCCACTCATCACAAGGTATTCCAGCGATTCTCTTTCGCACCAAAAGTGGAGTCTTTGCCTACTCTGCAATCTGCACACATCAAGGGTGCACGGTTTCCTATAACGCATCTTCCAAGCGATTGAAGTGTCCATGCCACGCCGCCGAATTTGATCCACTCAAGAGCGCTAGCCCTGTGAGTGGGCCTGCCGAGACCCCGCTTGCAAAGGTCAAAGTCGCCGTTAGCGGTGCATGGATTGTTGAAGCTTAAAGGTCTACACATTTACATTACAGGGAACTCTCAGGAAGTAGAGGCAGGATTACGGGTATGAGAAAAATGAAGTTAAACGTCAAAGTAGTTGCAGCATTTATCGTAGGCGCAGCCCTTGCAGGTTCTATTGCAACTGCTGCAATAACCCCACCAACAGGCACTCTTAAAGCATGTGCCGATAATCGCACCCAAGCACTCTTCCTATCCACAACAGGCACATGTTCTTCCAGCCGCACACTCGTTGAAATCGGTGGCAATGGAATGAACACCAAGGCTATTTCCTCACTTGTCACACCATCGGTTGTCTCAATATCCGTGAGCGCTTCAAGTGGAAGTGGAACAGGTTCAGGCTCTATCTATAAGAGCAACTCGACTTCGAGCTACATCATCACCAATAACCACGTCATAGACACTTCTGGCTCTGCGGCAACTATCCAAGTTGAACTTTCCAATGGCAATCAATACCCAGCAAAGATTATTGGAAGAGATCCTGGCTATGACATTGCAGTGCTTCAAATTCAGATGGGTAACTTGCCAGCTGTAACATTGGGTGATTCCAGCAAGGTCAGCGTTGGAGATCCAGTCTTAGCTATTGGTTCACCTCTTGGACTTGCAAGTACTGTCACAAGCGGAATCATCTCTGCACTTAATCGCCCGGTATCAACTGGATCCGAAGCTGCGCAGTCATACGTGAATGCAATCCAAACTGATGCTGCAATTAACCCTGGTAATTCAGGGGGTGCGCTTATTGATTCTCAAGGTCGCATCATCGGAGTGAACTCAGCTATTGCAACGCTCTCCAGTGGTGGAACAAGTGGATCTATTGGACTTGGCTTCTCAATTCCTATCAATGAGGCAAAGCGCGTCATTGAGGAAATTATTGCTACCGGTAAATCAACTCGTCCTGTTCTTGGCGTCTACTTCGATCCAACATACACAGCAGGTGGAGCAAAAATCGCTCGTCTGAGTGCCAATGAAGGTGCTGAAAAAGCTGGGATTCCCGTTGGAGCAATTATTCGAAGCATGGATGGATTTAAGATTGTTGATACTGATACAGCAATCGTTCGAATCCGTTCTTATGCACCAGGTGCGGTTGTCACGATTGTGGCAGACCTACCAACTGGTGGAAGTAAGACTTTCAAGGTCACTTTAGGCTCTGCTCCATCGCTCTAAATCTTCAGTAAGAAAAATGCCCGTTACCTAGAGTTCATAGGTAGCGGGTATCTTTCTTCCTATGGCTC